>JAOAEA010000102.1 GCA_026417035.1 Burkholderiales bacterium
ACGCCGAGCGGCAGGCGGCGCTCTTCGATCTGTACAACCAGGCGGCCGCCGCGGGCGGGCGGTTCCTCGTCGCCGGCGACCGCGCGCCGCGCGAGCTCGGGCTGCGCGAGGACCTGCGCACGCGCCTGGCCGCGGGGCTCGCGTTCGAGCTGCACCCGCTCTCGGACGACGAGAAGGCGGCCGCCCTCGCCGCCGACGCCGCCGCCCGCGGGCTGCGCGTCGACGAGGCGGCGATCGCGTATCTCCTCACGCACGTCGCGCGCGACATGGCGACGCTCGCTGCGGTGCTCGACGCCCTCGACCGCGCGTCGCTCGAGCGGCAGCGGGCGCTGACCTTGCCCTTCGTGCGGGAGACGCTCGCGGCGATAACCGCGAAGGCGCAAAGGCCGGAAAGGAGCGCGAAGGAATGAGCGTCGCCGACGCGACCTCGCGCCCCGCGGCGGGCGGCCCCGCAGCGGGGTGCGGGTGGCGACTGCCACGGTCGCACGGCCCGGCGGCTCCTATCGCGGACCTTTGCGCCCTCGGCGCCGTTGCGGTGAAGCGGTAGGGAAGATGGACCTCGTCCTCTTCGACCTCGACAACACGCTGCTCGCCGGCGACTCGGACTACGAGTGGGCGCAGTTCCTGATCGAGGAAGGCATCCTCGACGGCGCCACCTACGAGGCCGCCAACGACCGCTTCTACGAGCAGTACAAGGCCGGGACGCTCGACATCCGCGAGTTCCTGGCGTTCCAGCTCGCGCCGCTCGCCCGCTACCCGCGCGCGACGCTCGACGCCTGGCACGCGAAGTTCATGGAGGTGAAGATCCGGCCGATGATGACGGCGAAGGCGCGCGCGCTGGTCGCGGGCCACCTCGAGCGCGGTGCGCTCTGCGCGATCGTGACGGCCACCAACTCGTTCGTCACCGGCCCGATCGCGCGCGCGTTCGGCGTGCCCCATCTCGTCGCGACCGAGCCCGAGACCGACGGCGCGGGCGCCTTCACCGGCGGCGTGGCCGGGACGCCCTGCTTCCGCGAGGGCAAGATCGCGCGCGTCGAAGCCTGGCTCGAGTCGCGCGGCCACCGCCTCGACGAGTTCCCGGCGAGCTGGTTCTACAGCGACTCGCGCAACGACATCCCGCTGCTCGAGCGGGTTTCGCGGCCGGTGGCGGTCGACCCCGACCCGGCGCTCGCGGAGCTCGCGGCCGCGCGCGGCTGGGAAATCGTGTCGCTCCGGTCGTGACGCGGCTTCGGCACGAGACGCGCGACCCCATACCGTCGCGGGCGCACCGCGGCGGCGAGCGGCCCGCCGCCCCCCGTTACGCGCGCGGTCGAGGCGAGGGCCGGTGATGCGGCGCCCGGCGGCGCTCGCCGTCCTCCTCGCCGTCCCGCTCTCGCTCGCAGCGGCGCTCGCGCTCGGCAGCGTCGAGCTCGGCGCCACCCGCCTGTCGGCCGCCCTCTTCGGCGGCGGCGACGAGGTCGCGCGCGAGATCGTCTGGGGCCTGCGCGCGCCGCGCGCGTTCGCCGCGTTCGCCTGCGGGGGTCTCCTCGCGGTGGCGGGCGCGCTCCTGCAGATCCTGCTGCGCAACCCGCTCGCCGACCCCGGCATCCTCGGCATCTCCGGCGGCGCCGCGGTGGGCGCGCTCGCGGCGATCCTCGCCGGGGCAGGCGGCGCGGGGGAGCACGCGGCGGCGTTCGCCGGCGCGATGGGCGCGGCGGGGCTGGTGATGCTCGTCGCGGCGCGGCTCGGCACGCTCGACGTGACGCGCGTGCTCCTCGCCGGCGTCGCGCTCGCGGCGATCTTCGGCGCGGTCGTGAGCGTGATGCTGGCGCTCGCTCCGGCAATGCAGCTGCGCGGCATGCTGTTCTGGCTGCTCGGCGACCTCTCGGCGGCCGGATCGCCCGCCGCGGCGTGGCTCGTGCTCGCGGCAGTGGTCATCGCCGCGACCGCGCTCGGGTCGCGGCTCGACGCGCTGGCGCTCGGCCGGGACAAGGCGCAGTCGCTCGGCGTCCACGTCGCCGCGGTGCAGGCGACCGCCTTCGTCGCCGCGGCCGGCGCGACGGTGGCCGCGGTGATGCTCGCCGGCGCGATCGGCTTCGTCGGCCTCGTGGTGCCGCACGCGCTGCGGCTCGCGGGCTGGCACGCCCACACCGCGCTCGTGCCGCTCGCCGCGGCCGCCGGCGGGAGCCTCGTGGTCGTCGCCGACACCATCGGCCGCACCGCCGTGCCGCCGCTCGAGCTGCCGGTCGGCGCGATCCTAGCGCTCGTCGGCGCGCCGGTGCTGCTCGTGCTGCTCGCGAGGATGCGATGAGCCTCGCGGCGCGCGGCCTCACCCTGCGCGTGCCGGGACGCACGCTGGTCGCGGCGCTCGAAATCGAGATCCGCCCCGGCCAGTGCTGGGCGGTGCTCGGCGCCAACGGCTCGGGCAAGTCGAGCGTGCTCGCCGCGCTCGCGGGGCTGCGCACGCCGGGCGAAGGCGCGGTGACCCTCGAGGGGCAAACGCTCGGCGCGTACGGCCGGCGCGAGCTCGCGCGCCGTGTCGGCATCCTGCTGCAGGACGAGACGGAGTCGTTCTGGGGCGCCACGCTCGACTACGTGCGCTTGGGCGCGCTCGCGCGGGGCGCGGGCGGCTTCGCGCCCGATCCGGGCATCGACCGCGACGCGCGCGAGGCGCTCGCGGCGCTCGACCTCGAGCGCAACGCGGCGCAGCCCTACCGCACGCTCTCGGGCGGCGAGCGGCAGCGCGCCCGCATCGCGCAGCTGCTGGTGCAGGCGCCGCGGTTCTATCTCCTCGACGAGCCGCTCGCACACCTCGACGTGCGCCACCAGGTCGCGACCATCGAGCGTCTCGCCGCGCTCGCGCGCGGGGGCCACGCGGTCGCGATGGCGCTGCACGAGCCGTGGCTCGCCGCGCGCTACTGTGACCACGCCCTTTTGCTGTATGATTCGGCGCGCTTTTCGGCCGGCCCGGCGGAGACGCTCCTCAGCCGCGCGCCCCTCGAGGCGCTGTACCGCTGCCCCCTCGAGGCGTTCGAGGAGGCCGGCCGCAGGCTCTTTCCGCCCGTCGCGACTTGATCCGCAAACTCATCCGGCGCGTGTTCGGCCTCGGCGACGCCGAGCCCGAGACCTTCCCTCTCGAAGCCCACGGCATCCGGCGCGAGAACATCAGCTACGGCTCGCGCAAGGTCTGCGAGATCCTGCAGTCGCACGGCTTCCACGCCTACGTCGTCGGCGGCGCGGTGCGCGACCTGATGCTCGGCGTCGTGCCCAAGGACTTCGACGTCGCGACCGACGCGAGCCCCGAGGACGTGCACCGGCTCGTGCGCCGCTCGCGCCTCATCGGCCGGCGCTTCAAGCTCGTGCACGCGCTCTTCGGCGACGAGATCGTGGAGGTGTCGACCTTCCGCGCCGCCGCGCCGGGCGAAGTGGACGAGGAGACCGGCCGGGTGCTGCGCGACAACGTCTACGGCAACCGCCAGCAGGACGCGGCGCGGCGCGACTTCACCGTGAACGCGCTCTATTACGACCCCGCGACGCAGACGGTGCTCGACTACCACCGTGGCGTGCGCGACCTGAAGCGCAAGGTGATCCGCATCATCGGCGATGCGCGCGCGCGCTTCCGCGAGGACCCGGTGCGCATGCTGCGCGCGGTGCGCCTCGCCGCCAAGCTCGGCTTCACCATCGACCCGAAGACGCGCGCCCCGATCCGCGAGCTCGCCGACCTGATGGGCAACGTGCCGCCGGCGCGCCTCTTCGACGAGATGCTGAAGCTCCTCCTCTCCGGCCACGCCAAGGCGTGCGTGCAGCGCCTGCGTGCCGAGGGGCTGCACCACGGGCTGCTGCCGCTCCTCGACGTGATCCTGGAGCAGCCGCTCGGGGAGAAGTTCGTACACCTCGCGCTCGCGCAGACCGACGAGCGGGTGCGCCTGGACAAGCCGGTGTCGCCCGCGTTCCTGTTCGCCTCGCTCCTGTGGCACGAGGTGCTCGCGGCGTGGAAGGCGCGCACCGATGCCGGCGAGGGCCGCATCCCCGCGCTCTACGCGGCGATGGACGAAGTGCTCGACAAGCAGACCGACAAGCTGGCGATCCCGAAGCGCTACACCGCGACCATGAAGGAGATCTGGGCGCTGCAGCCGCGCCTCGAGAACCGCTCGGGCCGGCGCCCCTACGGCGTGCTCGAGCACCCGCGGTTCCGCGCGGGCTACGACTTCCTGGCGCTGCGCGCCGAGAGCGGCGAGGCGAGCGGCGAGCTCGTCGAGTGGTGGCGCCGCTTCCAGGACGGCACCCCCGAGGAGCGCGCCGAGCTGCTCCTGCCGGCGCGCGAGGGCGGCGAGAAGCGCCGCCGGCGCCGGCGCCGCCGCCCCGGCGGCGCGCCCGGGCCGCAGGACGCCGGACCGCCGCCGGTCCTCGCCGACTGAAGCTGCGATGGCGCGCGCGTTCGTCGGGCTGGGGGCGAACCTCGGCGATCCGGCTCGCCAGATCGCGCAGGCGCTCGACGCGATCGGCCGGCTTCCCGGCACCCGCGTCGTGCGTTCGTCGTCGCTCTATCGCACCGCGCCGGTCGGCTACGCGGCGCAGCCGGACTTCCTGAACGCGGTGGCCGAGATCGAAACGGGGCTGGCGCCGCGCGCGCTCCTCGCCGCGCTGCAGAAGATCGAGGCCGATGCGGGCCGGGAGCGCGCGTACCGTAACGCGCCGCGCCTCCTCGACCTCGATCTGCTCCTCTACGACGGCAGCGCCGTGCGCGAGCCGGGGCTCGAGCTGCCACATCCGCGCATGCACGAGCGCGCGTTCGTGCTCGCGCCGCTCGTCGAGATCGCGCCGCACGCCGAGATCCCCGGCCGTGGCGGCGCCGCCGCGCTGCTCGCCGCCGTCGCCGGCCAGCGCGTGGAGAAGCTCTGAGGCGCGCGCCGCCGCCCGGCCCCCCGACCCCTCACGATCCGCGTCCCGGTTCCAGCCGCCTGCCGATGCCCCTCTCCCGGTACCGCTACATCGTCGTCGAAGGCCCGATCGGCGCGGGCAAGACCACCCTCGCGCGCCGGCTCGCCGCGCGGCTCGACGCCGAGACGCTTCTCGAGCAGCCCGGCGAGAACCCGTTCCTGCCGCGCTTCTACCAGGACATGGCGCGCTACGCCCTGCCGACGCAGCTCTTCTTCCTCTTCCAGCGCGCGACGCAGCTCGCCGAGCTCGCGCAGCTGCCCCTCTTTCGCCAGGCGACCGTCTCCGATTTCCTCTTCGACAAGGACCCGCTCTTCGCGCGCCTCACGCTCTCCGGCGACGAGCTGGCGCTCTACCAGAAGATGTACGAGACGCTGAAGCCGCGCGCGCCGAAACCCGACCTCGTGGTCTACCTGCAGGCGCGCATCGAGACGCTCCTCGAGCGGGTGAAGCGCCGCGGCATCGGCTACGAGCGCCCGATCCAGCCCGAGTACCTCGCCGCGCTCGCGGAGGCCTACGCGCGGTTCTTCCACCACTACCAGGAAGCGCCGCTGCTCATCGTGAACTCCGACCGGCTCAACTTCGCCGCCGACGACGCCGACTTCGAGCTCCTCGTCGGGCGCATCGCCGAGATGCGCGGCGCGCGGGCTTACTTCAACCTCGGCTGAGCGGCCCGCGACGCCGTGAAGCGGGCCACTCCCGGTGCGGACGAAGCGGTGAGGACGGGCGTCGCGGTGGCGAGCCACGGTCTTCGACCGCTCCCTGCGGACCGGAACGAACGCTGCGCCCGGCCGTCTTACCCGTGCCGGGCGACGGGCGGCGAAGCCCGCCGTTTCCCGCCCTCTGTCCTCCGTCCTCCGTCCTCTGTCCTCTGGAACGCATCGCGATGCAGGTGATCGATTCCGTCGCGGCGCTGCGCGCCGCGCTCGCCGGCCGCGGCGCCGTGGCGTTCGTCCCGACCATGGGCAACCTCCACGAGGGGCATCTCGGCCTGGTGCGGCTCGCGCGCGCGCGCGCGCGCACGGTCGCCGCG
>JAOAEA010000103.1 GCA_026417035.1 Burkholderiales bacterium
GCTCTGCTCGAGCCACATCGCCGCCGAGAACAGCCACATCCACGCGGCGATGGAGGCGCGCCGGCCCGACTCGGCGGCGCACACCGCCGACGACCACCTCGACCACGAGCACGCGATCGCGCGCCTCGAGGACGCCGCGCGCGAAGTCGAGGCGAGCCACGGCGCGCTGCGCGCCGACGCGCTCCTCGCGCTCTACCGCCGCCTCGCGCTCTTCGTCGCGGAGAACCTCGTGCACATGCAGGTCGAGGAGACCGAGAACAACGCCGTGCTGTGGGCCGAGTACAGCGACGCCGAGATCGACGCCGTCCACGACGCTATCCTCGCCAGCCTCGCACCGGAGAAGAAGGCGGCGTTCATGCGCTCGCTCGGCTGCGAGCGCGAAGCGAAGTCCGCAGCGGAGACGCTCGCGCTCGAGCCGGCACTTGCCGGCGCCCCGGTCCGCATCGCCGGAGCCATTTACACGCCGACGGACGAGTCCGGGGATGCGCGGAAGTTCACGCAAGCCCTGGCGCGGCTCGCCGCGGGCCGCGGGGTGCAGTTCCGCTTCGGCGTCACGGTGCGGCGCCTCGAGGCCGCCGGGGGCCGCGTGACCGCCGCGGTGCTCGCGCGAGCCGGCGGCACCGAGGAGCGGGTGAGCGCGGACGCCTACGTCGTCGCGCTCGGCAGCTATTCGCCGCTCGTGCTGCGGACGGTCGGCGTGCGGGTGCCGATCTATCCCCTCAAGGGGTACTCGATCACCGTCCCGCTCACAGCCGGCGAGGTCGCCCCGCGCGTGAGCCTCACCGACGAGGCGGCGAAGCTCGTTTTCTCGCGCCTCGGCGAGCGGCTGCGCGTCGCCGGCACGGCCGAGCTCGCCGGCTACGACACCGCCGTGAACCGCGTGCGCTGCGAGGCCATCGTGCGCCGGACTCGGGAGCTCTTCCCGGGGCTTCGCGGCACGGATCGAGCCGAGTTCTGGGCGGGCCTGCGGCCCGCGACGCCCTCGAACGTGCCCCTCGTCGGGCGCTCGCGCTACCCGAACCTCTTCCTCGACACCGGCCACGGCACGCTCGGCTGGACCCTGGCCGCGGGCTCGGGGCGGGCGATCGCCGACATCGTGAGCGGACGGCGCCCGGAAGCGGATTTCGCGTTCCTGGGCGCGGGCCGATAGGGCTCCGGCCGCGCGCGCCGCGGCACGGACGAAAAAAAGCCCGGGCCGTCGCCCGGGCTTCGAGCTTTTCCGCCCGCCGCGCGGCTAGCCGACCTTGCGCAGCTTGGCCGGCTTGGCCGCCCCGACGGTGAGGTCGCGCACGAAGTTCGGCAGCGCGAACACGGCCGCGTGCGTCCCGCCGTTGTAGTACTGCAGGTGCGTGAGGCCGCGCGCGGCGATCCGCTGGTCGACCTCCGCCGGCGCGAGCTTGGTGGGATCGAGCGCGTCCGAGCACACCGCCATCGACCAGAGGTTGCCGTAGAGCGGGATGAACATCGTGTACGGCCGCACCACCTTGAAGAGCTTCGCGAGGCGCTCGTAGATCGCCTTGACGCGCGCCGGCTGCCCCCAGGGCGAGCCCATGTGCAGGACGAGCGCCCCGCCCGGCGCGAGCGCGCGCTTGCAGTCCGCGAAGAACGGCTCCTCGTAGAGCATCTCGGCCGGGCCGACCGGGTCCGGCAGGTCGAGCGCCACGATGTCGAACTTCTCGCGCGTCTCCGCGATGTACTTCAGGCCGTCGCCGATGATCACCTTCAGCTTCGGGTTCGCGAACACGCCGCGGTGCACGCCCTCGAAGTATTTCTTCGCGATCTCGACGACTCGGCCGTCGAGCTCGACCATCACGACTTCCTCGACCGACGGGTGCTTCAGCGCCTCCTCTGCGAGCCCGCCGTCGCCGCCCCCGATGATCAGGATCCGCCGCGGCGCGGTGTGCGTCACCGCCGCCGGGTGGATCATGTTCTCGTGGTAGACGAACTCCTCCTTCTCGGAGGTCATGTTGAAGCCGTCGAGCCGGAAGAGACGCCCGAACTGCGGCGTCTCGTGGACCTCGAGCGCCTGGAAGCCCGTGTGGCCTTCCTCGATCCGCTTCGAGGAGCGGATGAAGAACCCGTAGTCCGGGTTCAGGTGCTCGTACATGAACTGCCGGTCGCGCGGGACGTCGTGGCGCACGTAGTCTTCCGGCGCGAAGAGCCGCTGGAGGTCGTCGACGACCGCGCGCGCCTTGTCGCCGTTGTCCTGCGTGTAGTTGCACACGTAGACGTCCAGCGTGACGCTGCCGAGCTCCGGCCAGGTGTGGATGGCGAGGTGCGATTCGGCGAGCACCACGCAGCCGGTGACGCCCCCGGAGGCCTCCTGCGAGCCCTCCCCGGCCGGGAACTGGTGAAAGAGGTCGCCGACGACCGTGAGGCCGTTGCGCACCACCGAATCGACGCAGAACCGCCGCAGGGCCGCGGCGTCAGTCATGTACCGCGGGTCACCGTGACAGCGGTATAGGTTCGCTACGACGTGGATGCCGTCCAATTTGCATAAACTCCCCAAGCTGATCGCCTAGGGGTCTGGCCTATGCAAGTTCGGCCGAACTCACATAGGGCAAACCCCCCAATCGGAGATGCGCGCATCTCCCCCGGGTGTTACTGCCCCGCCGCGGCCCGCATCTCGCCGACGACCGCGTCGATCAGCCGCCGCGCGATCGAGATCGGCTGCGGCAGCTGCGGCAGGTCGGCGATTATAAACCACTGAGCGGCCTCGATTTCAAGTGGATCGGGGCGGATCTCCCCGCCGGCCCAGTCGGCGACGAAGGCGATCATGAGGGAGTTGGGGAAAGGCCAGGGCTGGCTCGCGAAGTAGCGGACGTTCGCGACCCGCACGCCGACCTCCTCGAGCACCTCGCGCTCGAGGCACTGCTCGAGGGTCTCGCCGGGCTCGACGAACCCGGCGAGGGCGCTGTACATCCCGGGCGGGAAGCGCGGCGAGCGCGCGAGCAGGATCTCCCCCGGATCGCGCTTCACCAGGGCCATGACCGCGGGCGCGATACGCGGGTACGCGACGAGGCCGCAGGCCGGGCACTCGCGCGAGCGCTCGGCATCCTTGGCCAGGGTCGGCGTGGCGCAGCGGCCGCAGAAGCGGTGGGTGCGGTCCCAGTCGACGAGCTGCAGGGCGCGCCCGGCGAGCGCGACGAGCGTGTCGTCCATCCGCGAAAAGAGCGAGCGCAGGTCGCTCCAGCGGTATCCCGCGGGGGCATCCGCGCCGGAGGCGGCCTCGGCGGCATAGACCTCGCGGCCAGCGAGGGTGCCGAGATACTGGGGACGCCCTGCGTTGAGGCCCGCCGCCAGCGCGCCGGGAGGAAGGCGCATCGTGCCCTCTCCCGCGAGTAGCCGCGAATCCCGGAACAGGAACCAGAGCGCGTCGGGCTGCGGCACGGCCGGCGGTGCGACGCCCGGCACGTAGTCCGCCGGGGCGGCGAAGGGCATGTCGATCATCGCGCCGGGCGCGGCGCCGCCGCTTCAGGACTTGCGCAGCCGCCGGATGAGCGACGAGGTGTCCCAGCGGCCGCCGCCCATCTTCTGCACGTCGCCGTAGAAGCCGTCGACGAGCTTCGTGACCGGAAGCTCGGCGCCGACGGCCTCGGCCTGCTCCATCGCGATCCTCAGGTCCTTGCGCATCCAGTCCACGGCGAAGCCGAAGTCGAACTTGTCGTCCACCATCGTCTTGCCGCGGTTCTCCATCTGCCAGGACTGCGCCGCGCCCTTCGAGATCACGTCGAGCACGAGCTTCGCGTCGAGGCCCGAGCGGATGGCGAGGTTCAGGCCCTCGGAGAGGCCCTGGAGCAGGCCCGCGATGCAGACCTGGTTCACCATCTTCGTGAGCTGGCCGGCGCCGGCGGGGCCCATCAGCGTGACGGCGCGCGCGTAGCACGCGATCACCGGCCTCGCGCGCTCGAAGGGCTCGGGGTCGCCGCCGCACATCACGGTGAGCACGCCGTTCTCGGCCCCCGCCTGGCCGCCCGACACCGGCGCGTCGATGAAATGCAGGCCGCGCGTCTTCGCTTCCGCGTAGAGCTCCCGGGCGATCTTCGCCGACGCGGTGGTGTGGTCCACGAAGATCGCGCCCTTCGCCATGGCGTCGAAGGCGCCGTCCGGCCCGAGGGTGATCGCGCGCAGGTCGGGGTCGTCCCCCACGCAGGAGAAGACGATCTCCGCGTCCTTCGCGGCCGCCGCGGGCGTGCGCGCCATGCGCCCGCCGTGCTTCGCGACCCACGCCTCCGCCTTCGCCGGCGTGCGGTTGTACACGGTCACGTCGTGACCCTTGGCTTGCAGGTGGCCGGCCATGGGGAAGCCCATCACGCCGAGGCCGAGGAATGCGACTCGCGCCATGCGTCTCCTCGCTTCGCGGTAAGAGGAAGCGGCCGATTATAGGTGTTCGGCGCGGCGCGAACGCCGCGGCTTGGGCGAGCGTGCCGACGGCGTCGCGCGCCGGCGGCCGCTGACGGCCCGCATCCCCGTCTCGCCGAGCGCGAGGGGCGCGAGCACGCCGTCGGTGGGGGCCACCGCGACGCCCGCCAGCAGGAACTCGACGAACGCCTGCGCGAGCAGCGACGGTGTCTTGTCGGCGCGCTGGATCAGGTACCAGGTGCGCGCGATCGGGAAACCGGTCACGGCGAGCGGCACCAGCGCACCCGCCGCGAGCTCGATCGCGACGCTCGTCTCGGCGAGCACCGCCAGCCCGAGCCCGCCGAGCACGCCCTGCTTCACCGCCTCGTTGCTGCCGAGCTCCATCCGGTAGCTGAGCGTGATCCCGCGCTCGGCCAGGAATCGCTCCGCCGCGGCGCGTGTCCCGGAGCCCGGCTCGCGCGCGAGGAACGGCTCGGTCGCGATGCGCGCGAGCGGAACCCGGCCCGCGCGCGCGAGCGGGTGGTCCGGGCGCGCGACCACGAGCAGGCGGTTGGGCGCGAGCGGCTTGCACGCGACGGGCACGCCTTGCGGGGGCTGGCCCGCGACGTACACGTCGTCCGCGTTGTCGCCGAGCCGTGCCAGCAATCCGGCGCGGTTGGTGACCTCCAGTGTGAACTCGATGCCCGGATGGCGAGCCGAGAACTCACCGAGCAGGCGCGGCATGAAGTACTCGGCGGTCGTGGTGACGGCGACGCTGAGCCGCCCGCGCCGAAGACCCTTCAGGTCGGCGACCGCGATCGCGAGCCGCTCCACGGCCCCGAGCGTCTCGCGTGCGCCGCGCAGGACCGTGCGGCCGGCGTCGGTCAGGTACAGGGTCTTGCCGATCTGCTCGAGGAGCGGCACCCCCACCTGCCCCTCGATCTGGCGCAGCTGCATCGAAACCGCGGGCTGCGTGAGGTGCAGCGCCTCCGCGGCGCGCGAGTACGACAGGTGCCGGGCGACCGCCTCGAAGATCTCGAGCTGACGGAGCGTGATGTGCATCGGACCCCCCCTTCCTCGAATAGTCCTGATGGTAAGCCGAAGAAAATTTGATTTTCCATTATGCACCGCCGGCGCTAACGTGCGCACCGTCGCTGTGCGGAACGTCCCCCGGACGCAGCAGCGGCGCCCCTTACAACGAGCAGGAGAACGCCCGTGGCCGAGAAGACCTATCAAGCCGGCGTCAAGGATTACGCGAAGACCTACTGGACTCCGGATTACATCCCGCTCGACACCGACCTCCTGGCAGTGTTCAAGGTGGTGCCGCAGGCCGGCGTGCCGCGCGAGGAGGCGGCCGCGGCGGTGGCGGCCGAGTCCTCCACCGGCACGTGGACGACCGTGTGGACCGACCTCCTCACCGACCTCGACTATTACAAGGGGCGCGCCTACCGGATCGTGCCGGTTCCGGGCGACGCGACCGCGTTCTACGCCTTCATCGCCTACCCGCTCGACCTCTTCGAGGAGGGCTCGGTGGTGAACGTGC
>JAOAEA010000104.1 GCA_026417035.1 Burkholderiales bacterium
CCGCCGCGCCGCCCGAGCCCAAGCCGCCCGAGCCACTCCCGCCGCTCGAATCGCTGAAGGGGCTCGAGTCCGACTACAAGGCGTTCATGCAGCCGGGCGTCGCCGAGGACGTGAAGCGCGCCGCGATCAAGAAGCTCTTCGCCGACCCGAAGTTCAACGTGATGGACGGGCTCGACGTCTATATCGACGACTACACCCAGTTCGAGCCGCTGCCGGCCGAGATGCTCGGGAAGATCGCCGCAGTGAAGCACCTCTTCCGGTCCCCGGAGCCGGAGCGGCCGGCCGAGCCCGCGCCCGAGGGCGGGACGGAGGGCGAGGCTGTGGCGCCGGACACGTCGGGCCGGGCTGGGAAGACCGGGACCGCCGGCGAGCTCCCGGATGGGTCGGCACCGCCCGAGGAAGGGACATTTCGCACCACCTCGGCCGTTCTGGAGCCGTCTGGGCCGGAAAATCCGGCTGAAGAACGGAATTCAATGGATTCCTGACGATCCTTTTCCGTGACTATCCGGCACGCGGCGTGCTTGGGGAGTCCTGATTCCCCAGAAGCCGGCGATGGCGCTAGAGAACACGACCCTCAAGGTCTGCAACTGCAACCGCAGCATGCCCCTCGACGCGGGCGCGCTCGCGGCAGCCCTCGCGGCGCGTGCCCCGATCGACGTACACACCGAGCTATGCCGCAAGGAAGCGGAACGGTTCGGCGCGGCGTTGCGGGACGAATCGTGCGTGGTCGCCTGCACTCAGGAAGCCGCGCTGTTCACCGAGCTCGCGCAGTCGGCGGGTTCGGCGACCCGGCTCGAGTTCGTGAACATCCGCGAGACGGCCGGCTGGTCGGCCGAGGGTGCCGCCGCGACGCCGAAGATCGCCGCGCTGCTCGCGCTCGCCGACCTGCCCGAGCCCGAGCCGGTGCCGACGGTCACTTACCGCTCGGGCGGGAGCGTCCTGGTGATCGGCCCGGCCGCCGCGGCGGTGCAATGGGCCGAGCGGCTGAAGCCCGACCTCGAGGTGAGCGTGCTCGCGACCGGCGGCCGCGGCGGCGAGCTGCCCGGCGAGCGCGCGTATCCGGTCTGGTCCGGCCGCGTGACGTCGGTTGCGGGTTACCTCGGCGCGTTCACCGTCGCCTGGACGCAGGAGAACCCGATCGACCTGGAGGCGTGCACGCGCTGCAACGCCTGCATCCGCGCCTGCCCCGAGGGGGCGATCGGCTTCGACTACCAGGTGGACCTCGGCAAGTGCCGCTCGCACCGCGCCTGCGTCAAGGCGTGCGGCGCGGTCGGCGCGATCGACTTCGACCGCGCCGACCGCACGCGCGAGGAGCGCTTCGACCTGGTGCTCGACCTCTCGGCCGAGCCGCTCCTCCGGATGCCGCAGCCGCCGCAGGGCTATCTCGCGCCCGGCCGCGACCCGCTCGACCAGGCGCTCGCCGCCGCCGAGCTCGCGCGCATGGTGGGCGAGTTCGAGAAGCCGAAGTACTTCGCCTACGACGAGAAGCTCTGCGCGCACGGCCGCTCGAAGAAGACCGGCTGCACCGCGTGCATCGACGTCTGCTCGACGGCGGCCATCGCCTCCGACGGCGACCGCGTGAAGGTCGAGCCGCACCTCTGTATGGGCTGCGGCGGATGCGCCACCGTGTGCCCGTCGGGCGCGATGACCTACGCGTACCCGCGCGTCGCCGACGCCGGCGCGCGGCTGAAGCGGCTGCTCTCGGTCTATCACGCCGCGGGCGGCAAGGACGCGGCGATCCTCTTCCACAACGGCACCGACGGGCGCGAGCTCGTCGCGAAGCTCGGGCGGCTGGCTGCGTCGGGCCACGCGCGCGGCCTGCCGGCGCGGGTCATCCCGCTCGAAGTCCACCACATCGCCGCGATCGGCATGGACACGCTGCTCGGCGCGGTCGCCTACGGCGCGAGCCAGGTGCTCGCCCTCTCGGCCGGCTCCGAAGCCGAAGAATACGGTCACGCGCTCGAGCGCCAGATGGGCTACGCGCAGACGATCCTCACCGCGCTCGGCTACGCGGGCGAGCACTTCCGCCTCGTCCGCGAGCAGACGCCGGAAGGGCTCGACGCCTTCCTCGCGCGCCTCGCGCCGGCCGCGACGGTCGCGAAGCCCGCCCCCTTCAATCTCGGCAACGCCAAGCGCTCCACCCTCGAGTTCGCGATCGAGCACGTCGCGAAGCTCGCGCCCGCGCCGGTCGCGGAGGTCGCGCTCGCGAAGGGCGCGCCGTGGGGACGGGTCAACGTCGACAAGGCGGCCTGCACCCTCTGTCTCGCGTGCGTCGGCGCGTGCCCGGAATCGGCGCTCCTCGACGGCCAGGACGCGCCGAAGCTGCGCTTCATCGAGCGCAACTGCGTGCAGTGCGGGCTCTGTGAGCGGACCTGCCCGGAGGGCGCCGTCACGCTCACGCCGCGGCTCCTGCTCGCGGCCGAGGCGAAGGCGGCGGTGACGCTCAACGAGGCGGAACCCTTCCACTGCGTGCGTTGCGGCAAGCCCTTCGGCACGAAGCAGATGATCGACAGCATGGTCGGTCGGCTCTCGGGCCACTCCATGTGGGCCGGCGAGCAGTCGCTGCGCCGCATGATGATGTGCGCCGACTGCCGCGTGATCGACATGATGGAAGGCAAGGAGGAGGTGTCGATCTTCGACGTCAAGTAGGCGCCGAGGACCGACTACGAGCCAGATGAACGCCGCAGCCGAAACGCTCGCGAGGACGGCCGTCGCCCCCGAGGACCAGGCGCGCGCCGACTTCTACGCGCTGCTCGCGCGGCTGCTCTACGCGGGTCCGGACGCGGCCCTGCTCGGCTCGCTGGCCGGCGCCGACGAGATCGACGTCGATGGCGGCCCGGCCGCGCTCGCCTCGGCCTGGCGGGAGCTGGTCGCCGCCGCCGCGGCGATGGATCCGGAGGCGGCGCAGCTCGAGTACGACACGGTCTTCGTGGGAACGGGGAAGGCCGAGGTGAGCCCCTACGCCACCCACTACCTCACCCGGACCGGGGCCGAGCTGATCCTCGCCCGCCTGCGCGGGGAGCTCGCGGGCCTGGGGCTCGCGCGGAGCGCCGGTGCCCACGAGCCCGAGGACCACTTCGCCGCGCTGTGCGATGTCATGCGGCACCTGATCGTGGCCCGGCCGGATGCTGCACCGCAAGAAGAAAAGCGGTTCTTCGAGGCGTATATTCAGCCGGCGTACGCCCCGTTCTGCGACGCTATCCTCGCGAGCCAGAACACGAATTTCTACAAGCCGGTCGCGCGTTTCGCGAAGGCTTTCTTCGCCGTCGAGATCGAGTCTTTCGGGATGCTGTAGGTCCCCGGTAAGTCGATTGCAAGCCAGGTCGAGTGTTCGGAAGGAGACGCAAGCCATGAACGACAAAGTGAAGCTCAGCCGCCGCGGGTTCCTCGTCGCAGCCGGCGCGGGCGGCGCCGCCGCCGCTGCCGCCGTCGCATCCAAGGTCGCGCCCCAGCAGCCCGCGGAGGCCGCGGCGCCGGGTGATGCGCAGCGCCGGGGCTACCGCCTGACCGAGCACGTGCTCAGCTACTACCGCACCACCAAGGTCTGATCGAGGAGGGGTCGAAGATGCTGCTCACCAGGAAATCCGAAGCCGCGCCGGGCCTCGCGCGCGCGCGCCTCGCGCGGAGCGTCGCGGGGATGCTCGGCAAGAACATCGACCGGCGGACCTTCCTCAAGCGGTCCGGGGTCGCGGTCGGCGCGGGTGCGTTCGCGAGCACGCTGCCGTTCGCCATGATCGGCCGGGCCGACGCCGCGTCCGAGAAGAAGCCCGAAGGCGGGAAGATCGAGGTCAAGCGCACGGTCTGCACGCACTGCTCGGTCGGCTGCGCGATCGACGCGGTCGTGAAGAACGGCGTGTGGGTCGGGCAGGAGCCGGTGTTCGAGTCGCCGCTCAACCTCGGCGCGCACTGCGCCAAGGGCGCGTCGGTGCGCGAGCACGGGTTCACCGAGAACTCGCACCGCCTGAAGTACCCGATGAAGCTCGTGAACGGCAAGTACCAGCGCGTGAGCTGGGACCAGGCCCTCGACGAGATCGCGAAGAAGATGCTGAAGATCCGCGAGGAGAGCGGCCCGGACGCGATGTACTTCGTCGGCTCCTCGAAGCACAACAACGAGCAGGCCTTCCTGCTGCGCAAGTTCGTGTCGCTATGGGGCACGAACAACTGCGACCACCAGGCGCGCATCTGCCACTCCACCACCGTCGCCGGCGTCGCGAACACGTGGGGCTACGGCGCGATGACCAACTCCTACAACGACATGCAGAACTCCAAGTGCATGCTCTACATCGGGTCGAACGCCGCCGAGGCGCACCCGGTGTCGATGCTCTGGTCGCTGCATGCGAAGGAGAACGGCACCAAGATGATCGTCGCCGACCCGCGCTTCACGCGCACGGCGTCGAAGGCCGACTACTACGTGCGCATCCGCTCCGGCACCGACATCCCGTTCCTCTACGGGATGATGTACCACATCTTCAAGAACGGCTGGGAGGACAAGGAGTACATCGCCGCCCGCGTCTGGGGCATGGACAAGGTCAAGGAAGAGGTCATGAAGTGGACGCCCGACAAGGTCGAGCAGGCCTGCGGCGTCCCCGAGGAGCAGGTGCGCGCCTGCGCCGAGATGATGGCGAAGAACCGGCCGTCCACCATCGTCTGGTGCATGGGCCAGACGCAGCACACCCTCGGCAACAACATGGTGCGCGCCTCCTGCCTGCTGCAGCTCGCGCTCGGCAACGTCGGCGTCTCCGGCGGCGGCACCAACATCTTCCGCGGCCACGACAACGTGCAGGGCGCGACCGACGTCGGCCCGAACCCCGATTCGCTGCCCGGCTACTACGGCATCGCCACCGGGTCGTGGAAGCACTGGGCGCGGGTGTGGAACGTCGACTACGACTGGCTCAAGGGCCGGTTCGCGAGCCAGGCGATGATGGAGAAGCCCGGGATCACGGTGAGCCGCTGGATCGACGGCGTCCTCGAGAAGAACGACCTCATCGACCAGGGGCCGAACATCCGGGCGCAGTTCTTCTGGGGCCACGCCCCCAACTCGCAGACCCGCGGCCTCGAGATGAAGAAGGCGATGGACGCGCTCGACCTCCTCGTGGTCATCGACCCCTATCCCTCGGCCACTGCGGCGATGGCGGCGATGCCGGCGCCGGACGGCTCGAAGCCGAATCCGAACCGCGACGTCTATCTGCTGCCCGCCGCGACCCAGTTCGAGTGCTCGGGCTCGTGCACCGCGTCGAACCGCTCCATCCAGTGGCGCGAGAAGGTGATCGACCCGCTGTTCGAGGCGAAGCCCGACCACACGATCATGTATCTGCTGGCGCAGAAGCTCGGCTTCGCCGACCAGCTCGTGGGCAAGAAGGATGGCAAGCAGAACATCGCGGTCGTCAACAACGAGCCGGTGGTCGAGGACATCCTCAGGAACGAGATCAACCGCGGCACCTGGACGATCGGCTACACCGGCCAGTCGCCCGAGCGGCTGAAGGCGCACATGCGCAACATGCACGTCTTCGACGTGAAGACGCTGCGCGCCAAGGGCGGCGTGGACAAGGAGACGGGCTACGTCCTCGACGGCGACTACTTCGGCCTGCCGTGGCCGGCGTACGGTACCGCGGAGCTCAAGCACCCGGGCAGCCCGAACCTCTACGACACGTCCAAGCACGTCATGGAGGGCGGCGGCAACTTCCGCGCGAACTTCGGCGTCGAGCGCGACGGCCAGAGCCTGCTCGCGGCCGACGGGTCCGCCTCGAAGGGCGCGGACCTGCAGTTCGGCTACCCCGAGTTCGACCACGTGCTGCTCAAGAAGCTCGGCTGGTGGGACGAGCTCACCGAGGCCGAGAAGAAGGAGGCCGAGGGCAAGAACTGG
>JAOAEA010000105.1 GCA_026417035.1 Burkholderiales bacterium
GCGGTGATCGTGAGCCAAAACCTCGTGGGGAGTCCGGAGGCGCGGGACAAGATGCTCGCGTACCACGGGGCCGGCATCGTCCTTCCGCAGAGCGAGCAGTACTTCCCGCGGCCGGAGTTCCTCCGGTGGCAGGCAGCTCAGGTGTTCAAGGGGCCGGACCGCGACGTCTGAGGGCGCTGCGGCGGTCCGCGTTCGTTGGCTGATCGAACCAGGCGGCCCGTGTAGTCTGATCCGCGGCGTCGTCGATCCTCCTCGGCGCGGGGCTTGCCTCTCTCCTTCGCCCGCTCCCCTTTGACGAACTGCCGCGCCCCCTCCCACGGGGAGCGGGAACTCGCGCTGCCGCGTCGGCCTAGGTCCTTGCACTGCTGGAAGCTCTCTCCGTAATTGCGAGATTGATCCCGCGCCGGCTGTCCTCCTCCCTGACGGTGGCGTTGGCCGAGAGCCCGGCCGCTGCCCTCCTAGGGCCGCGTCAGGTGGGCAAGACCACCTTGGCCTGCGAAGCCGCCCGGTCGCGACCTTGGGTCTGTCTCGACCTGGAGTCCGAAGCCGACCGGGCGAAGCTCGCGGATCCCGAGCGGTACTTTTCGCGGCACGAGGACAAGCCGGTCGTCCTCGACGAAATCCATCGCACGCCGCAACTCTTCCGCAGCCTGCGCGGCATCATCGATGCCGGCCGGCGGCGCGGGCGCGGGCGCGGGAAAGGGCGGTCTCTGGTCCTCGGCTCGGCGTCGATCGATCTGGTCAAGCAGTCGAGCGAATCGCTCGCGGGCCGCATCCATTACCTGGAGCTCGCACCCCTGGATGCCGGCGAGGTCGGCGGGGAGCGTCTCAACGAGCTGTGGCTGCGCGGCGGGTTTCCGGAGAGCCTGCTCGCCCCTTCGGATGGTGCGAGCCTGCGGTGGCGCGCCGAGTTCGTCCGGACGTACCTGGACGGCCGGAGCGGCGCTTGGTCGTGTACAGGGGGCCGAGCGTTGGCCTCTTGCCGAGGGCGTCGAAGCGATTGCGCTTCCCGAGCTTTGCGCGGCGCTTGCCAGGGCGTGACCCGCGGGCAATCCCGCGGTCGGGCGGGCTTGGCCGCTCGCTCGGCGGCGCTGTCGGGCCGTTTACGTCCCGGGCGGTCGCGTAGAAGGGTTGTCGGGGCACTAATCGCGGGGGGACCCCGCTTGCCGAAGACCTCTCGTTCGGCACCGGCCGCTCAAGGTGGTGCAGGGGACTGGAATCGACGGCGATACGCGCCCGGGCTGAGCCCCATGCATTGCCGGAAGAGGCGCGAGAACGAACTCGCATCGCTGTACCCGACCTGGGTCGCGATCGACTGCACGGGCATGTCGCCTGCCTCGAGCAATGCGCGGGCGGCCTGCAGGCGGAGCGCCTGGAGATAACCGAGGGGCGTCCGTCCCGTGGCCGCGCCGAACCGCCGCAGCAGGGTGCGGTCGCTCGCCGCCACGGCGCGCGCCAGGTCCGACATCGTGATGTCCCGGGCCATGTGCTTCTGCAGCCAGTCCTGCGCGCGTTCCACGAGCGAGTCCGCGTGTTCCGTTTCCGCGAGGAGCGGCAGGTAGGGGATCTGCCCCGTGTGGCTGACGTCGATGAGCATGCTCTTCGCGCACTGCGAGGCGATGGTTGGCCCCATGAACCGGTCGACCATGCGGACGGCCTGCAGCAGGTAGGTGGCCGTCGCGCCGGCGCAGACCAGGCGGTCGGCCTCCGTCAGCGCCGACCGGAACTGGACATCGACTTTCGGGTAACGCGACCGGAACTGGCGGTCGAGCCACCAGGTCGTCGTCGCGGCGCGCCCGTCGAGAAGCCCCGACTGCGCGAGCACGAAGGTGCCGGTGCAGTTGGCCGCGATCCATGCCCCGGCGTTCCACTGCGCGCGCAGCCAGTCGTAGGTCGCCGTCTGCCGATCCAGGAAACGGACGAACGGCTTGAAGCCCGGGTAGTGGATCGCGGGAATCACGACGGCGTCGAAACGCGGGCGCCAGCGCAGGGGCTGGGTCTCGAACCGCATCCCGTTGCTCGCGGCGACCGGCCCGCCGCCGGCCGACAGGAAGCGCCATTCGAACGGGCGGCCGTCGGGGCCCTGCCGGTGTCGCAGGTGAGCGTTGGCGGCCTGCAGCACGTCCGCGAAACCGGCGGCGCAGGAAACGTAGCAGCCTTCGACCGCAAGGATCGCAACGGAGGGCATGGCGGAATCCGCACAGGATATGTCGATTCCGACAATGTACAGCGCCGCGGCCGATGCGTACTTTGGCCGCAATACTTCCGAACGGAGCCGCGCCATGGCCACGACGCTTGCGGAAATCCTGCCTGCCGCCGCTGCCCGCCACGCCGGGCGCACGGCGTTCGTGGTCGGCGACCAGCGCTTCTCGTTCCGGGAGCTCGACATCCTGTCGAATCGCGTCGCGAACGGCCTGGTCGCCATCGGCGTGAAGCCCGGCGATCGGGTCGGGCTGTTCGGGGCCAACGGCTGGGAGTGGGTGGTTTCCTACTACGGCATCGCGAAGACGGGCGCCGTGCTGAACCCGCTGAGCAGCATGCTGACGAATGACGAGCTCGGCTATACGGTGAAGGACGCCGGTGCGCGCGTCGTGATCGGGTCGCAGGACAAGGCCGGCCAGCTGCGCGAGCTGAAGGCCGCGGGCGCGCTGGATCACCTCGTGCTGTGGGGGGCCGCCGAGGCCGAAGGCACTACGGCGCTGGGCGACTGGTTGAGCCGGTGCGACGCAGCGTTCACCGTTCGGGCGCGCCAGCCGTCGGACCTGGCGGTGATCGCCTACACCTCCGGCACGACCGGCCGCCCGAAGGGCGCGATGCAGAGCCACCGCGCCGTCGTCGCGGCCGGCGCCGGCACCGCGCTGATGGCCGCGCGCACCGCGGAGGATCGCGTCGTCAGCGCGCTGCCCCTCTTTCACGTCTACGGCAGCTGCGTCATGAACGCGGCGATGATCGCCGGTTCGATGCTCATCACGCTGCCGCGCTTCAGCGAGGTCGCGATGCTCGGCGCGATCGCCACGCACCGGGCGACGGTGATGGACGGCGTGCCGACGGCCTATTACTACCTGCTCGCGCATCCCGACTTCGACCGCTACGACCTGTCGAGCCTGCGGCTGTGCTGGGTCGGCGGGCAGACGCTGCCGGCGGCGAAATCGCTGGAGTTCACCCGGCGCACCGGCTGCCCCGTGCACGAGGTCTGGGGCATGACGGAGCTCGCCGGCGCCACCAGCGCGAACCCCGTCTATGGCCGCAACAAGCCGGGGACGATCGGCCTGCCTTATCCCGGCAACTCGTTCCGCGTGGTCGATGCGGAAGACGCGACGCGCGAGATGCCGCGCGGCCAGCCTGGCGAGCTGATGTACAGCGGTCCGCTCGTGATGCTGGGGTACTACAACAACCCCGCGGCCACCGCCGAGACGATCCGGCCGGACGGGTGGCTGCACACCGGCGACATCGCGGTCATGGACGAGGACGGCTACGCCACGATCGTCGATCGCAAGAAGGACATGATCCTGACGGCCGGATTCAACGTGTATCCGGCCGAGCTCGAACGGGTCCTGTGCATGCACCCCGCCGTCGCGCTCGCGGCCGTGGGCGGCATCCCGGACGAGGCGAAGGGCGAGCTCGCGAAAGCCTACGTGATGCTCAGGCCCGGCACCGAGGCGACGAGCGCGTCGCTCATCGCCCATTGCCGCGAGCATTTGGCGGCGTACAAGGTTCCGCGCGCGGTCCAGTTCGTCGAATCGGTGCCGATGACGTCCTCCGGCAAGATCATGCGCCGGCTGCTGAAGACCATCGACGACGGGCGGCGGTCCGCCGAGTAGCGGGCGGGCGTCCGGCTGGCGACGCGGAAAAAGGCCGAGGGAGATAACCCCCAGCTCACGCCAAGGCGTCGGTGCCGGCCGACTCTCGGCGCCTGTCGACGGGGCAGCGAGCCCCGTCCGTGGCCGGAGCGCGGCCATAGGCTCACCCCCTGAGCCACCCCCCTCCTCATACTGTCGTCCCCAAGGCCCTCCGAAGGCTTTGGGTTCACAGAGGAGCCCAGATGAACCCGATCCAGGAAACCCTTTCCGCCCTCACCCCCGGGGCGGCGCAGTCCTTCCGCAACATGACCTTCGTGCCGCTCTTCGCCGCCGCCGGCGAGGGCGAGCCCGGTTACCTCACCCTCGACGAGGCGCTCGCGCGGCAGGTCGCGCGCGTCACCGAAGTCTCCGAGCGCGGGTCGGTGCCCGAGCTCCGTTTCGTGAACGAGGCCGAGGCGCCGGTGCTGCTCGTCGACGGCGAGGAGCTCGTCGGCGCGAAGCAGAACCGCGTCCTCAACGTCACGATCCTCGTGGGCGGCAAGAAGGAAGTGGTGATCCCGGTGTCCTGCGTCGAGCAGGGGCGCTGGAGTTACAAGTCGAAGCACTTCGCCGCCGCGCGCCGCACGCTCTTCGCCAAGGCGCGCGCCAAGAAGATGGCCCGCGTGTCGGAGAGCCTGCGCACCACCGGCACGTACCGCTCCCACCAGGGCGAGATCTGGGAGGACGTCGCCGCGAAGCTCCACTCCATGAAAGTCGAGTCGCCTTCGTTCGCGATGGCCGACGCCTACGCGGCGAACGACGCCTCGATCGCCGACTACGTCGGCGCGTTCAAGCCGGCACCCGGGCAGGTCGGCGCGGCGTTCGCGGTGAACGGCGAGCTCGTCGGGATGGAGCTCTTCGACTCCGCGAAGACGTTCGCCAAGGTGATGGACAAGATCGTCTCGAGCTACGCGATGGACGCGATCGAGCCCGCACCGCCGGCAGAGGCGCCGCTCCCCGTGGAAGAGGCGGTCCGCCGCTTCATCGCCGACATGCAGGCCGCGGCGACGCGCGAGTACGAGGCCGCTGGCGAAGGGAAGGACGTGCGCCTCAGCGGCGACGGGCTCGCCGGCGGCGCGCTGGTCGCGGGCGAGCGCGTGGTGCATCTCGCCGCCTTCCGCGTGCCCCAGGAGGACGACCGCGTGCCGCGCGCCGCGCCCTACGGCGGGTGATCGCGGCGCCGAGCCGCGACGGGTGGTCGTCACCCACAGGCGCGGGCTCGGCGAAGGTCACACGGGCCTGCGCGGGCCGCTGGCAGCGGAACCCCGCGCCGTCGCGTGGGTCATAGCCTCGTCCTGCCGCGGAAGCGACAGGGCGAGGTTTTTTTTGGGATGCCCATGACCACCCTACGCACCGTCGCACGCCAGATCCTTCCCGAACCGACGCTCGAGGGCGCGGGGGTGCGCCTGAAGCGCCTCATCGCGGGGCGGCAGATCGACTGGCTCGACCCGTTCCTGCTGCTCGACCACTTCGGCTCCGACGATCCCGCCGACTTCGTGAAGGGCTTCCCGATGCATCCGCACCGCGGCATCGAGACGGTGACCTACCTCCTCGAAGGCGAGATCGACCATCGCGACACCACGGGCGCCGCGGGGACGCTCCGCGCCGGCGGCGTGCAGTGGATGACCGCGGGCGGGGGGCTGCTGCACGAGGAGATGCCCCGCCGCGGCGACGGCCGCCTCGACGGCTTCCAGCTCTGGGTGAACCTCCCCGCGAAGCAGAAGATGTCGCGGCCCCGCTACCAGGAGTTCGACGCGAGCCACATCCCGGAGGTGCGCCGCGACGACGGCACCACGGTGAAAGTGATCGCGGGCGAGACCGACGGCGTGCGCGGCCCGGTGCGCGAGGTCGCCATGCAGCCCACTTACCTAGACGTGCACCTCGCGCCCGGCGCGCGCTTCGAACAGCCGGTTCCGCAGGGCCACGCGGCGTTCGCGTATCTCTACAAGG
>JAOAEA010000106.1 GCA_026417035.1 Burkholderiales bacterium
GCTGCGCGACGCGCGGCTGCCGGAGGTCGATGCGCTGCTCGTCGGCGGCGGGTTCCCCGAGTGCTTCGCCGCCGAGCTCGAGGCGAACGCACCCCTGCGCGCCGAGATCCGCGGCCGCCTCGCGGCCGGCATGCCGGCATACGCCGAGTGCGGCGGGCTCATGTACCTCGCGCGGTCGATCGCCTGGAAGGGCGCGCGGCACGCGATGGTGGGCGCGATCGACGCCGACGTCGTGGTGGGCGACCGCCCTTCGGGGCGCGGCTACGTCCGCCTCGAGGAGACCGCGGCGCACCCCTGGCCCGGCGCGCGCGAGGGCCGCGAGGTGCACGCGCACGAGTTCCACTACTCGGCGCTCGCGGGGCTGCCCGCGTCGTCGCGGCTCGCCTACCGCGTGCGGCGCGGCCACGGCATCGACGGCGTGAGCGACGGCGTGGTGGTGGGCAACACGCTCGCGTCCTACACCCACCTCTCGGCGACGGGCGGCTGCGACTGGCCGGCGCGCTTCGTCGCGTTCGCGCGGAGCGCGCGGCGGTGAAGGACGTCCGCGTTTCGCTGGTCGGCGCGGGCCCGGGCGATCCGGGCCTGCTCACCGTGAAGGCGGTGCAGGCGCTCGAGCGCGCGCAGGTGGTGGTGCACGACCACCTCGTGTCCGACGACATCCTCGCGCTCGTGCCGCGGCGCGCCGTGCGCATCTACGCCGGCAAGCAGCGCGGCAACCACTCGCTGCCGCAGGCGGAGATCAACGCGCTGCTGGTGCGCCTCGCGCGCGAGGGCCGGCGCGTCGTGCGGCTGAAGGGCGGCGACCCGTTCATCTTCGGCCGCGGCGGCGAGGAGGCCGAGGCGCTCGCGCGCGCGGGCATCCCCTTCGAGGTCGTGCCGGGGGTGACCGCCGCGGCCGGCGTGGCCGCCTATGCCGGCATTCCGCTCACGCACCGCGGCCTCGCGGAGGCCTGCATCCTCGTCACCGGATCGCGGCGCGGCGGCGCGGTGGAGCTCGACTGGCAGGGGCTCGCGCGCCCGGGACAGACGATCGTCGTCTACATGGGGCTGCACGGCCTCGCGCACATCGCGGAGCGCCTCGTCGCCCACGGGCTCCCGCCGCGCACGCCGGCGGCCATCATCCAGCGGGGGACGACGCCCGGACAGCGTGTCGTGGAGGGCACGCTCGGGTCGCTCGCGAAGCGCGCGGCGGCGGCCGGACTGCGCGCGCCGACGCTCGTGGTGATCGGCAAGGTGGTGCGCTTGCGGCGCAAGCTCGACTGGTTCACGCCTCCGGCGGCGCCTTCCCGGCCCGCGGCGCCACGCCGTGCTCGACCGCGACCAGCGCCGCCTCGACACGCGACGACAGCTTGAGCTTGGCGAAGATCTTGCGCACGTGCAGCTTGACCGTCTCGTGGCTGATGTCGAGGCAGCGCGCGATCGCCTTGTTGGTCTTGCCCTCGGCGAGGTAGGCGAGGATCTCGCGCTCGCGGGCGGTGAGCTGCGCGAGCAGCGTCTCGCGGGCGGCCGCGGCGCGCTGCGGGTTGAGCAGCTCGACGAGCTTGAGCGTCATCGCCGGCGCGACCACGGTTTCGCCGCGCAGGGCGCGCCGCACCGCGTCCACGACTTCCTCGGGCTCCATGTCCTTCAGGAGGTAGCCGCGCGCGCCGGCCGCGAGCGCGTTCGCCATGTCGTCGGCGGCGTCGCTCACGGTGAGCACGATCGACGCGCCGCTCCAGCCCTCGGCGCGCAGCCGGCGGACCAGGGCGAGGCCGCCGTGCGGCGGCATGTTGAGGTCCACGATCGCGACGTCGGGCGCGTGCTCGCGCGCGAGCGCGACGGCGGTCTCGGCATCGCCGGTCGCGGCGACCACGCGGATCTCGCCGCGGCCGTCGAGCAGCTCCGCGAGCCCCTTGCGGAAGAGCGTGTGGTCGTCGGCGAGCAGGACGCGGACCGGCGCGCTCATGGCGTCGCCGCGCGGGCGGCCGGGTCGACGGGGAAGGCGAGGCGCACGCGCGCGCCGCGCCCCGGGAGGTTCGCGATCTCGAGGCGCCCGGCCAGCCGCCCGGCACGCTCGCGCATGATCCCCACGCCGAGCCGGTGGCGCGGCGCGAGTGCGTCTTCCGCGCCAGGCGGATTGCCGAGCGCGAAGAAGCCCACCCCGTCGTCCTCGACGGTGAACTCGTAGTCGCCGTCGCGCGTCGCGAGCGTCACGCGCGCGTGGCGGGCGCCGGAGTGGCGGGCGACGTTGGCGAGCGCCTCCTGCACGACGTGAAACGCGTTCGCTTCCTCGTCCGCGGTCAGGTTCAGCGCGCCGGCGAGGCGGTTCTCGAGGGTGAGCGCGACGCCGGTGGCGTCCTCGAACCCCGCCGCGAGGCCCTCGAGCGCGTGCACCAGCCCGAGCGGGTCCATGCGGCTGCGGAACTGCGCGAGCAGCTCGCGCAGGTCGGCGTAGGCCTCGCCGAGGGCGCGCTGCAGATCGCCCGCGTAACGCAGCGAGCGCTCGGTGTCGGCGGACCGGAGCGACTCGAGCAGCAGGGCGACGCGCATCTTCATGTAGGCGAGCGACTGCGCCAGCGAGTCGTGCACCTCCGCGGCGATCATCTGCCGCTCGCTCGTCACGCGCATGCGCAGGTTCTCGCGGGCGAGGCGCGCGTTCTCGAGCGCCATGCCGAGGTGCTCGCCCATGGAGCGGTAGAGGAGCGCCACCTCCTCCGGTATCGGGCGCGCGTCGCGCAGGAAGAGGTTGTAGGTGCCGAGCACCCGCCCGCCGTTGACGAGCGGCACCGCGATCATGCGGCCCAGGCCGCCGAACCAGGTCGTCGCCGTGAGGCGGGCGCACGTGCTCCACGCCGGCTCTTCCTGGGACGCCGCGTCGCGCACGGCGAGGCCGCACGGGCCGCAATCGACCGGCATCAGCCGCTCGCGGGCCACCACCTCGGGAGGCAGACCCTCGGAAGCGAGGAGCCGGAGCTCCCGTCCGTCGGCGCTCAGCACGCGCACGGCGCCCGCGGCGGCGCCCGCGAGGCGCACCATCGTCGCGAGCACGCGGCCGAGCCACTCCTCGATGCCCGACTCGCCGGGCAGCGTCGAGGTGATCTCCGACAGGATCTGCAGCGCCCGCAACCGTTCGGCCGCGCCGGCGTCGCGCGGCTCGTCGCTCGCGTCCTGGAGCTGGGTCACGGTCCGAGAAGCGCCAGGGCCGAGGGCTCGAGGCACGGCGAGGCCGAGAGCATGCCGCGTGCCACCCGCTCCCAGTGCGCGGCGCCCGACGCGGCGGCTTCGGCGAGCGCGTCGGCCGAAGCGGTCTCGTGCCACTGCCGGTAGGCGGCGGCGAGGGCCGGGAAGAGCTCGCGGCGCAGGCCGTCGAAATGCGAGAAGTAGAAGTGGATGGACGCGTGCGCCTCGCGCGCGACGAGCGCGGGCAGCGTCACGAGGCAGTCGGCGAGGTTGTCGCGCACCGCGCGGGCGACGAGCTCCGCGCGCCGGTCCTCGCACCCGGCGAGCATCGCCTCCCACTGCGGCCCGAGAAGCCGCCCGGCGCGCGCCTCGCCGAGCTCGTGCAGGATCACCGTTTCGGTCTCGGCATTGACCGCGCGCTCGAACGCAGCCTCGTCGTTCCCGTCGAGGCCCCACGCGTGGACGGCGCGTGCGAGGGCGCCCTCCCCCCGGCGCGACTGCCAGAATTCCACCCGCTCCCAGAGCCAGCGGCGCAGCGCGTCGCGGCGCACGAAGATCGTGTCGCCGCGCAGCGCCGCCGGAGCGGGCTCCAGGTCGCGCGCGAGCTCGCACCCGGCGACCAGCACGCGCAGCCCCTCGCGCGTCTCGCTGCGGTCGATCTCGGCGAGGAAGAAACTCGGCCGGTGGAAGCGCGCGTAGCCGGCGCCGTAGACGAGGCCCCGGCCGAGGAGCTCCCCGTTCAGCGATTCGGCGTCGAACGGGTCGTGGTCGCGCTCGCCCACCGGCACGGGGCCGAAGTCCTCGCCGGCGAGCGCGTCCCAGCGCGCCTCGCGCTCGGTGAGCCACGCGGAGAGCTCCTCCTTGCGGGGCTGCGCCGCCAGCGGCAGCTCGTTCTCCCAGCGGAAGTGCTCGCGCATGCGCAGGAGGTAGGTGCAGAGCGTCGCCTCGCCCGCGTGGCGCGCGTCGGCGATGTCGCAGTTGCGCTGCACCGCGTCGATGAGGTCGGGAAGGTCGCGCATGGAGATCGATCGGCAGCCCGTCGGCCGATACTACGCGCGCACCGGGGTGAGTCAAGCCGGCGGCCGGCGGCGTCCCCGGGCCGGGCGCAACGCGCGCATGACGTAAGATCGCGGCATCGGCGCGGCGGAGCGCGCCGCCTGACCGCAACCGCTTCGAGACCGTGCGCGCGAGGAACCCCATAGAGACCCGTGACGCGGCGCGTGCCGCGGCGATACGTCCCGGCGCCGCCGCGCGGAGGCCTTCGGCCGGCGTCGCGGGGTTCGGCCGTCCGGGCTCGAGCGCTTCCTCCTTCGGGCCCGATTCCCGGAAGCGCGGCCGATGACCCCCGATGCCATCGTCGTCTTCGCCCACGGGGCGCGCGACCCCGAGTGGGCGCGGCCGATCGAGCGGCTCGCCGCGCTCATCGCCGCGCGCGCGCCGGGCACGCGGGTCCGCTGCGCGTATCTCGAGCTGATGCAGCCCTCGCTCGCGGAGGCCGTCGATGGCCTCGCGGCGGAGGGCGTGCGCTCGGTGCGGATCGTGCCCGCGTTCATCGGCGCGGGCGGCCACCTCAAGCGCGACCTGCCGCTCGCGGTCGCGGCCCTGCGCGCGAAGCATCCCCGGCTCGCGATCGAGCTCGCCTCGCACATCGGCGAGTCGGAAGCGGCGCTCGCCGCGATCGCCGAGGTGTTCGCGCGCTAGGTGAACCCCGGCCGCTTCGCTCGATGCGCCGGGGCTTTCCCCGAGCCGGGGCGGCGACCCGGGGGCGTCCCCCCTCGTCCGGGCGCGCTGCCGCGCCGGGGCGGGGCGCCCGGCCCGCAGGCGCTCAGCCGGTGCTCCAGGCGCGCGGCCGCCGCATGCCGGCGATCTTGCAGGCCTGCGCGGGGTAGCCGTAGGGGAAGAGCTCGAACAGCCGGTTGCGCGCGCCCGGCCCCAGGCGTTCCGTGAGGTGCCGGATGACGAAGCGCGCGTCGGCGGCGACCTGGTGCTCTTCCCAGTAGCGGCGCATGAAGCGGATCGCGTCCCAGTGATCGGGACCGAGCGCGATGCCTTCGCGCCGCGCGAGCTCGACGGCCACGCCCTCGGTCCATTCGGCGGGATCGAGGAGGTAGCCCTCGGCGTCGAGCGCCGGCATCGCGGTTACGCCTTCCATGCGGCGATTCTAGTGGCGCGTGCTCCGCGGTCAACGCGTGTGACCTGGCTCACGTGGGGCGGAGAGGTCCGGCCGCGGATCCATCGAACCGGCGAATCCGTCCATGCGGGTCCGCGCCGGACCGTGAATTGAATCTGTGTCAACATCCCCGCCCGCGGCGCGTTAGTAGCCGGACGCCCGGCTCGGGCGCCGACCCTGAAACCGATCCGATAAGGAGACTACCCATGAAGAAGCTCGTCGCTGCCATCGTCGCCGCCACCTTCGCCCTCGCCACGGGCACCGCGCTCGCCCAGGCGAAGAAGGAGGAGCAGAAGAAGGAACAGACCACGACCCAGAAGAAAGAGAAGAAGGGCGGCTGCTGAGCGATGGCGGGCCGCCCGTCCGGGCCGGGGGATTTGCAAGGGGGTGTGCCCCCTTGC
>JAOAEA010000107.1 GCA_026417035.1 Burkholderiales bacterium
GGGCCAAGATCACGCGCTCGGAGGGGACGAGCCACTGAGCGACGGTTCCGCGAGCGCGTGAGCGTCATCACGACGCGCGCGAGCGACGCGGCGATCCCGCGCGTGGGCGCGGCGCGCCGCCTCAGGCGAGCCGCGCCGAGAGCGTGATCTCGGTGTTGAGCAGGCGCGAGATCGGGCAGCCGGCCTTGGCGTCCTGCGCGGCCTTGTCGAACGCCGCGGCGCTCGCGCCCGGGACCTTCGCGACGCAGTCGAGGTGGATCTTCGTCACCGTCGGCTTGCCGTCCTTCATGTCGAAGTCGAGGGTCGCCTGCGTCTCGATGCTCTCCGGCGCGAGGCCTGCCTTGCCGAGCTCGGCCGAGAGCGCCATGGAGAAGCAGCCCGAGTGCGCGGCGGCGACGAGCTCCTCGGGGTTCGTGCCCGGCGCTCCCTCGAAGCGCTGGGCGAAGGTGTAGGGGGTGGCCGAGAGCACGCCGCTCGCGACCGACACGCTGCCCTTGCCGTCCTTGAGCCCGCCGCGCCAGACGGCGTGCGCCTTCGATTGCCGGATCATGCGTCGCCTCCTTGGAATCTCGAGAAAAGCGGAACCCCCCTTTAGCCGCCTGCAGCATCAAAGGAAGCCGCTCGCGCGGGCGGACCGGTGCTTCCTGCGGACGGCGCCGGGGGCGGCAACGATAGCACGCCGGATCACGCGCCCGGTCGCGCCGGTGACGCGCGCGCGACGGGAAGACCCCGCGCGCGGCGCGGGCATTCACTCCCCTTCGAGCACGACGTCGAAGACCGACGAATCCACGGCGAGCGTCGCGCGCCAGCGCTCCGCGACGAAGATCGAGACGCGGTCGCCGTGGCGCGCGAGCCGGGCGAGCCAGCGGCGCACCTCCGGCAGCGCGGGCTCGGAGAGCGCCTCGACGCGCAGGGCGAGGGTCGCCTGGGTGCGCGCGAGCAGGCGGTCGATGGGCCGCAGCGTGCGGCGGAAGAACTCGCCGTCGACGAGCCCCTTCAGGTGTACCGCGAGACCACCGCGGTCGGCCGCGAGGTCCACGCCTACGGCCCCGGCCTTGACGTAGGCAGCCGCGGCGCGCTGCACCGCGCGCGCCCATCGCGCCACCCGCCGCGGTGCGGCGGCGCGCCGCAGGCCGAAGCGGCGCTCGACGTAGTCGCGCATCGCGAGCCCCGCGATCCAGTCGCTCACCGCGAGCGGGATCTGCCGCGGGCGGGTCCAGGGGAGGCTCCGCGCGAACGCCTTCACGCGTGGCCAGCCGCCGGCGAGGATGCCGCGCGCGAGCAGCCGCGCGACGATGCCCACCTGCTCGCCGAGCGTGTACTCGCCGCGATACGCGGGCCGCGGCATGTGCGCGAGTTTGTTGCGGATGCGCCGCGCGATGCCGGCATCGCTCACGAGGCGCCGGTAGAGCGCACGGTAGCGGTCGATCATCGTCTCGTAGCTCATGCCGAGCGGGACGACGTTGGTCGCGAGCCGCGTGTTGTTGCCCGGATCCACGTCGGCGCGCAGGCGCCCCTCGGCGGCGAGGCGCGCGTGCAGCGGCGTGTGCGGCAGCGCGGTGAGCAGGCCCACCATCGCCGCCTGGATGCCCGAGCGCACGATGAAGTCGTGCTGCGCGTCGAAGGTCTCGGGGGTGTCCTGGTCGAAGCCGACGATGAAGCCCGCGAGCACGTCGATGCCGTGGGCGTAGATGCGGCGGATGGCCGCGATCGGGTCGCCCTGGGTGTTCTGGTGCTTGCGGGTCGCGCGCAGCGTCGCCGGGTCGGGCGACTCGATGCCGATGAAGACCCAGCCGAAGCCCGCCTCGCGGAAGAGCGAGAGGAGCTCCTCGTCGTGGGCGAGGTTGAGCGAAGCCTCGGTGCCGAACGCGAACGGCCGGCCGTGGCGCGCCTGGTAATCGGCCAGGAAGCGCAGGAGCGCCTTCGCCACCGGCTTGTTGCCGATGAGGTTGTCGTCCACGAAGAAGGCGTTGCGCACGCCGAGGCGCCGCAGGGCGTCGAGCTCGCGCTCCACCTGCGCGACGGTCTTCGTGCGCGGCTTGCGGCCGAACATCACGATGATGTCGCAGAACTCGCAGCGGAACGGGCAGCCGCGCGAGAACTGCAGCGTCGCGGTGGTGTAGCGCTCGAGCTTGAGGAGGTCGAAACGCGGCGTGGGCGAGTCCTCCAGGCGCACGACGCCGGTCTCGCGGTACAGGGGCTTCGCCGCGCCCGCCTCGAAGTCGCGGCAGAACGCCGGCCAGATGTATTCGGCCTCGCCCGCGACCACGCTGTCGGCGTGCTCGCCGTAGAGCTCCGGGCAGAGCGAGGCGTAGCTCCCGCCCGCGACGACGGGGTAGCCGCGCCGGCGGTAGTAGTCGAGCAGCGCCTTCTGCCGCGGGAACTGGACGCCCATGCCGCAGACGCCGACGAGGTCGGCCTGAGGCTCGAGCGGCACGGGCTCGACGTTCTCGTCGACGATGCTCACCTCCCAGTCGGGCGGGCACAGTGCCGCGAGCGTCGCCAGGCCGAGCGGCGGGTTGACCGTGCGCTTGGCGCGGGGCAGCACGCGCTCGACCGCCCAGCGGAAGCTCCAGAAGCTCTCCGGGTAGCGGGGGTTGACGAGGAGGAGGCGGACGCGGGCCATGTGGCTTCCGATCGGCGGGGCCCCGGCTCGGGGCGATCGCGAACCATAGCACTGGAGCCTGCGCGCCGCTTGTGACCTGCGCTAATCCCCGGCCGGCGCGCCGGGTGCACGCAGGACCGATCCGGCTCCGGGGCGCAGGCCCGGCGTCGCGGTCTGGGTTGATGCGCGTCAAGGGGCGGCTTGCGCGGGGCGGCGAAGCTGCGGCAGAGTGCTCGCGCCGCGCGCGAGCCGCCGGAGATACCGATGCAGACCGCTCTTGCCCTCCGAACCGCCGCACTCGCCGCGTTGCTCGCCGGCGTGGTGGTCCTCGCCGCGTGCGCCCGGGAGGACGATGCGGCGGGCGCACGGACCGAGGCGTGCGCGACCTGCCACGCCGGCGTGACCGGCCTCGATGCGGCGCATGCGCGCATCGGCTGCGCCGCGTGCCACGGGGGCGACCGCAAGGCGACCGAAGCCACCCCCGCGCACCGGGGCCTCGTCCCGATTCCCGGCAACCTCGCCGACGCGCCCCGCACCTGCGGTCAGGCCGGCTGCCACGAGGCCATCGTGCCGCGCGTCGAGCGCTCGATCATGGCGACGATGGCGGGCGTCATCGCCGTGAACCGGAAAGTCCTCGGCGAACCGGACGATCCCTCGGCGCCGCCGCCGCACGCAAGCCGCCTGGGCCACGGCGTCGCGGACAGCCATCTGCGCGAGCTCTGCGTCGGCTGCCATCTCGGCCAGGCGAGGACCGAGACCGGGCCGATCGGCGAGGATTCGCTCGGCGGCGGCTGCAACGCCTGCCACCTCGTCTACGGCGACACGGCGAAGGCCGCGCACGAAGCCTACGCCGCAGCGCCGCGGGGCAAGCCGCGCAACCCGCCCGCGGCGCATCCGTCGTTCACCGTGAACCCGACGAACGGGCACTGCTTCGGCTGCCACAGCCGCTCGGGCCGCGTCGCGCTGAGCTACGAGGGCTGGCACGAGCTGCGCGGCGAGCCCTCGCGGCGCGACGCGCGCGTGCGCACGCTCGCCGACGAGCGCCGCGTCGAGCACGTGGTCGCCGACGTCCACCACGAGCGCGGGCTCGCGTGCATCGACTGCCACACCGCGTGGGAAGTGATGGGCTCCGGCGCCGTCGTCGCGCGCAAGAGCGAGCAGCTGCGCATCGTGTGCGCCGACTGCCATGCCGCGCGGCTCGCTTCCGTCGCGCCGGAAGAGGCCGATCCGGAGTCGCGCGCGCTGCTGGCGCTGCGCAAGTGGACCTTCGCGCCCGGCGAGCGGCTCGGCGCGGGGCGCAATGGCGACGTCCTCGTGAACGTGACCGTCGACCGCGACGGGCGCGGCACGCTGCGCGGCAAGCTGAGCGGCGCGACGCATCCGCTCGAGCCGCCCGCGGCGGCGTGTACGCAAGGCGCGGGGCATGCGCGGCTTGCGTGCGGAAGCTGCCATTCGGCGTGGGCGCCGCGCTGCACCACCTGCCACACCGAGTTCGATGCGAAGGGGGAGGGCTTCGACTGGGCGGCGCAGAAGTGGGTCAAGGGCACGTGGAACGAGTCGTCCGGCCCGTTCGAGGCGGCGTTGCCCACGCTCGGCGTTCGCACCGACCATGGCGCGCCGGGCGGGCCGCGCGAGCTCGTCGACACCTTCGTGCCGGGCATGATCCTCACGTTCGACCGCAACCGCGATCCGGACAAGCCGCCCGACGTGATCTTCCGGCGGCTCTACGCACACGTCGCCCCGCACACCGTCCGGCGCGAGGTGCGCAGCTGCGAGTCGTGTCATGCCGATCCCGTCGCCCTCGGGTACGGGCGCGGCAGGCTCGCGTTCGACAAGGCGGCGGGCCGCTGGCGGTTCACGCCGAAGGAGAGCGCCTCGCCGCACGACGGACTGCCGGCGGATGCGTGGACCGGCTTCCTCGCCGAGCGCACCGGCATGGTTTCCACGCGCGAGGATGCGCGGCCGTTCACCGTGGCCGAACAGCGGCGCATCCTCACGGCCGGCGCGTGCCTCGCTTGCCACGCCGGGAGCTCCGCGGTCATGCAGCAGGCGATCGCGGATTTCGACGGGGTGCTGGCGCGGCGCAGCCGCCGCTGCGTGGTGCCCACGTGGCGGTAGGCAGCGGCAATTCGGCCAGTGAGACCTCGCGGCGCGGCTAACAGGCTGTTGAAAAACGCTTCCCGGCGCTCTTCAACAGCAACGGCCACCGATGCCTGCGGAGGGAAGCGTCTTTCGGCAGCCCCTGAATTAGGGGGTCAAGGGGGATGCGTCCTGAGGTTTCCCCGGTTTTCATGGTCGGATTCCCAGGCGCCGTTCGAGGGCTTCTTGCGCATGCTCACTGAGCGGTATTCGGGGTAGGGCGCACAGGAGCAGCCCCAGCGTGATGACCGAGATTTCGCGTGCGCGCCGCGTGGTGGCCTTGAAGCGCCGATGCAGGCCCTCGGCCTCGGCGAGCTGGCCGATGTGCCAGAGCAGATAGGCCGCCAGCGTGGCGATGAGCAGCAGCGCGTGCAGCCGCTGGGCCGAGCGCGAGCGGCTCAGCTCCAGGCCCATGCCGAGCTGCGCGCATTTGCTGTCGCGGAAGCTCTCCTCGATCTGCATGCGCCGGGCGTACATCGCCACGATCTCGTCGGGGCGGTAATGACACAGCCGGGGCGAATGGGCCAACAACCACGGCTCGCGCCCGCGGCGTTGGGCCTTGCGCGCCGCTGTCTTGGGGGCGCCTTGATGCGCACAAGCGTAAAAG
>JAOAEA010000108.1 GCA_026417035.1 Burkholderiales bacterium
GTGGTACACCGACGACACGTTCTGGTTCTCGTGTGCCCCGAGCGCCCTCAAGGCCCGCAACCTGCGCGCAAACCCCCACGTGGTGGTCACCACCCACGACACCGTCGAGTTCGTCTCGCAGGACGGGGTCGCCGCCGCGGCCATCGCGCGCGCGAGCATCCGGCTCGTCGCGACCAACAGCGACGTCCATCTCGCCTACGGTCCCGCGGGCGACCGGATCCTGCTCGGCGCCGACCCGCGCGGCCGCATCGAGACGATCCGCATCCGCCACGTCAACGGTGCGAGCCAGGTGACCGAGAGCTTCGCCTTCGATTCGCTGCGCGTCGAGTACGCCGGGGGGCTCGGCTCGGAGGTCCTCGTCGGCGTCGAGGGTTATGGCAACGACCTCTCCGGCGGCGACGGCAACGATGTCCTCCTCGGCACCGCGCGCGACGACGTCCTCGCGGGCGGGCGCGGTAACGATCTCATGCGGGGCGGCGAGGGTGCGGACCTCTACCGCGTGGGGCCGGGCGAAGGCATCGACACGATCGAGGACGACGGGACGTTCGGCGACGACACGCTCGTCGTCGGCGCGCGCGTGGCCGACACCCACCTCACGGTCCTCAACGGAACGTTCTTCCTCGCGATCGGCGCCGAGGGCGACGGCGTGCGCATCAGGGGTTTCGATCCCCTCGACGCGCTCGCACCGGGAGCGATCGAGCGCTTCGTCTTCGCGGACGGTCCCGAGCTCGGCTACGGCGCGCTCGTCGGCCGCGGGTTCGACTTCGCCGGCACCGGCGGCGCCGACGTCCTCGCCGGCACGAGCGTCGCCGACCGCTTCGACGCGAAGGCGGGCAACGACCGGATGTTCGGGGGCAGGGGGAACGACACCTACGTCTTCGGGCAAGGCTACGGTCGCGACGTGATCGTCGACCGTGACCTCACCGACGGCAACAGCGACACGATCTACTTCAAGTCCGACATCGACCGCGCCAGCCTCCGCGTCGAGCGCCTCGCCGACCGCCTGCGCTTCTCGGTCGAGGGCACCGACGACTCGCTCGACGTGCAGTGGGATCCGCGCGAGGGATACCGGATCGAGCGCGTGGCGTTCGGCGCCGACGGTGCGATCTGGGACCTCGGCCATCTCGAGCGGCTCGCGAACCGCGCGCCGGTGCTGGCGGCGCCGCTCGCGGACCAGCGCGCGAACAAGGGCGAGGCGTTCAGCGCCGTGATCCCCGCCGGCACGTTCACCGACGCCGACGGCGACGCGCCCCACTATTCGCTCACGCTCGCCGACGGCGGCGCTCTGCCCGCGTGGCTTTCCTACGACGCGGCGTCGCGCACGCTCGCCGGCACGCCCGGCGCGGGCGATGTCGGCGCCGTCGCAGTCAGGGTGACGGCGGCCGACCGCTTCGGCGCCACCGCCTCGGACGTCTTCGTGATCGACGTCACCGGGGACGGCGCGCTCCCAGCGGGCGGCAACCGCGCGCCCGAGCTCCGGATGGCGATCGGTGCCCTCGCGGCGACGGAGGACGCGGCCTTCGAGTTCGCGCTCCCCGCCGGAACGTTCGTCGACCCGGACGCGGGTGACGTGCTCGCCTACGGCGCCACGCGCGCCGACGGCACGCCGCTCCCGTCCTGGCTCTCCGTCGATCGCGCGACCGGCACGCTACGGGGCACGCCGGCGAACGGCGACGTCGGCACGGTCGACGTGCGCCTTGCCGCCACCGACGCCGCCGGCGCCGTCGCGTCGGCGACCTTCGCGCTCTCCGTGGCGAACACCAACGACGCGCCGGTCCTCGTCGCGCCGGTCGCGGATCAGATGGTGCGCGAGGACAGCCCGTTCTCGCTCGCGCTGCCCGCCGGGATGTTCGCGGACGAGGATGTCGGTGACGCCCTCGCGCTCGCCGCGGCGCAGGCCGACGGCGCGGCGCTGCCGGGGTGGCTCCGGTTCGACCCCGCAACGCGCCGGTTCTTCGGCACGCCCGCGAACGGCGACGTGGGCACGGTCTCGATCCGGGTCATGGCGACCGACGCGGCGGGCGCGCGCGCCTCGGACGTCTTTGACCTCACGGTGGTGAACACCAACGACGCTCCGACACTCGCCGTGCCGGTCGTCAAGCAGAGCACGCGGGAGGACGCGCCGTTCTGCTTCACGCTGGCCCCCGGGACCTTCGCCGACGCGGATGCCGGCGACCGCCTCACGCTCGCCGCGATGCTCGCCAACGGCGTCGCGCTCCCCGGGTGGCTCGCGTTCGACGCCGCGACCGGGACGTTCCGCGGCACGCCGGAGAACGGCGACGTCGGCGCCTACGAGATCAAGGTGGTGGCGACCGACCTCGCGGGCGAGTCCGCGGAGGCGCGCTTCGCGATCGCGGTCGAGAACGTCAACGACGCGCCGGTGTACGCGGCGCCGGCGATCGGCGCGCAGCGGGCCGACGCCGGCCTCGCTTTCTCGCTCGAGATTGCGGAGGACGCGTTCGCCGACGTCGATGCCGGTGACAGTCTCACCTTCTCCGCGCGCCTCGCGAGCGGCGAGGCGCTGCCGTCCTGGCTCGCGTTCGATCCGGCGACGCGCCGTTTCTCGGGGGTCGCCACGAACGCCGATGCCGGGACGCTCGCGATCGTCGTCACGGCCGCCGACCGCGCCGGCGCGTCGGCCTCCACGTCGTTCGAGCTCGACATCGTGCGCGCGCCAAATCTGCTGCTCTATGGCACGTCGGGCAACGACGTGCTGGTCGGCGGCGCCGGCAACGACACGCTGAACGGCAACCGCGGGGCCGACCGGCTCTACGGTATGGCTGGTAACGACTCGCTCGCGTTCACGGCCGATGCGCGCTGGGCGTCCGGGACCCGGCGCGTCAACGCCGGCAGTCCCGGCGTGGTGGGCACGGGCGAGGCGGTGGACATCGGCAACTTCAACCGCAGCTTCGACCTCTTCGACGGCGGCGCCGGCTACGACACGCTGTACGCGACCGATGGCCGCGACGCGATCCTGCTCGACGACGACTCGGGCGCGCTCGGCGCGGCGGGGCCGCGGCTCGCTGGCATCGAGGCGATCTTCGCCGGGCGCGGGGACGACCTCATCGACCTGACCAGCGCGCGCTACGCCTACGGCCCGGTGCTCGCCGACGGCGGCGACGGCGACGACATCGTCTGGGGTTCCGCCGGCGACGACGTGATCTACGGCGGGCGCGGCAACGACCGGCTGTTCGGGGGCGCGGGCAACGATTACCTCGCCTCGGACGGCGGCGCGGACACTCTCAACGGCGGCGCCGGCAACGACATCATGCAGGGCGAGGCGCGCAGCGACGTCCTGGTCGACGTCTTCGGATCGAACCTCTTCATGGGCATGGACGGCGCCGACGACCTGATGGACGGCGCGGCGGCTTCGTTCTTCGTCGGCGGCCGCGGCAACGACCGCATCACGCTCGGCGGCGGCGCGGACGTCATCGCCTTCAACCGCGGCGACGGCCGCGACGTGATCCGCGGCACGGCGACCGCCACGCTGTCGCTCGGCGGCGGCATCCGCTACCAGGATCTCCTCCTGCGCGTCTCGGGAACAAGCCTGATCGTCGACGTCGGCGAGAACGAGCGCGTGACGTTCCAGGACTGGTATGCCGCGCCGGCGAATCGCAGCGTCGTCAACCTGCAGCTCGTCGTGGAGGCGATGCAGGGCTACGGCCAGGCAGCGCTGAACCCGCTCTACTCGGACCGGATCGCGAACTTCGACTTCACGCGGATCGTCGCGGCCTTCGACGCGGCGCGCGCCGCGTCGGGCATCTCGCGCTGGCAGGTGATGAACAGCCTGCTCGACGCGCATCTCGGCAGCTCGGACACGGCGGCGCTCGGCGGCGACCTCGCGTACCGCTACGGACTCGCGGGCAGCCTCGCCGGGCTCGCGGTTCCGGCGGTGGGGCAGGCGCTGAACGCGGGCGGGTTCGGCACCGCGGCTCAGGAGTTGAGGCCCCTCGACGCCCTGCAACAGGGCGACGTCAAGCTCGTCTGAGCGCGGCGCGCGCTGGCGCGCGCCGCTCGCTCGCGCTCGCATGCGAACGGCGCGTCCGAACGCGCGCCGCGGTTTGAGCGGCCATCCGGATTCGGCTATGATTCGCCATCCGGACATCCTCTTCTCCGATGACCAAGTATGTGTTCGTCTCGGGCGGCGTGGTTTCCTCGCTGGGGAAGGGGATAGCCGCCGCATCGCTCGCCGCCATCCTCGAGTCGCGCGGCATCAAGGTCACCCTCCTCAAGCTCGACCCGTACATCAACGTCGATCCCGGCACGATGAGCCCCTTCCAGCACGGGGAGGTGTTCGTCACCGAGGACGGGGCCGAGACCGATCTCGACCTCGGCCACTACGAGCGCTTCATCTCCGCGAAGATGCGGAAGGTGAACAACTTCACGACCGGGCAGATCTACGAGAGCGTCATCAAGAAGGAGCGCCGCGGCGACTACCTCGGGCGCACCGTGCAGGTGATCCCGCACATCACCGACGAGATCAAGGCGTTCATCGCGCGTGGCGCGGCCGGCGCGGAGGTGGCCATCGTCGAGATCGGCGGCACGGTGGGCGACATCGAGTCGCTGCCCTTCCTCGAGGCGGTGCGGCAGATGCGCCTCGAGCTCGGCGAGCGCAACACCTGCTACATCCACCTCACGCTCGTGCCCTATATCAAGAGCGCGGGCGAGATCAAGACCAAGCCGACGCAGCACTCGGTCAAGGAGCTGCGCGAGATCGGCATCCAGCCCGACGCGGTGCTGTGCCGCACCGACCGGGCGCTCCCCGACGAGGAGAAGCGCAAGATCGCGCTCTTCACCAACCTCTCCGAGCGCGCCGTGATCTCGGTGTGGGACGTCGACTCGATCTACAAGATCCCGGGGATGCTGCACCAGCAGATGCTCGACGAGATCGTCTGCCACAAGCTCGACGTGCTCGCGAAGCCCGCGGACCTCTCGGTCTGGGACCGCCTGGTGCACTCGCTCGAGCACCCGCAGCACGAGGTGACCATCGCGCTCGTGGGCAAGTACGTCGACCTGACCGAATCCTACAAGTCGCTCTCGGAGGCGCTGATCCACGCGGGCATCCACACCCGCAGCCGCGTCAACATCCGCTACATCGACTCCGAGTCGATCGAGCAGGAGGGCACGGGGATGCTCGCCGGCGCGGACGCGATCCTCGTGCCGGGCGGGTTCGGCAAGCGCGGCGTCGAGGGCAAGATCAAGGC
>JAOAEA010000109.1 GCA_026417035.1 Burkholderiales bacterium
ATGCCGATGTTCCGGTAGCGCTCGATGGGGGTCTTACGTGCCACTGTCTTGCCTTCGGAAAGACCGGGGGCGGAACCGCGTCCGCCCCGCGGGATTGGGGCTCGCGTCCGTCAGAACCGGTAGTGGGCGAACGCCTTGTTCGCCTCGGCCATGCGGTGCACCTCGTCCTTCTTCTTCACCGCGCCGCCGCGGCCCTCGGCCGCCTCCATCAGCTCGTTCGCGAGCCGCTGCTTCATGGACTTCTCGCCGCGCTTCTGCGCGGCCTCGCGCAGCCAGCGCATCGCGAGCGCGGCCCGCCGCGCCGGACGCACCTCGACCGGCACCTGGTAGTTCGCGCCGCCGACGCGGCGGCTCTTCACCTCGACCATGGGCTTGGAGTTCTGCACCGCCTGGGTGAAGACCTCGAGCGGCTCCTTGCCGGACTTCGCCTTGATGGTGTCGAACGCGCCGTAGACGATGCGCTCCGCGACCGACTTCTTGCCGCGGGTCATGAGGACGTTCATGAACTTGGCGACGTCCTGGTTCCCGAATTTCGGGTCGGGCAGGATCTCGCGCTTCGGGACTTCTCTGCGACGGGGCATGGGTTCTTCCTCGGTTCCTTGGGCCGCGGCTTGCGGGGCGGCGCGCTCAGGCGGCCTTCGGGCGCTTCGCGCCGTACTTCGAGCGCGCCTGCTTGCGGTCCTTGACGCCCTGCGTGTCGAGGCTGCCGCGGACGATGTGGTAGCGCACGCCGGGCAGGTCCTTCACCCGGCCGCCGCGGATCAGCACCACCGAGTGCTCCTGCAGGTTGTGTCCCTCGCCGCCGATGTAGCTGATAACCTCGAAGCCGTTCGTCAGGCGCACTTTCGCGACCTTGCGCAGCGCCGAGTTGGGCTTCTTCGGCGTCGTCGTGTAGACGCGCGTGCACACGCCGCGCTTCTGCGGCGACTGGCCGAGGGCGGGCACCTTGCTCTTCGACGGGGCGCGGCTGCGGCCCTTGCGCACGAGCTGATTGATCGTCGGCATCTCTTTGGCGTTCCGGAAAAAGCCGGGACGGCCGCGCGGGCCGTCCCCGGGGTGAAAAGACTGGAGATTATAAAGGGTTGCTCGACAGAGGGTCAACCGGGCGGGCGCTCTGGCGCACGTCGCCGGCGCCGCTCCCGGGCCCGCCCGCCGCGGAGGGGCGCTCGCGAACGGTGAGACCGCCCCTCGGGCGCCCCCTGCTAGACTGCCGCGCCGCCTGCCGGCCCTCCGCCGGACGGCCCCTTGCCGGGTACAACCGATGCCGAGCGCCCTCTTCACCCCCCTGCGCCTGCGCAGCCTCACGCTCCCGAACCGGATCGTGGTCTCCCCGATGTGCCAGTACTCGGCGCGCGACGGCGCCGCGACCGACTGGCACCTGATTCACCTCGGCCATCTCGCGCTCGGCGGCGCGGGGCTGGTCATGGTCGAGGCGACCGCCGTGGAGCCGCGCGGGCGGATCACGCCCGGGTGCCTCGGGCTCTGGGACGACGCGACCGAGGCCGCTCTCGCGCGGGTCGTGCGGGCGATCCGCGAATGGTCGGGCGCCGCGCTTGGGATCCAGCTCGCGCACGCGGGCCGGAAGGGCTCGAGCCGCGAACCTTGGGGGGGCGGCGCGCTGATTCCGCCCGCCGAGGGCGGGTGGGAGCCGGTCGCCCCTTCCGCGCTGCCGATCACGCCGGCGGAGCCCGCGCCGCGCGCCCTGCGGCGCGAGGAGCTGCCCGCGCTCGCCGAAGCGTTCGCGCGCGCGGCGGAGCGCGCCGCCCGGATCGGCTTCGATGCCCTGGAGCTCCACTGCGCCCATGGGTACCTCTTGCACGAGTTTCTGTCCCCGGTCGCGAACCGCCGCGACGACGAGTTCGGCGGCCCGCTCGCCAACCGGATGCGGTTCCCCCTGGAGGTGTTCGCCGCGGTCCGCCGCGCCTGGCCGCAGGATCGGCCGCTCGGGGTGCGGGTCTCCGCGACCGACTGGGTCGAGGGTGGCTGGACGCTCGACGACACCGTCGCCTTCGCGCGCGCGCTGCGCGAGCTCGGCTGCGACTGGGTCGACTGCTCTTCCGGCGGCGTTTCGCCCGAGCAGAAGGTCGCGCTCGGCCCGGGCTACCAGGTCCCGTTCGCCGCGCGCGTGCGCGCGGAGGCCGGCATCGCGACCATGGCCGTGGGACTGATCACCGAGCCGCGCGAGGCGGAGGAGATCGTCGCCTCCGGGAAGGCCGACCTGGTCGCCCTCGCGCGCGGCATGCTCTGGAATCCCCGCTGGGCGTGGCACGCCGCGGCGGCGCTGGGCGCGGAGGTGGCTGCCCCGCGCCAGTATTGGCGGGCGCCGCCCCGGGGCGCGGCCGGGGCCTTCGGCAAGATCACCCAGGGCCAGCGCTGAGACCGCGGCCGCCTCCGGCCCGCGGAACGGAAAAGGGGCGGCCGGAGCCGCCCCTCTCCCGACCCGCGAACCGGCGCGGCGGGCTACTCGACCGATTCCTCCTCGGCCGAGGACTCGGCGGCGGCCTCCTCGCCGACCTCCTCGAAGATCGACTCGGCCGGCGGGGCGTTGCGCCGCGCGTTGTGGTACGCGAGCCCGGTCCCCGCCGGGATCAGGCGGCCGACGATGACGTTCTCCTTCAGGCCGCGCAGCTCGTCCTTCTTGCCCATGATCGCCGCCTCGGTCAGCACCCGCGTCGTCTCCTGGAACGACGCCGCGGAGATGAACGAATCGGTCGAGAGCGACGCCTTGGTGATGCCGAGCAGCATGTAGGTGAACTCCGCCGGCTTCTTGCCCTCGGCGGCGAGGCGGTCGTTCTCCTCGAGCACCTCGGCGCGCTCCACCTGCTCCTCGCGGATGAAGCGCGAGTCGCCCGGGTCGGAGATCACCACGCGGCGCAGCATCTGCCGCACGATCACCTCGATGTGCTTGTCGTTGATGCGCACGCCCTGCAGGCGGTAGACGTCCTGCACCTCGTCGATGATGTAGCGCGCCAGGTCCTCCACGCCCTTCAGCTTCAGGATGTCGTGCGGGTCCGCGGGGCCGTCGACGATCAGCTCGCCCTTGTTCACGACCTGGCCGTCGTGGACGAGCACGTGCTTGTCCTTCGGGATCAGGAACTCGTGGCCGACGTTGTCGACGTCGGTGATGATGAGGCGCTGCTTGCCCTTGGTGTCCTTGCCGAACGACACCGTCCCGGTCACTTCGGCGAGCATGCCCGCGTCCTTGGGCGCGCGCGCCTCGAAGAGCTCGGCCACGCGCGGCAGGCCGCCGGTGATGTCGCGCGCCTTCGCCTGCTCCTGCGGGATGCGCGCGAGCACGTCGCCGACCGAGACCTGCTGGCCGTCCTTGACGGTGATGATCGAGCCGACCTGGAAGGTGATGTTCACCGGGTGGTCGGTGCCGGCGATGCGGATCTCCTCGCCGGCCGCGTTCAGCAGCTTCACCTGCGGCCGCACACCCTTGGAGGCGACGCCGCGGCGCTTCGGGTCGATGACGACCAGCGTCGCGAGGCCGGTGACCTCGTCGATCTGCTTCGCCACCGTCACGCCCTCCTCGACGTGCTCGAACTTCACGAAGCCGCCGTACTCGGTGATGATCGGGCGCGTGTGCGGATCCCAGGTCGCGAGCACCTGCCCGGCCTTGACCGCCTTGCCGTCGTCGGCGGCGAGCGTCGCCCCGTACGGCACCTTGTGGCGCTCGCGCTCGCGCCCGTTGTCGTCGGTGAGGACGAGCTCGGCGGTGCGCGCGATCACGACCTTCTCGCCCTTCGGGTTGGTCACGTAGCGCATCTGCGCCGAGAAGCGCACCACGCCGGCGGACTTCGCCTCCACCTGGCTCGCCACCGCCGTGCGCGACGCGGCGCCGCCGATGTGGAAGGTCCGCATCGTGAGCTGCGTGCCGGGCTCGCCGATCGACTGCGCGGCGATGACGCCCACCGCCTCGCCGACGTTCACGAGCGAGCCGCGCGCCAGGTCGCGGCCGTAGCACTTGGCGCAGAGCCCCCAGCGCGTGTCGCAGGTGAGCGGCGTGCGCACGCGCACCTCGTCGATGCCGAGCAGCTCGATCGTGTCGACTTCCTGCTCCGAGAGCAGCGTGCCGGCGGGCAGGAGGACGTCCTGGGTGTCCGGGTGCAGGATGTCCGAGGCGGTCACCCGCCCGAGGATGCGCTCGCGCAGCGGCTCCACCACCTCGCCGCCCTCGATGAGGGCGCGCATGGTGAAGCCGTTCGACGTGCCGCAGTCCTCCTCGGTGACGACGAGGTCCTGGGTCACGTCCACGAGCCGCCGCGTGAGGTAGCCCGAGTTGGCGGTCTTGAGGGCGGTGTCGGCGAGGCCCTTGCGGGCGCCGTGCGTCGAGATGAAGTACTGCAGGACGTTCAGGCCCTCGCGGAAGTTCGCCGTGATCGGCGTCTCGATGATCGAGCCGTCGGGCTTCGCCATCAGGCCGCGCATCCCGGCGAGCTGGCGGATCTGCGCCGCGGAGCCGCGCGCGCCCGAGTCGGCCATCATGTAGATGGAGTTGAACGACTCCTGCCGCACGGTCCTGCCGGTGCGGTCGACCACCTCCTCGTGGGAGAGCTGCTCCATCATCGCCTTGCCGACCTGGTCGCCGGCGCGGCCCCAGATGTCGACCACCTTGTTGTAGCGCTCGCCGGCGGTCACCAGGCCCGACGTGTACTGGCTCTCGATCTCCTTCACCTGCGCCTCGGCGTCGGAGATGAGCGCGTGCTTCTCGCGCGGGATCAGCATGTCGTCGACCGCGATGGAGATGCCGGCGCGCGTGGCGATCGCGAAGCCGGCCTGCATGAGCCGGTCGGCGAAGATCACCGTCTCGCGCAGCCTTCTTCTTGAGCGGCCGGTTGATGAACTCGAACGGCAGCCCGACGGGCAGGATCTCGGAGAGGATCGCGCGCCCCACGGTCGTCTTGTAGCGGGTGAGCTTCTCGCGCCGGTCGCCCTCGGGGGTGAACTCGTACTCGCGGATGCGCACGGTCACGGCGGCGTGCAGCTCCGCCTGGCCGTTCTGGTAGGCGCGGATCGCCTCCCCGACGTCGGCGAAGGCCATGCCCTCGCCCTTCGCGTTCACCCGCTCGCGGGTGGCGTAGTACAGGCCGAGCACGATGTCCTGCGA
>JAOAEA010000110.1 GCA_026417035.1 Burkholderiales bacterium
CCCCTGTCTGGAGAAAGCATGAGCAGCGCCAACTATGCGGTGCACGGCGACGTCGCCGTCATCACGCTCGACAACCCGCCGGTGAACGGGCTCGGCCACGCCCTGCGCGCCGGGATCGTGGCCGGGCTGGAGCAGGCGGAGGCCGACCCCGCCGTGAAGGCGGTGGTCGTCACCGGCGCCGGCCGGGCCTTCTCCGGCGGCGCCGACATCCGCGAGTTCAATTCGCCGAAGGCGCTCGCGGAGCCCACCCTGCACACGGTGATCCGCGCCATCGAGGGCTGCACGAAGCCGGTGGTCGCGGCGATCGCGGGCGCGTGCATGGGCGGCGGCCTCGAGCTCGCGCTCGGCTGCCACTTCCGCGTCGCACAGGGCGACGCGCAGATCGCGCTGCCCGAGGTGAAGCTCGGCATCCTGCCGGGCGCGGGCGGCACGCAGCGGCTGCCGCGGGTCGTCGGCGTGGAGACGGCGCTCAACATGATCGTCTCCGGCGCCACCGTGCCGGCGGCCCAGCTCGCGAAGACGGCGCTCTTCGACCAGGTGGTGGACGCGGGCGTGCTCGACGCCGGCATCGCCTTCGCGCGCAAGGCGGTGGCCGACAAGCTGCCGCTCAAGAAGGTGCGCGACATCCGCATCGACTACCCGGACGCCGAGGCCTTCTTCCAGTTCGCGCGCAACACCGTCGGCGCGGTCGCGAAGAATTTCCCGGCGCCGCTCAAGTGCGTGGACGCCGTGGCGGCCGCGGTGTCGAAGCCCTTCGAGGAAGGGCTCGCCTACGAGCGCGCGCTCTTCGTCGAGCTCGTCCAGACGCCCGAGTCGAAGGCGCTGCGGCACGCCTTCTTCGCCGAGCGCGCCGCGTCCAAGATCCCCGACGTCCCCGAGGACACGCCGGTCCGCAGGATCGCGAAAGTGGCGGTCATCGGCGCGGGCACCATGGGCGGTGGCATCACGATGAACTTCCTCAACGCCGGCATCCCGGTGGCGATCCTCGAGATGAAGCAGGACGCGCTCGACCGCGGCGTGGCGACCATCCGCAAGAACTACGAGGGCTCGCTCAGGAAAGGCAAGCTCACCCAGGACAAGCTCGACGCGCGCATGGCGCTCCTGAAGCCCACGCTGTCCTACGACGACCTCCGCGACGCCGACCTCGTGATCGAGGCGGTGTTCGAGGAGATGGGCGTCAAGGAGCAGGTGTTCCGCAAGCTCGACGAGGTGGCGAAACCGGGCGCGATCCTCGCGACCAACACCTCGACGCTCGACGTGGACAGGATCGCTTCGTTCACGAAGCGGCCGCAGGACGTGATCGGCACGCACTTTTTCAGCCCGGCGAACGTGATGAAGCTCCTCGAGGTGGTGCGCGGCAAGCTCACGGCGAAGGACGTGCTCGCCACCATCATGCAGCTCGCCAAGAAGATCAAGAAGACCGCGGTGGTCTCGGGCGTGTGCGACGGCTTCATCGGCAACCGCATGATCGAGCACTACGGGCGCGAGGCGGCGTTCCTGCTCGAGGAGGGGGCGACGCCGCAGCAGGTGGACCGCGCGCTCGAGAAGTGGGGCATGGCGATGGGGCCGTTCCGCATGGGCGACCTCGCCGGCAACGACATCGGCTGGGCGATCCGCAAGCGCCGCTACGTCGAGAAGCCGGAGGTCAGGTATTCGAAGGTCTCCGACCGGCTGTGCGAGATGGGGCGCTTCGGGCAGAAGACCGGCGCCGGCTGGTACCGCTACGAACCGGGCAAGCGCGACGCCATCCCCGACCCGGCGGTCGAGCAGATGATCGCCGACTACCGCAAGGAGATCGGCGTGACGCCGCGCAAGATCGCGGACGAGGAGATCGTCGAGCGCTGCATCTACGCGCTGGTGAACGAGGGCGCGCGCATCCTCGAGGAGGGCATCGCGCAGCGCGCCTCCGACATCGACATGGTGTACCTCACCGGCTACGGCTTCCCGCTCTTCCGCGGCGGGCCGATGTTCTACGCCGACACCGTCGGCCTGTACAACGTGATGCGCGCCATGAAGCGCTTCGCGGCGATGCCGGGCGCGGACGCGAAATTCTGGCAGCCCGCGCCGCTGCTCGCGCAGCTCGCGGCCGCAGGCAGGACGTTCAACTGACGCAAGCGGCGCGCCGCCCACCCGCGCGCGCCGCGTCCACGGAGAAGCAAGATGACCGAAGCAGTGATCGTTTCCACCGCGCGCACCGGGCTCGCCAAGAGCTGGCGCGGCGCGTTCAACATGACCCACGGCGCCACGCTCGGCGGGCACGTCGTCAAGGCCGCCGTCGAGCGCGCCGGCGTCGACCCGGCGGAAGTCGAGGACGTGATCATGGGCTGCGCCAACCCGGAGGGCGCTACCGGCGCGAACATCGCGCGGCAGATCGCGCTGCGCGCCGGGCTGCCGGTGACGACGAGCGGCGTGACGGTGAACCGCTTCTGCTCGTCGGGGCTGCAGACGATCGCGATGGCGGCGCACCGCGTGATGGTGGACAAGGTGCCGGTGATGGTCGCCGGCGGCGTCGAGTCGATCTCGTGCGTCCAGAACGAGATGAACCGGCACATGATCGCCGAGAGCTGGCTGAAGAAGAACAAGCCCGAGGTCTACTGGCCCATGCTGCAGACGGCCGAGACCGTCGCCAAGCGCTACGGCATTTCGCGCGAGCGCCAGGACGAGTACGGGGTGCAGAGCCAGCAGCGCGCGGCGGCCGCGGCGGCGGCGGGCAAGTTCGCCGACGAGATCGTGCCGATGACCGTGACGATGGGCGTCGCCGACAAGGAGTCGGGCCGGATCATGACGAAGGAGGTGACGATCGCGGCCGACGAGGGCATCCGCCCCGACACCACCTACGAGGGTGTGTCCAAGATCAAGCCGGCGCTCCCGGGCGGCGTGATCGCCGCGGGCAACGCGAGCCAGTTCTCCGACGGCGCTTCGGCCTGCGTGGTCATGGACGCGAAGCTCGCCGAGAAACGCGGGTTAAAGCCCCTGGGCATCTTCCGCGGCTTCACCGTCGCCGGCTGCGAGCCCGACGAGATGGGCATCGGCCCGGTCTTCGCGGTGCCGCGGCTCCTCGAGCGCGCCGGGCTCCGGGTGGAGGACATCGGCCTATGGGAGCTCAACGAGGCGTTCGCGGTGCAGGTGATCTACTGCCGCGACCGGCTGGGGATCCCGAACGACCGGCTCAACGTGAACGGCGGCGCGATCGCCGTGGGCCATCCCTACGGCGTGTCGGGGGCGCGCCTCGTCGGCCACGCGCTCATCGAGGGCCGGCGCCGCGGCGTCAAGCACGTGGTGGTGACCATGTGCATCGGCGGCGGCATGGGCGCGGCGGGGCTGTTCGAGGTGGTTTCCTGAGCGCGCGGTCCTAACGCGGCCGCAGCCGCGGCCGCCGCGGCGCGGCCTCAGCGACGCTCTTCGCCGAACAGGTCCGGGAACAGCAGGCGCCCGACGAGCGGCCACGCCGGCCGCCCGAGCGGGTCGTGGAAGAGGCCGAAGTGGCCGAGCCGCACGCGGCCGACTTCCGCGGGCTCGATGCGGCGCAGCGTCACCCGGGTTCCGGTGAGGCGCTTCGCCACGCGCGCGAGCGCCGCGGGCGTCGCGAACGTGTCGTCGGCGGCGGCCGCGAGCGTCACCGGGGGGAGCGGCGCAGCGTAACCGCGGGCGAGCTCCTCGCGGTCGAACGGATCGCGCCACGGCCGCAGCGCCCACTCCATCGCGATGCCGCGCGGCAGGTCCTCGCCGAGCCGCAGCGCGCGCCCCGGGAAGTAACCCAACGCCCCGGTCACCACCGGCATCACGCCGTGCCAGACGAGCGCCATCGGGACGCGCACGCGCGCGGGCCAGTCGCGCCAGTACGCGGTCTGCGATCCGACCAGCACCAGGCGCTCGAGCTCGCGCGCGCGCGAAGCGGCGGGCGCGATGAAGCCGCCGACGCTGTGGCCGAGCAGTGCGCGGCGCGCGATCCCCTGCGCGGCAAGCCATGCGAGCGCGCCGTCGAGGTCCGCGACCCAGTGGGAGAAATCGGCGGCGAAACGCCGCAGGCGGCGCGGCCGCGACCGGCCCACGCCGCGGAAGTCGAAGGTGAGGGCGGCGACGCGCCGCTCGGCGAGCCAGGCGGCGAAGCGGCCGTAGAAGCGCTGCGACACGCCGGCGGCGGGCGCGATCGCGACCGCGGCCACGGCGTCGCCGGGCCGATGCCAGTCCCCGCCGAGCTCGAAGCCGTCGGCTGCGGCGAAGCGCACCGGCACGCCGGGCGCCGCAGCGGGGACGCCCGCGTGCGGCGCCTCCGCGCGCGCGGCGGAATCGGGCGAGGACGCGATGCCGGACACCCGGGCCCTCCCGCGCGCCGCCGCCTCAGCGGTCGCCCCAGACCTCGCGCGCGACCTCGACCACGAGCCGCAGCTTGGCGACCTGGTCCGCGACCGTGATCCGGTTGCCCTCGACCGTGCTCGAGAAGCCGCACTGCGGCGAGAGCGCGAGCTGCTCGAGGGGCACGTACTTCGCCGCTTCGTCGATGCGGCGCTTCAGCGCGTCCTTCGACTCGAGCGTGCCCACCTTCGTCGTCACCAGCCCGAGTACCACGACCTTGTCCTTCGGCAGGAAGCGGAGCGGCCGGAAGTCGCCGCTGCGCTCGTCGTCGTATTCGAGGAAGTACGCGTCGAGCTTCATCTCCGAGAGCAGCGCCTCGGCGACCGGCTCGTAGCCCCCGCGCGCCGCCCAGGTGCTCTGGAAGTTGCCCCGGCAGAGGTGCGTGCAGAGCGTCATCCCTGGCGGCTTCTGCGCCACCACGCGGTTGAGGAAGTTCGCGTACCGGTGCGGCAGCTCGTTCGGGTCGTCGCCGCGGCGCCGCGCCGCCTCGCGCATGTCCGGGTCGCAGAGGTAGGCGAGGTTGGTGTCGTCCATCTGGACGTAGGTGCAGCCGGCGGCGGCCAGCGATCGCAACTCCGCGCCGTAGGCGTCGGCGACGTCCTGGTAGAACGGCTCGAGGTCGGGGTAGTGCTCCATGCTGATGCCGGCCCGCCCGCCGCGGAAGTGCAGCATCGTGGGCGAGGGGATGGTCACCTTGGGCGTGCGCTTCGTCAGGCCCTTGAGATAGAGGA
>JAOAEA010000111.1 GCA_026417035.1 Burkholderiales bacterium
ATGTGTATAAGAGACAGCGCGGTGATCAGCGTGGGGCAGAAGCCGCCGATGCCGTGTGCCGCAAGGTGAGGCTCATCCACCACGCCACCAGCCTGGGCGCGGTCGAGTCGACCATGGAGCGCAGGGCAGCCATTCCGGGCCAGGGGCACCTGCCGCCATCGCTGCTGAGGCTGAGTGTGGGTATCGAGGATGTCGAGGATCTTTGGCGCGATCTCGATGCGGCCTTGCGAAGCGCTCGGACGTAGCAACAATATCCGGCAGCCTAGCCCCACGACGAAGAACGGCTTCTCCAGCCGGCGAGCGTCAGCAACGGGTCGAACGGCGTCAGCCAGAAGTCCAGTTGCAGATCCAGCCTCATGCTCTGCTCCTCCAAGCCATCAGTTGAGCCAGAAGATCCGACACACGCATGAGTCCTTGTCGCGCAAGGCGACGTGCGTGTGCCACGGCGGAAAAGTTGGCGGAGATTTCGAGAGAACAGAGAGCAGAAAAGGGTCGAACTGGCGCCCATCGGCCCCGGTCCTGACCACCCCCCCGGCACACGCAGAATACGCGGGAACCCCGCGTGGTTCGCGGGATCTGGAAGTGAAAACGCCCAACTGAGAACAGTTGGGCGTTAAATGGTGGTGGCCAAGGGCGGAATCGAACCACCGACACGCGGATTTTCAGTCCGCTGCTCTACCAACTGAGCTACTTGGCCCCGGGGCGCCGCGCGAGGCAATCGGGGCGCCGGAAAGAGGGGCGGATTATACGGCGATCGGGTCGGGCCGCCAACCGCGGCGGGCGCTCAGGACTCCCGCGCGCACCAGGGTCCGGGATGGTCGGCGCAGGCGCCGACGTAGAGGTACATCACCACGACGTAGAGCCAGAACAGGATCGCCAGGGCGACGATCCAGACGTGGCGGTCGGCGATCACCTTCGGCGAGACGAGCCGCGCCAGCATCATCAGCGGCGCCGTCGCCTTCGCGAAGAGCTGGTAGACGAAGTTCTGGTGCCGCGCGTTGCCCGCGAAGAGGTAGAGCACGCCCTGGCCGATCATGAACATGCCGGTGATCTCGATGATCGCCTTGGCGACCTTGATGAGGAAGATCTCGGTGGGCATCGGCCGGTCCGGTGGTCGCGCTGGATTCTAGCAACCGCGCCCGCGCGCGGCGCGAAAAACAAGGCCCGCCTCGTGGGCGGGCCTTGTCCGCGACGTTGTTGCTCTTGGGTCGCTCGCGTGCACCCCTGAGCGGGCGCTTTCTCCGTCACGCCCGGGCGGGCAGCCCGCCCGGGCCCTCCTCCTCCATCAGGTCGCGCGGGTGTCGATGTCGCCGCGCAGGTGGGGATAGCGCACGTGCTCGACGAGCTCCTGCAGCTCCTTCGAGGGCTGCGGCGTGAGCAGGCTCACCACGATGATCGTGACGATCCCGAGCGGCACGCCCCACAGGCCCGAGGAGATCGGCTGGATGTCCCACCAGAGCGGCGCGTTCACGCCGAAGAACGGGTAGCGCGTGTACATGTAGTACATCGTGATCCCGAGGCCCACGACCATGCCCGCCACCGCGCCCCATTTCGTCGCGCGCTTCCAGAAGACCCCGAGCACCAGCGCCGGGAAGAAGGCGGACGCGGCGAGCGAGAACGCCGCGCCGACGAGGAACAGGATGTCCCCGGGCTTGAGCGAGGTCACGTAGGCCGCGACGAGCGCCACGCCCAGGAGCAGGATCTTGGAGATCGTGACGCGGCGCTGCGTGGACGCGTGCGGGTCGATCATCTTGTAGTACACGTCGTGCGAGAGCGCGTTGGCGATCGTGAGCAGCAGCCCGTCCGCGGTCGACAGCGCCGCGGCGAGGCCGCCCGCCGCCACGAGGCCCGAGATCACGTATGGCAGGCCCGCGATCTCCGGCGTCGCCAGCACGATGATGTCCTGCCCGATCACGATCTCGGCGAGCTGCACGATGCCGTCGCCGTTCACGTCCGTGATCCTGAGCAGGCTCGGATCGACCTTCTGCCACGACGCCACCCATGCGGGCAGGTCGGTGAACTTCGTGCCCACGAGGTTCTGGTACACCTCGAACTTGACCAGCACCGCGAGCGCCGGCGCGGTGAAGTAGAGCAGGAAGATGAAGAACAGCGACCAGAACACCGACTTGCGCGCCTCGTCCACCGACGGCGTGGTGTAGTAGCGCATCAGGATGTGCGGCAGCGCCGCGGTGCCGACCATCAGGCAGAAGATGAGCGCGAGGAAGTTCTTGCGCTTGTTGTCGCGCACCTGCTCCGTCGCGCCGACGAAGGGCTCGCTGTGGATGAACGGCGCCGCGGCGCGGCCGGTGTCGGCCCGGGCGGCCGCGGTCCACTTGGTCCGGGCTTCGTCCACGCTCTTCGGGAAGTCGGCGACCGCCTTCTCGGCGGCCTTGATCTGCCCCGCGGGCGCGTTCGTGGCCTTCAGCTCCTCGAGCTTCTTCGCCACCGCGGCCTTCTGCTCCTCGAACGAGGCGGGCAGGCCCTTCACCTGCTCGTTCAGCTTCGCCGCCCGGTCCTTGAAGATGCCGCGCACCTCGAGCTCCTTCGCGTCCTTCTGCAGCTCGACCGTGCGCTTGTCGAGCTTCTCGAGCACGGTGCCGTACACGAGCTGCGGGATCGGCACGCCGGTGAACTTCATCGAGAGCGCCACCACCGGGATCATGTAGGCGATGATCAGGATGATGTACTGCGCCACCTGCGTCCAGGTGACCGCGCGCATGCCGCCGAGGAACGAGCAGACCAGGATCCCGGCGAGACCCAGGAACACCCCCACGCCGAACTCGACGCCGGTGAACCGTGACGTGATCAGGCCCACGCCGTAGATCTGTGCGACCACGTAGGTGGACGAGCAGAGGATCGCCGCGAAAACGCCGATGAGGCGCGGGATGTTGCCGCCGTAGCGCGCGCCCAGGAAGTCCGGGATCGTGAACTGGCCGAACTTGCGCAGGTAGGGCGCGAGGAAGAGCGCCACCAGCACGTAGCCGCCGGTCCAGCCCATGATGAAGGCGAGGCCGTCGTAGCCCTGCAGGTACAGCCCCCCCGCCATGCCGATGAACGAGGCCGCGCTCATCCAGTCGGCGCCGGTCGCCATGCCGTTGAAGAGCGCCGGCACCCGCCGGCCCGCGACGTAGTACTCGGCGATGTCCGCGGTCCGGCTCATGATGCCGATGCCGGCGTACAGACCGATCGTCGCGAAGAGGAAGATGTAGCCGATCCAGACCCGCGGCAGGCCGAGGCTCTCGGCGATGGCGAGCAGGATGACGAAGGCGACGAAGCCGCCGGTGTAGAAAGAGTAGTAGCGCTTGAGCTGCCTGTTGAACGCAGCCTGCGAACTCGTGGCCATGCTCAGTCCTCCCCTTCCGCGACGTCGTAATCCCTGTCGAGCCGGTTCATGTAGCGCGCGTAGTACCAGATGATCAGCACGTAGATGATCAGCGAGCCCTGCGCGCCCATGTAGAACGGCAGGGGCCAGCCGAAGAACCGGATGTCGTTCAGCTGGATCGCGAAGTAGCCGATCACGAACGTGACCACGAACCAGATCGCGAGCAGGATCGCGGTGATCGTCAGGTTCTTGTGCCAGTACTCGGCGTGCTTGGCCGTGAGCTGTATCGCCATGGACTTCCCCCTAGGACGACGTGGACGGGCGGCGCCGTGCGCGCCGGTTTTCGTGCGCTTTTTGTGATTTTGTTGGCGGAGCCTAGGGGCGCAAACTTACACAGAACTTACACGCCGGGGACCGTCGATGTGGCAGCGCAGCACGGGCGGTCAGAGAACGCCCCAGGACGACAGCGCCGCGCCGAGCACGATCGAAAGCGCGATCAGGACCATGACCGCGACCCCCACGAGCTCGGCCGCGTCGCTCGCGGTCACGCCGAGGAGCTCCTGCAACCCGTCGGCGTAGAGATAGAGCGTCTGGAAGAGCGCCAGCGCCATGACGAGCGCGAGCCGGGGAGACACGAGCACCGCGCCGGCGAGCCACATCGGCGTGGTGCCGTAGGCAGCGATCTTGAACGTCGCGCGGATGTCGCGCTGCACGCCGTAAAGGGGCGACATCGCCCAGAACGCCCCCGCGAGCACGGCGACGGAGAAGACCGACACCGCGACGATCAGGATCCCCGCGACGGCCAGGCGCACGAGCGGCACGACCTCGCCGGTGCCAGGCAGCGTGATGAAGTATCCGCCCCGCAGCACGCCGATCGCCCAGGCGATGCCGGGGATCGTCGCCAGCGGCACGACGTAGAGGACGACGAGCGCCGCGAGCGGAAGCCTCTCGGCGGCGATCGCCGGCCAGGTCTCGCCCGGCCGGGTCACGACCGCGACGGCGCGGCGGAAGAGCGCGGGGATCAGGGCCGGCGGCCGTTGTCGGGAGGGCCGAGGCCGGAAGGCAGCGGACGGAAGGCTCGACCGCCGCCTCCAGGACGTCCTTCCGCGAGCAGGGCGGCGAAGAGCGTCCCACGCGCTCGAAGGGAGACAGTCGCCGCGCGGCGCATCACCGTGGCGCGCGATCGCCTCACGGGCGCGCGCTGCCCGGGCACGAAGGCGGCCGGGCAGCCGCGACAGCGCGCGTCGGGGATCCGCGAACCCGGAACGATCGGCCCAACGGCACTTGTCTGAGGCACCGTGGGTCAGCCGGCGAAAAAGCGGGCGCGGATCGCATCGGCGAGGTCGCGGAACGCCTTCGTCCGCGAACCAGGTTGGCCTTCCAGCATGCGCCCGGCGCGCTCGACCACTTTGGCGAACGCGGCCGCGTCGCGCGCGCGCTCGATGTCGCCGGTGATGAGGTCGGCCGCGGGGCCGATGGTGTCGTAGAGCTTGCGGGCGAGCATGCGCAGCGCTTCGTCCGCGGTGGCCGGGAGCGCGATGCCCGGCGGCGCTGCCGCGGGCGTCGCGGCGG
>JAOAEA010000010.1:0-74421 GCA_026417035.1 Burkholderiales bacterium
ATTCTACACCGCGCGCGATGCCGCCCCGCGCGGCGCCGCTCCCGCAGCCGACCGCCGGGCGCGAAGCCGCGCGCGTCGCCGCGCCGCGCCCACGGCGGCCGGCGCGGGTGCTATCCTCGACGCGCGCTCCGGGCCGGCGCGGACCGGCACCGCGGCGCGCGCGACCATGTCCCGGCTCGTCCCGCTGCTCGTCGTCATCGGACTCGTGTTCTTCTTCTGGGGGTTTTTCCTTCGCGTCGGCCGTGCGCGCGACGTGCGCACCTACCGGCCGCGAGCGCGCTGGGGCGCGCCCGCCGGGGGCGATGCGCCGCCGGGCACGGTGCACGTCGTGAAGGCGAGCGACCTCGCCGGCGTGCGCGACGCTTACTCGAGCGCGCCCATCGACCCGGCGAAGCCGCTCCTGCGCTGCGGCCGCTGCCTTTCGCTCTACCACTCGGAGAGCGTCGCGGCGCTCGACCGCGAGAACCGCGGCCGCTGCGCTACCTGCGGCGGCACCGACCTCGCGGCCGTGCACGTGGTCGATGCTTGAGCGCCGCGGGGCCGGGATGCGGCACGACCGCCATCTGCGCCACGCGCTGATCGACTGGTTCCCGCAGGCCCGCGTGCGCGCGGCGCGCATCGCGGTGGTCGGCGCGGGCGCGGTCGGCAACGAGGTGGTGAAGAACCTCGCGCTCCTGGGCGCCGGCGCGATCGACGTCTTCGACTTCGACCGGGTCGAGCTGCACAACCTCACCCGCGCGGTGTTCCTGCGCGAGGCCGACGTCGGCGCGCCCAAGGCGAGCGCGCTCGCCGCGCGCGCCGCCGAGGTCGACCCGGCGGTGCGCGTCACCGCGGTCGAGGGCGACTTCTGGGACACGCTGCCGCTCGCCGCGCTCGCGGGCTACGACTGCGCGGTCGCGGCGGTGGACAACTTCGAGGCGCGCGTGCGCCTGAACCGCATGTGCCGGATCGCCGGCGTGGACTTCGTGAGCGCCGGCATCGACAGCCGGCTCGCGAGCCTGGAAGCGTTCCCGTTCGCCTCGAACCCGGACTGCGCCTGCTACGAATGCCACCTGCCCGAGTCGGCCTACCAGCGCATCGCCGCGCGCTATTCGTGCGGGGGCCTGCGGCGTGTGGCAGCGGCCGAGCGCCTGGTGCCGACCACGGCGATCACGGCGAGCGTGGCCGGCGCGCTCGCGGCTTCGGCGGCGCTGCGCCTCGGGCGCGACGCGGGCGACGGGGCACGGCGCGTGCTCTTCGACACGATCGGCGGCGGCGCGAGCGTCGCGGCGCTCGCGCGCCGCGCGGGCTGCGCAGGCTGCGGCGATCTCGGCGAGCGCCCGCGCGTCCTCGCCGCGCGCGCGGCCTGGCGCGAGCGGATCGCAGCGATCGCGGACGACGTGGCCGTGCAGACGAGCGACCCGCTCATCGTCGGCTACGCGTGCGCGCGCTGCGGGGACCGGTCGCGCGCCGGGCAGTACGTCCTGCGCCGGGCGCGCGACTTCGACGACCGCATCGCCATCTGCGCCGCCTGTGGCGAGCCCGCCGTGCGCATCGACATCCGCGACGAGTTCACCGCCGCCGAGCTCGTGCGGCTCTATCCGGATCGGCCGCCGCCGGCGAAGTTCGCGATCGCCCGCGCCGGCGATGGCGCGTTGTGCCTCGATTTCGAGACCGACGACCAACGACCGCAACAACCACAACGACGACCAGAATGATGTTGGAACCGATGCCGCAGGCATGGCTTCCCTTGGGATTCGGGGAGCACGAGGGGGCGCCGCGAAGCGGCTTTGCCTCCTCGTAGCGTGAACTGCTTATATGGGAGAGCCCGCATGGCCAACGAACTGACGCAGCTCAAGCTGCACGTGCGCACCGCCGACCAGACGCGCCGCGCCGAGCTCGCACTCGCGCCGGATGCGACCGGGGCCGAGATCATCCAGGCGGCGGTGGACAACTGGGCGCTGCCCGCCGACACCGACTACGCGCTGGTGAACGTGACCACCGGCAAGGCGCTCGCGCCGGACGCGACACTCGCCGCGAGCGGCGTGCGGCCGGGCGACGAGCTCGAGGTGCAGCCGGTGCTCGTGGCGGGCTGCAAGAGCGCGTGAGCGTCAACGCGGAGAGCGCGGAGGACGCGGGGCGCCGCGGGTAGGATTCCCGATGGTGGTTCCCGTGCCGTGCCCGCGCTCGATCTCCCGCCCGGGGATCGAAGCCCGTTCGCCGCGAGGGCCGGCGCTCGCCAAGAGGCACTGCGCTCCCGGCACCTGAACGCTGCGCGCCCGATCATTCAATCCTCGATCCTCGCACCTGAATCCCGGATCCTGAACCCCGCTCCCCGAGATGCCCAACCCCGCCCGCATCGCCGCCGACACCGAGAGCCTGCGCGGGCTCGCGATCGCCTCGGGCGGGAAGATCGCGCTCCTCGGCGTGCCGGCGCCGGGCACGCCGCGCTTCGTGGTCGAGCTCGGTTACGCGACCGCGGGTTCGGCCGCGTATCCGGCCCGGCGGCAGGAGCGCACGCGCATCGTGATCGACCTTCCGGCGCGCTACCCGTTCGAGCCGCCGCGCGCCACCGTCACCACGCCGATCCTGCACCCGAACGTGTTCCTGTCCGGTCTCGTGTGCCTCGGCGCGAAGTGGCTGCCGAGCGAGGGCATGGACCTCTTCGTGCAGCGGCTCGCCCGGCTCGTGACCTTCGACCCGCTGCTCGTGAACGTCCACTCGGCAGCGAACCGCGAAGCGCTCGCCTGGTACCTGGCGGCGCGCGCGCGGCACCCGGAGGCGTTCCCGACCGACCGGGTCGACGTCGGCGGCCCGGCGCAGGGGCCCGCGCGCGTGCAGTGGCGCGAGGCGGATCGCGCGGTCGTCGCGTGCCCCGGCTGCGGCGGGAAACTCCGCCTCCCCGCGGGACGCCGTGGCACTGTGCGCTGCCCGAAATGCGCGAACGAGTTCGAGGCAGCGACGTGATCGAATGGCGCGAGGAGAAGACCGCGATCGGGATCGCGCCGCTCGCCCGGCTCGCGGAAAGCCTCGCCGCGCCGGACGCGCTGCGGCTCGCTTCGCTCGCTGGCCGCGGCTTCGCGGTGGTCGTCGCGCCGGCGGCGCGTGAGACCGTCGCCGGCCACCTGGCAATGGAGCCTGACGAGCGCGGCGGGCTGCTGTGCGGCTCGCTCTACGCCGACGAGCGCGGCGCGGTCGCTGCGGTGGCCGTGCGCGCGGCCGTCCCGGCGGTCGACTTCTCGAGCTCGGGCGTGTCGCTGCGGATGGAAACGGGCGTGTGGGACCGCGCCCGCGAGGCGCTCGCGCCGGGCGAGATCGTCGTCGGCTGGTACCACAGCCATCCGGGGCTCGGCGCGTTCTTCAGCGGCACCGACCGGCGCACGCAGGCGGCGTTCTTCCGCCACGCGTTCAGCCTCGGCTGGGTGATCGACCCGCTGCGCCGCGAGGAGGCGTGGTTCGCCGGCGAGGCGTCCGCGCCGCTCCCCGCGGAGCGCGTCGTCCACCTCGCTCCTTGAGCCCCTCCGGGGCGGCGCCTCAGCCGTCGAGCAGGATCCAGGCGACGAGGATCACGAGCGGCACCGCCTCGGCCGCGAGTCCGAGCACGTTCGAGCCGAGAAGAACCGCCATGGCGCGCCTTTCGCGAAGGGGTAGGGGCCGACGCTTTAGCGGGTTCTCGGGAGTCGCCCCGCAATCTGTCGATCAAATCCGCGACGTGCCGGCGTCGGGGAACGGTGGGGGAGTGGGAAACGCCGGCGACGGGCAGATCTTGCGCCGCCGGGTGGCTCAGGGGGTGAGCCTGCGGGGGGGACGTTCGCGCGCCGGCGCTACGCCAGCACCTCGACGCGCGCCCCGTGCCCGGGAACCGAAGCCAGGGCAGCGTCGCGCGTCACGAGCGGGGCGCCGAGGGCCTCGGCGAGAGCGAGATACGCGGCGTCGCAGGCTGTCGCGTTGCGCCGCAGCGCCCACACCCTCGCGAGGAGGATGTCGTGCGGGTAGCGGCGCAGGGGCAGATCGGCGAGATCCGCGAGCGCCTGCGCGCCGCGCGCGGCGCCGAGCGACCCGGCGAGTGCATAGCGCCGCAGCACCTGCACGATCTCGAGGTCGATGAGGTGCGGCGCGTGCAGAGACTCGCGCGGCCTGAAGAGACGCTCGCCGACGGCCGCCGCCGACGGCGTGTTGAGCAGGACCTCGAGCAGCGCGGAGGCGTCGACGACGATCACCGCGCCTCGCGCTCGGCGCGGACCGCCCGAGCCGGAGGCTCGGGCACCGCCACCGGCGCGCGCCGGGCGAGGCGCACGCGCAACTCCGCGAGCGTCGGTCGCTCGGCGATCCGGCGCACCTCGCGCACGAGGTAGTCGGAGAGCGAAAGCCCCTCGAGCGCCGCCTGCGCCTTGAGCCGGCGGTGCAGGTCGTCGGGCACGTGCCGTAGCTGGATCATCTTCGCCATGCCGCCACGCTAGTTGCATGTGCGGCACATGTCAAGCCGCCGCGCGGCCGCGACCGGATGCCCCCGGAGCACGGCCGCCCCTGCGTCCGGCAGGCGCATGCGTTACGCTCCCGCGAACTGTCCCGGATCGCCGCGCGCACGGCGCGGCCATGCGCCGATGAAACGCCTCTCCGCCGCCCTCGCCGCCTTCGCCCTCGCCGTCTCCGCCCACGCGGCCGACCTGCGCATCGGCCTCGCCGCCGACGTTACGTCGATGGATCCGCACTTCCACAACATCGGGCCGAACAACCTCGTCGCCTGGCACGTGTTCGATGCGCTGACGCGCGTCGACGAGAACGCCCGGCTCGTGCCGGGGCTCGCGGAGTCCTGGCGGGCCATCGACCCGACGACCTGGGAGTTCAAGCTCCGCAAGGGCGTGAAGTTCCACGACGGCTCCGAGCTCACCGCCGAGGACGTGCTCTTCTCGATCGACCGGCCCGCGACTCTCGACCGCAGCCCGGGCCCGTTCACGACGTTCACCCGGCCGATCGTGGCGAAGGAGGCGCCGGACCGTTACACGGTGCGCCTGCGGACGGCCAGCCCCTACGCGATGGTGCCCTACGACATGAACTCGATCTTCATCGTGTCGAAGAAGGCCGCCGCCGGCGCGACGCAGGCCGACTTCGACTCCGGGAAGGCGATGATCGGCACCGGGCCCTACCGCTTCGTCGCGTTCCGGCGCGGCGACCGCGTCGAGCTCGCCCGGCACGAGGGCCACTGGGACGCGCGGCCCGCCTGGGAAAGAGTGACGCTGCGCATCCTGCCGAACGATCCCGCGCGCACCGCGGCGCTCCTCGCCGGCGACGTCGACGCGATCGAGAGCGTCCCGACCGCCGACGCGACCCGGCTCGCGGCGAACCCCAGCTTCCGCACCGAGAGCAAGGTGTCGTGGCGGACGCTGTTCCTCACGCTCGACCAGGCGCGCGACAGCCCGCCCGGCGTCACCGACAGGTCGGGCCGGCCGCTCGCGAGGAACCCCTTCAAGGATCCGCGCGTGCGGCTCGCGTTCTCGAAGGCGATCAACCGCCAGGCGATCGTCGAGCGGATGATGGAAGGCTACGCGCTCCCGGCGTCGAACCTCGTCGCGCCGCCGATCTTCGGCTACGCGCAGGCGCTGCAGCCCGAACCCCACGATCCCGAGGGCGCGCGCAGGCTCCTCGCCGGGGCCGGCTATCCGGACGGCTTCGCGATCGTGCTCGCCGCGCCCAACAACCGCTACGTGAACGACGAGCAGGTGGCGCAGGCGGTCGCGCAGATGCTCGCGCGCGTCGGCGTCGCGGCGCGCGTCGAGGCGCTGCCGGCGGCGGCGTATTTCCCCAAGGCGCGCGCCGGCGAGTTCGCCGTCGCGATGCTCGGCTGGGGCTCGTTCTCCGCCGACCTCGCCCTGCGCTCGCTCGCGCTGACGCCCGACCCGGACAAGGGCTTCGGCACCTGGAACTGGGGGCGCTACTCGAACCCGAAGGTCGACCAGCTCGTCGTGCAGGCGCTCGCCACCGTGGACGAAGGCAAGCGCGAGGCGCTCGCGCGCGAGGCGATGACCGTGGCGATGCGCGAGCACGCGGTGATCCCGCTCCACCACCAGATGGCCACCTGGGCGATGAGGAAGGAGCTCGCCTACCGGCCGCGCACCGACGAGTACACGTTCGCTTTCGCCTTCCGGCCGCGGTGACGCGGCGACGCGGAGCGCGCAGAGGGCGCAGAGGGACGCGGACGGGATCCGTGGGCGGGGGCCCGGGGACGGCGCTGCGTTCCCGCGAGCCTCAAGCCGTGAGCGCCAGCACCGCGAACGACGCCAGCCAGTGCTCGCCCACGTAGTCGCCGCCGACGGCCTGCGGCAGGCCGGCCGCGAGGTGGCGGGCCGCGGCCCGGGAAGCGAGCGCGCGGCGCGGGTCGTCCGCCGCGAAGGCGCGCGCGAGGCGCCGCCAGCACCACGCCCGCGAGAGCGAGAGCCCGTCGAGGTGCACGATGCGCGCATCGCCGCGGTCCGCCACCCGCGGGGGCGCGAGCCAGGCGCCGATCGCGCCCTCCGACCAGTCGGGGACGAAGCGCTCGAGCCACGCGCCGAACGCAGCGCCCGGCAGCACGCGCCGCATCAGCGCCGCTTCCATGAGACCGCCAGAGAGGAAGTCCTCCGCGTCGGGCTCGTAGCGCGCCGGGTACGCGGCGTCGGCGCCGAACCACGCGCGCGCCTGGTCGCGGACGACGCGAGCGAGCTCCCCGTGCCCCACCGTCTCCGCGTAATCGAGCATCAGGTCGAGGGCGAAGGCGCTGTTCGCGTGCGTCCCGGCGCGGATCGGATAGGGCGAGCGCGGCAGATGCTCGAGCGAACGGCCGACGAGGGCGCCGGCGAGCGGCGCGAGCGCGTCGCACCAGCGCGCGGCCGGCCCCCGTGGCGAGGCGTCGCGCCAGCGCGCGAGCTCCGCGGCGAGGGCGAGCAACCACGCCCAGCCGTAGGTGCGCTCGAAGGTCGCGCGGCCCGGCCCGCCCAGGTACGCGACCTCGCCGGCGACGTTGGCCGGGGAGAGGTGCGCGTCGAAGGTGGCGACGATCGCCGGCAGCTCGGCGAGCCCGGGGAAGAGGCGCGCCACGCGCGCGAGCAGCCAGTGCATGTGCACGCACGAGTGCCAGTCGTAGCTGCCGTAGAACGCGGGATGCAGCGCGCGCGGCGGGGCGAGGTCGTCCGGGCCGGCGAGGAGATGATCGGGCTTGTTCGGATACTCGCGCACGACGTTGGCGAGCGCGACGCGCGCGAACGCCGCGGCGCGCGCCGCGTCGAGCGTGGCAGGATCGGGCGTCGGGCGCGCTGGCATTGCGGGTATATTAGCCGCGCCCCCGGGCGGCGACGCTCCGCCCGTGCCCGTCCGCACCCCCGCCATGATCCTGTATGCCTTCCGCCGGCTGCTCGAGAGCGTCGTCGTGCTCTTCGCGATGTCGCTCGTCGTGTTCCTGTCGGTCTACGCGATCGGCAACCCGGTCGACATCCTGGTGAGCCCGCAGGCCGACGCGCAGGAGATCGAGCGCGCGATCCGCGGCCTGGGCCTCGACCGGCCGCTCTGGGAGCAGTACGCGGTGTTCCTCCGGCAGGCGGCCGCGGGCGACCTCGGCCACTCGTTCGCGTTCAACGTGCCCGCGATCGGGCTCATCCTCGAGCGGATGCCGGCGACGCTGGAGCTCGCGGGCGCGGCGATGCTCGTCGCCGTGGGGCTCGGCATCCCGCTCGGACTCTGGGCCGGCCTGCGCCCGGAATCGGCTTCCGCGAAAGCGATCATGGCCGGCTCGATCCTCGGCTTCTCGCTGCCGACGTTCTGGGTGGGGCTCGTCCTCGTCATGGTGTTCTCGGTGTGGCTCGGCTGGCTGCCCGCGAGCGGCCGGGGTCCGACGACCGACCTCCTGGGCGTGCCGGTGAGCTTCCTCTCGCGGGAGGGGCTGCGCCACCTCCTCCTGCCGGCCGCCACGCTCGCGCTCTTCAAGCTGTCGCTGCTCGCGCGCCTCACGCGCGCCGGGACGCGCGAGGCGCTCGCGCAGGACTACGTGAAGTTCGCGCGCGCGAAGGGGCTCGCGACCCGGCGCGTCGTCGGCGTGCACGTGCTCAAGAACATCCTCGTCCCGATCGTCACGGTGATCGGGCTCGAGCTCGGCTCGGTGATCGCCTTCGCGATCGTCACCGAGACGATCTTCGCCTGGCCGGGGATGGGGAAGCTCCTCATCGACGCGATCGGCGTGCTCGACCGGCCCGTGATCGTGGCCTACCTGCTCGTGACCGTGACGCTCTTCGTCCTGATCAACCTCGTGGTGGACCTCGCGTACTCGGCGCTCGACCCGCGGGTGCGGCTCGCGGAGGCGCGGGCTTGAAGGGGGAACCGCGAAGGCGCGAAGGACGCACGGGTCCGCGGAACGAATGAGGCTGGCAACGGGCAGGCGCGGGATCGGCGTGACTGCGGTGGGCGCTCTCGCGAAGCGCGGCACCCGAGCATTCGGCGTTCCCTGGCGCGCTTCGCGCCCTCGCGGTTCCGTTGGCGGGACATGACGCACGACGACACCCTGCTCCGCCGCCTGGCCGCCGACTTCGCCGCGTCGCGGCTCGCGCTCGCCGGGCTCGCGCTGCTCGCGGCGATCGCCGCCGCCGCGATCCTCGCGCCGTGGCTCGCGCCGCAGAACCCGTACGACCTCGCCGAGCTCGACCTCGCCGCGAGCCGGCTGCCGCCGGGAGCGCGCTCGGCCGACGGGACGACCTTCTGGCTCGGCACCGACGGCCAGGGGCGCGACATGCTCTCGGCGATCCTCTACGGCCTGCGGATCTCGATCGGGGTCGGCGTCGCCGCGACCCTGCTCGCGCTCGCGATCGGCGCCGCCGTCGGGCTCGTCGCCGCCTGGGCCGGCGGACGCACGGAGAGCGTCGTCATGCGCGTGGTCGACCTCCAGCTCTCGTTCCCGGCGATCCTGATCGCGCTCGTGCTGCTCGCCGTCCTCGGCCCGGGCGTCGGCAAGATCGTGTTCGCGCTGGTCGCGGCGCAGTGGGCCTACTACGCGCGCACCGTGCGCGGCGCGGCGCTCGCGGAGCGGCGCAAGGAGTACGTGGACGCCGCGGTGGTGCTCGCCCTGCCGCGCGCGCGCATCCTCTTTGGCCACCTGCTCCCCAACGTGCTGCCGCCGCTCGTCGTCGTGGCCACGGTACAGGTGGCGAACGCGATCGCGCTCGAGGCGACGCTCTCGTTCCTCGGCCTCGGCCTGCCGGTCACCGAGCCCTCGCTCGGGCTGCTGATCGCCAACGGCTACGCCTACCTCCTCTCCGGAAAGTACTGGATCAGTTTCTTCCCCGGCGTGGCGCTCGCCACGACCATCGTGGCGGTCAACCTCGTGGGCGACCGGCTGCGCGACGCGCTGAACCCGAGGCTCGCGCAGTGATGCGGGCGGCGCGCCGGCGCGCAGGAAAGCGAACGCGCTCCGCGTCCGACGGCAGCGCGCGCCCTCCCCGGTCGTTGCAGGCGCACGCCGTCGCCAGACACCGGCTCGCAGCGGCCCGCCGCGTCCTCCGCATTGAGGTTTCCGTGTGACCGTGGCCACCCTCCGCGTCGAGAACCTCCGCACCCACTTCTTCACGCGCCATGGGGTCGTGAAGGCGGTGGATGGCGTGTCGTTCGAGGTTCGCGCCGGGCGGATCCTCGGGCTCGTCGGCGAGTCGGGCTCGGGCAAGTCGGTCACCGGCTTCTCCATCCTCGGCCTCGTCGACCCGCCGGGGCGGATCGTGGACGGGCGGATCCTCCTCGAGGGCCGGGATCTGCGGGCGCTCGACGCCGAGGGCCTGCGCGCGCTGCGCGGCGACCGCGTCGCGATGGTGTTCCAGGACCCGATGATGACGCTGAACCCGGTGCTCACCATCGGCACGCAGCTCGCCGAGACCGTGCGCGCGCATCGCCGCGTCTCGCGTGCGGCCGCGCGCGATGAAGCCCGCGCCGCGCTCGCGCGCGTCGGCATCGCCTCGCCCGATGCGCGGCTCGCCGCCTATCCGCACCAGTTCTCGGGCGGCATGCGCCAGCGCGTCGCGATCGCGATCGCGCTCATCAACCGCCCGGCGCTGGTGATCGCCGACGAGCCGACCACCGCGCTCGACGTCACCATCCAGGGCCAGATCCTCGCCGAGATGCAATCGCTCGTGCGCGCGAGCGGCGCCGCGCTCGTCTGGATCACGCACGACCTCGCGGTGGTCGCGGGTCTCGCCGACGAGGTCGCGGTGATGTACGCCGGCCGCATCGTGGAGCGCGGCCCCGTGGACGCGGTGCTCGACCGGCCCTTGCACCCCTACACGCGCGGCCTCGTCGACTCGGTGCCGAGCCGCCGCGCGCGTGGCGAGCCGCTGCGGCAGATCCCTGGCATGGCGCCCTCGCCCGCGGCGCTGCCGGCGGGCTGCGCCTTCCGCAGCCGCTGCGACCGCGCGAGCGCCGCCTGCCTCGCCGAGCCCGGCGCGACGCTGACGCGCGACGGCCGCGAGGTGCGGTGCTTCCACCCGCTCGAGGCGCCGTGACCGCGCCGCTCCTCGAGCTGCGCGCGGTCTCGATGCGCTTCGCGAGGCCGCTCGACACGGCCGCGCGCATCGCGCGCGCGCTGGGAGCGAACGTCGGCGAGGCGGCCGTGCACGCGCTCGACGGCGTGAGCCTCGCCGTGGCGCAAGGGGAGGTCGTCGGCCTCGTCGGCGAATCCGGCTGCGGCAAGTCCACGCTCGCGCGGATCGCCGTCGGCCTGCACGCGCCGAGCGCCGGCGAGCGGTTGTGGAAAGGCAGGCCCACGGCGTCGCTGCGCGGCGACGCAGCGCTGCGCGCGCGGCTCGCGGCGCAGATGATCTTCCAGGATCCGCTCGCGTCGCTCAACCCGCGCATGCGCGTCGCGGAGCTCGTCGGCGAGGCGCCGGTCGTGCACGGCCTGGTGCAGCGAGCGGGGCGGCGCGGGTATGTCGCGGAGCTGCTCGAGCGCGTCGGCCTCGACGCTTCGGTCGCGCGCCGCTACCCGCACCAGCTCTCGGGCGGCCAGCGCGCCCGCGTCGGCATCGCCCGCGCGCTCGCGGTGCGTCCGGAGCTCCTCGTCTGCGACGAGGCGGTCGCGGCGCTCGACGTCTCGGTCCAGGCGCAGGTGCTCAACCTCTTCGCAGCGCTGCGCCGCGACCTCGGCCTCGCCTACCTCTTCATCAGCCACGATCTCGGCGTGGTGCGCTACCTCGCCGACCGCGTCGCCGTCATGTACCTCGGCCGCATCGTGGAGAGCGCGCCGGCGGAGGCGCTCTTCGCCGCGCCGCGGCACCCCTACACGCGGGCGCTGCTCGCCGAGATGCCGCGCCTCGAAGTACGGCGCAAGCGCTTCGCGGCGGTGCGCGGCGAGATCCCCTCGCCGCTCGCCCCGCCGCCCGGCTGCCACTTCCATCCGCGCTGCCCGCACGCGATGCCGCGCTGTAGAATGCAGCGGCCGGAACTCGCGGAGGTGGCGCCAGGGCGGTTTGCGGCGTGCTTCCTCGACGTCACGGCCGAACCGCAATAGCGCGAAGGGCGCGAAGCTTTCGCAGGCCATCGCGTGCGAGAAGCAGCCGGCCCTCACCGGCCCGGGACCGAGCCCGGGCAGCGTCGCGCTCGCCTTTTGCGCGGCTTCGTGAGTTTCGCGCTTTTTGCGGTTCCGCTCCCGGCCTGCAAGACGATGGACCCCGCCCCCAAGCTGCCCATCCGCGACGACACCTGGGAAACGCTCCGGCAACTCGTCGCGTTCGACACGACGAGCCGCGAGTCGAACCTCGGCCTGATCGAGTGGGCGCGCGACCGCCTCGCCGCGCTCGGCGCTAGCACGCGGCTCACCTGGGACGCGAGCGGGCGCAAGGCGAACCTCTTCGCGACCGTCGGCGCGGGCGCGCGCGGCGGCATCGTTCTCTCCGGCCACACCGACGTCGTGCCGGTGGACGGGCAGGATTGGGACTCCGACCCGTTCGTCGCGACGCTCGCGGGCGACCGCATCCACGGCCGCGGCACCTGCGACATGAAGGGCTTTCTCGCCGTCGCGCTCGCCGCTGCGCCGCGCTTCGCCGCCGCCCGCCTCCGGGCGCCGGTGCACTTCGCGCTCTCCTACGACGAGGAGGTCGGCTGCCTCGGCGTGCGCGGCCTGATCGCCGACCTCGTCGCGAACGGCATCACCGCGGCCGGATGCATCGTCGGCGAGCCGACGCTCATGCAGGTGGTGATCGCCAACAAGGGCAAGCGCACCTACCGCTGCACGGTCCGCGGCCGCGAGGCGCACTCGGCGCTCACGCCCCGGGGTGTGAACGCCGTCGAGCACGCGGCGAAGCTCGTCGTGCACATCCGCCACCTCGCCGACCGCCTCGCGGCGACCGAGGCGCGCGAGCACGGCTTCGAGGTGCCGTTCACCACCTTGCAGACCGGCACGATCCGCGGCGGCAGCGCGCCGAACGTCGTGCCGCGCGAGTGCGTCTTCGACTTCGAGCTCCGCCACCTGCCCGGCGCCGATCCCGACGCGCTCGAGCGCGAGATCCGCGACTACGCCGAGCGCGTCGTGCTCGCCGAGATGCGGCGCGTCGCGCCGGAGGCGGAGGTCGTGATCGAGACGAAGTCCGAGATCCCCGGCCTCGCGACCGACGAGAGCGAGGCGCTCGCGCGGCTCGGCCAGGTGCTCGCGCGCCGCGCGGGCTTCGCCCGGGTGGGCTACGCTGCGGAAGCCGGGCTGTTCCAGGCGATCGGCATCCCGTCGATCATCTGCGGCCCGGGCTCGATCGAGCAGGCGCACAAGCCGAACGAGTGGATCGCGCTCGCGCAGTGCGAGGCGTTCATGGACCGGCTCTGCGAAGAGCTGGCGAAGGACTGACGATGGGGAACTGGCAGCGGTTCAACGCCCTGCGCGCGTGCTGCGCGGCGACCGGCATCGCGCTCGACGCGAGCCGCATGGGCTTTCACGAGGCGTGGCTCGCGTCGATGGGCACGGCGTTCGCGCGCGCCTTCGCGGCGATGCGCGAGCTCGAGGCGGGCGCGGTGGCGAACCCCGACGAGCGGCGCATGGTCGGCCACTACTGGCTGCGCGCGCCGCGCCTCGCGCCGACCGCGGCGATCGCGCGCGAGATCGAGGCAGCGGTGGGCGCGGTCAAGGCCTTCGCCGCCGACGTGCACGCGGGTCGCGTCCGTCCGCAGCGCGCGCCGCGATTCACCGACGTGCTCGCGGTCGGCATCGGCGGCTCGGCGCTCGGGCCGCAGCTCGTCGCGGACGCGCTCGGCAGCCCGGCGACCGACCGCATGCGCGTGCACTTCGTCGACAACACCGACCCCGACGGCATCGCGCGCACGTTCGCCGCGCTCTCCGGCCGGCTCGACGCGACGCTCGCGATCGTCACCAGCAAGAGCGGCGGCACCCCGGAGACGCGCAACGGCATGCTCGCGGCCGAGGATGCCTGGCGGCGCGCCGGCCTCGACTTCGCGCGCCACGCCGTGGCGATCACCATGCCGGGCTCGCAGCTCGAGCGCCACGCCGCCGCCTGGCTCGCCCGCTTCGCGATGTTCGACTGGGTCGGCGGCCGCACGAGCGAGCTCTCCGCGGTGGGCCTCCTGCCCGCCGCCCTGCAGGGGTTCGACGTGGACGCTCTCCTCGCCGGCGCGGCGGCGATGGACGAGACGACGCGCGCGGCGGACGTGCGCGCCAACCCGGCGGCCCTGATGGCGGCCGCGTGGTTCCACGCCACGGACGGCCGCGGCGCGAAGGACATGGTCGTGATCCCCTACAAGGACCGGCTCGCGCTGCTCGCCCGCTACCTGCAGCAGCTCGTCATGGAATCGCTCGGCAAGCGCGAGGACCTCGCCGGGCGTGTGGTCGAGCAGGGCCTCACCGTGTACGGCAACAAGGGCTCGACCGATCAGCACGCCTACGTGCAGCAGCTGCGCGACGGCGTGCCGAACTTCTTCCTCGCACTCGTGCGGGTGCTCGAGGCCGGCAGCGATGCCCTCGAAGTGGAGCCGGGCATCACCTCGGGTGACTACCTCCACGCCTTCCTGCTCGGCACCCGCGAGGCGATCGGGGAGCGCGGCCGCCCGACGCTCACGGTGACGCTGCCGCGCGTGGACGCGAGGCGCCTCGGCGCGCTGATCGCGCTGTTCGAGCGCGCGGTCGGGCTCTATGCCTCGCTCGTGGGGATCAACGCCTACCACCAGCCGGGGGTCGAGGCCGGAAAGAAGGCGGCCGCCGGCATCCTCGCGCTGCAGGCGAGCCTCGCCGCGGCGCTCGGCGACGAGCCGAGGAGCGCCGCGGCGCTCGCGCGCGCCGCCGGGTCGGACGACGTCGAGGGCGCGTTCCTCCTGCTCGAGCACCTCGCCGCGAACGGCCGCGCGCGGATGCTCCCCGGCGCGACGCCGGCCGACGCGCGGTTCGCGCGCGCCTGAGCGGCGGCGTCACTGCCGCGGCGTGCGCACGTTCGGCGGCGCGGCCGGCTCCCAGTTCGTCCGGAAGGGGTTGATGTCGAGCCCCCCGCGGCGCGTGTAGCGCGCGTAGACCGAGAGCCGCTCGGGGCGGCAGCGGGCGGCGATGTCGACGAAGATGCGCTCCACGCAATGCTCGTGGAAGTCGGCGTGCCCGCGGAAGGAGACGACATAGGCGAGCAGCCCCGCCCTGTCGATGCGCGGCCCGCGGTAGCGCACCTGGACGCTCGCCCAGTCAGGCTGGCCTGTCACCGGGCAGTTCGATTTCAGGAGGTCGGACACCAGCGTTTCCTCGACCGCCTCGCCGCGCGCGGCGAGCAGCGCCGGATTGGGCAGGTAATCCGCGATCGCGACGTCCACGGCGTCGAGCGATTCGCCCTCGAGCGGGCGGGCCTCGAGCGGCGCCGCCGCGCTCGCGAGCACGACCGACACCGGCGCCCCGCAGGCCGCGCCGACGTCGCGCGCGATCGCCGCGCGCACCGCGGCCGCGTCCGCGAAGACGGTCTGGCTGAACGCGTTGAGATAGAGCTTGAACGATTTCGACTCGACGATCGCAGGCGACTCGCACGGGACCGACACCGTCGCGAGCGCCACCTCGGGCTTGCCCTTCGGCCCGAGCCACGAGAGCTCGTACGCGTTCCAGACGTCCACGCCCGTGAACGGCAACGCGCCCGCGAGCGCGAGCCTCGCGCGACCCTCGTCCCGGGCGATCGGAAAGAGCAGCGTCGGGTCGTAGCGCTCGGGACACGGGACTTCCCGGCCGAGCGGCGCTTCGGGGCTCGCCATTGGCGCAAGCGGTGCTTGGGGACGGGCCGATTCTCGCGCCCGCCGTGCACTGCAGCAAGCCCGCGCCGCGCGGAGCCCCGGCGGATGGGCGGTTGATCTAAGTCAAACGGCGACTTGCCCCCTCACGGAGACTGTGACGAGCGAAGTGCCGGACGCGGCGGATACGTTCCCTGCGGCCCCTGCCCCGGACATCGGGAAGCAGACGCTTCCCTCCCGGAGCGACACCCGCGGGCGCTTGCGGACGTGCAGGGAGTCCTCTTCAGGAGCTTGTCGAAGGCCGGATCGGCGTGCGGAGGCGGACGGTGCAGGACGAGGTGTTTCCCTTGCGGTTCGAGCGCGCGCCCGCGGCGGTCCTCACCGGCAACGCGCGCCCGGTGCTCGCCGAAGTCGCCGCGCTCGCGGAGCGGTTCGCCGAATCGGGCGCAGGCGGCGCGGTGGATCTCGCCGCGATGCCGCTCTCGCCCGCCGATGTCGACTGGCTGCGCGGCACGCTCGGACGCGGCGAAGTGAGCGCAGTGATCGAGGCGGCAGGCGCGTCTTCGGTCGAGGAGACCGCGTTCGCGGGCGTGTGGTGGGTGACCCACCGCAACCCCCTCGGCGAGGTCGTCGCGGAGCTGATCGAGGTCGCGGCCGTGCCGGCGATCATCGCTGCAGCGCGCGAGGACGCCGCAGCGGGGGCCGCACGGCTCGCCGCGATCGTCGCCGCGCCCGCGGCGGAGGCCCTCGCATGAACCCGGCGAAGACGATCGGCGAGCGGCTCGCCGAAGCGGGCGTGAGCCGGCGCGCGTTCCTCAAGTTCTGCACGGCGCTCGCCTCGATGATGGCGCTCCCGCCAGCGGCGGGCCCGGCGATGGCGCAAGCGATCGCCACGCGAGAGCGCCCGTCGGTGATCTGGCTGCCCTTCCAGGAGTGCACCGGCTGCACCGAGTCGATCACGCGCTCGCACACGCCGACGCTCGAGAGCCTCATCTTCGACCTGGTGTCGCTCGACTACCAGGAGACGCTCATGGCGGCCGCCGGCCACCAGGCCGAGGCGGTGCTCGCCGCGGCGATGAAGGAGAACTTCGGGAAATACCTCCTCATCGTGGACGGCTCGGTGCCGCTCGTCGAGGACGGCGCGTATTCGTGCACCGCCGGCAGGTCGAACCTCGCACTGCTGAAAGAGGCGGCGCAGGGCGCGGCCGCGATCATCTGCGTGGGCACCTGCTCGTCGTACGGCGGCATCCCCAGGGCCGCCCCGAACCCGACGCAGGCGGTGCCGGTGAGCGCGGTGGTGAAGGACCGGCCGATCGTCAACGTGCCCGGCTGCCCGCCGATCCCCGTCGTGATCACCGGCGTGCTCGCGCACTACCTCACCTTCGGCAACCTCCCCGAGCTCGACCCGCTCGGCCGCCCCAAGGCGTTCTACGGCGAGACCATTCACGACCGCTGCTACCGCCGCCCGTTCTACGACCAGGGCCGGTTCGCCAAGACCTTCGACGACGAGGGCGCCCGCAGCGGCTGGTGCCTCTACGAGCTCGGCTGCAAGGGCCCGGTGACCTACAACGCCTGCGCGACGCTGAAGTGGAACGCGGGCACGAGCTTCCCGATCCAGTCCGGGCACGGCTGCCTCGGCTGCTCCGAGCCCGACTTCTGGGACCGGGGGAGCTTCTACCGCCCGCTCGCCGCCGCCGACTGGGGCAGCGCGAAGACCGTCGGCGCCGCCGCCGCCGCGGGCGTCGCGCTCGGCGCCGCCGCGGCGTGGGCGGCGCGCCGGCGGCAGGACCGCTTCGTGAAGGAAGCGGCGGCGCCCGCGGACAGGAAACCGGAGGGCTGAACATGGATCTCCTCGCCTTCGCCCGCGGCCCGGGGATGCAGTGGGCCACCGCCATCTTCGTGGCGGGCGTCCTGTGGCGGCTCGTGGGCGTCGCGCTGCTGCGCCGCAAGCCCGACCTCTCGGCGCCGCGCGTCGCCGCGAAGTGGAAGGGCCTGCGCCTCATCGTGCTCCGCTCCTGGCCGCGCAAGGAGTTCCTGGGCGGCACCGCGTTCACCGAGGTGATGGGCTACGTCTTTCACATCGGGTTCCTGGTCGCGCTCTTCTTCTACCTGCCGCACGTGCTCTTCTTCGCCGACGTCGCCCAGGGGCTCCTCGGCGTCACGTTCAAGGGCGTCTTCGGCGTCGCGTGGCCGACGCTGCCCGGCGGGATCATCTACTTCGCGAGCGCGGTCTCGGTCGCCGCCCTGATCGCCGTCCTCGTCCACCGCCTGGTGAACCCGGTGAAGCGGCTGATCTCCAACTTCGACGACTACTTCAGCTGGTTCGTGACCATCGCGCCGATCGCGACCGGGATGGCCGCCTACAGCCACATCGGCGCGCCGTACCAGACGCTGCTCGCCCTGCACCTCCTCTCGGTCGAGCTGCTCATGGTCTGGTTCCCGTTCGGGAAACTGATGCACGCGTTCACCATCTTCGCCGCGCGCGGATCGACCGGCATGCTGTTCGAGCGCAAGGGGGCCACGCTATGAGCGCCACGGCCGCGGACGAGAAGCATCCGCTCGAGCTCGAGGGGGCGCGCGTGTCGGTGAAGAAGCCCGAGGTGCGCTACGACGTGCAGGGCGAGATGTCCGAGGCCGAGCGCGTCGCGCGCGCGATGCAGAACTTCGTGAAGGACTTCGGCCGGACCGCCGCGATCTACATGGAGTCGTGCATCCACTGCGGCATGTGCGCCGAGGCCTGCCACTTCCACCACGTCTCGGGCGACCCGCGGCACACGCCGATCTGGAAGCTCGAGCCGTTCAAGCAGGCCTACAAGCGCGAGTACGGCCCGTTCGCCTGGATCTACCGCACGCTCAACCTGAAGCCGAAGGTGACGGTGGCGGAGCTCGCCGAGTGGCAGGAGCTGCTCTACGACACCTGCACCGTCTGCGGCCGCTGCTCGCTCATCTGCCCGATGGGGATCGACATCGCGAGCCTGGTCTCGCAGGCGCGCCACGGGATGTTCCAGGCGGGCCTGGTCCCGCACGAGCTGTGGGCGGTCGCGGAGCGCGGCGCGCGCGAAGGCAGCCCCCTGGGCGCGACGCCGAAAGTGTTCGCGGACCGCGTCGCATGGCTCGCGGACGACCACGAGATCGACATCCCGCTCGACAAGCCGAAGGCCGACGTCGTGGTGACGATGTCCTCGATCGAGATCATGAAGTACCCCGACTCGATCGTCGCCACCGCGAGGATCCTGAACCGCCTCGGCGTCGACTGGACCTTCCGCACCGACGGCTACGAGGCGACCAACTTCGGCCTCCTTTCGGGCAACACCGCCTGGCAGAAGAAGATGACCATGAAGCTCATCGACGCCGCGATCGCCGCGGGCGCGAAGACCGTGGTGCTGCCGGAGTGCGGCCACGCCTACACGGCGCTGCGCTGGATGGGCGCGAACATGCTCGGCCGGCCGCTGCCGTTTGAGGTGCAGCACATCGCCGAGTTCCTCGCCGACAACATTCGCTCCGGGAAGCTGCGGCTGAAGAAGGTGGCGAAGAGCGTCACCTTCCACGACCCGTGCCAGATCGTGCGGCGCGGCGGCGCCGTCGAGGCGCCGCGCATCGTGCTCGAGGCGCTCGGCGTGGAGCTGCGCGAGATGGAGCCTGCCAAGGGGCTCAACTGGTGCTGCGGCGGGGGCGGCGGCGTCGTCACCATCCACCGCGCCGACCGGCTGCGGTACAAGGTGTACCAGCTCAAGATGGAGCAGATCGAGAAGACCGGCGCCGAGTTGGCGGTCACCACCTGCGCGAACTGCCGGCAGACGTTCGACGACGGCCAGGCGCACTTCAAGTCCGAGCGCGAGATGGGCAGCCTGCTCGAGCTCGTCGCGGAGAACCTGTCTGACGGCGAATGAAAGGCTTCAACGCAGAGGCCGCAGAGGAAGCGGAGGGGCGCAGGGATGACACCTTGCGAGACTTGCCCGCACGGAGGTCGGGCCGCGGATCGCGCGGGACCGGTCGATGGCGGCCGGCGGTGCTTCGTGCCCTCCCGGTGACACCGTCGCGGAGACCCGAATGAGCGCCAACACCCAGCGCGTCGTCGTCGATCCGGTGACCCGGATCGAGGGCCACCTGCGCATCGAGGCCGAGATCGACGCGGACGGGCGCATTACCCGCGCCTCGAGCGCCGGCACGATGGTCCGCGGCATCGAGATCATCCTGCGCGGCCGCGATCCGCGCGACGCCTGGGCATTCGCGCAGCGCATCTGCGGCGTGTGCACCCTCGTGCACGGCATCGCGTCGGTGCGCGCGGTCGAGGACGCGCTCAAGTACCGCATCCCGCCCAACGCCGAGCTCATCCGCAACCTGATGATCGGCGCGCAGTACGTGCACGACCACGTCATGCACTTCTACCACCTGCACGCGCTCGACTGGGTGGACGTGGTCTCGGCGCTCAAGGCCGACCCGAAGCAGACCTCGGCGCTCGCGCAGTCGATCTCCGCCCATGCGAAGAGCTCGCCGGGGTATTTCGCCGACGTGCAGGCGAAGCTGAAGCGCTTCGTCGAGGGCGGCCGGCTCGGCATCTTCGCGGGCGGCTACTGGGGAAGCCCGCTCTACCGGCTCCCGCCCGAGGCGAACCTGATGGCGGTGGCGCACTACCTCGAAGCGCTCGCCTGGCAGCGCGAGGTCGCGCAGCTCCATGCCATCTTCGGCGGGAAGAACCCGCACCCGAACTTCCTCGTGGGCGGGGTGCCGAGCGCGCTCAGCCTGAACCCGGCCGGCCAGGCGGGCCCGGCCGCCTTCCGGGGCGGCGAGGCGGCCACCGCGACGAACATTGTCGGCCTCGAGAGGGTGCAGGAGATCATCGCGGCCATGCGGTCGTTCGTGGACCAGGTGTACCTGCCCGACACGCTGGCGATCGCCTCCTTCTACAAGGACTGGTTCGCGATCGGCGAGGGCATCGGCAGCTTCATGACTTACGGCGAGTTCCCGTCGAAGTCGATCTTCGACACGTCGACGTTCATGATCCCGCGCGGCGTGATCCTCGACCGCAACCTCGCGAAAGTCGAGCCGGTGGATCTCCACGCCGCCGGCGAGATCGAGGAATACGTCGCGCACTCGTGGTACGACTACTCCGTCGGCAAGGACCGGGGCCTGCATCCCTACGCCGGGGAGACGACCCTCAAGTACTCCGGCCCGAAGCCGCCGTACGAGCACCTCGACGTGGACGCCTCCTACTCGTGGCTCAAGAGCCCGCGCTACAAGGGCCGGCCGGTCGAGGTCGGCCCGCTCGCGCGCGTGCTGATGCTCTACGCCACGGGGAACGCACAGGCGAAGGAGCTCGTCGACTACGCCCTCGAGAAACTCGACGCGCCGATCGCGGCACTTTATTCCACCCTCGGCCGCACCGCGGCGCGCACGCTCGAGACGAAGATCATCGCCGACGCGATGCAGGGCTGGTACGACGCGCTGATGGCGAACATCAAGGCCGGCGACCTGCGGACTTTCAACCCGGAGCTGTGGCACCCCTCGTCGTGGCCCAGGGAGGCGCGCGGCGCGGGCTTCATGGAAGCGCCGCGCGGCGCGCTCGGCCACTGGGTCGTCATCCGCGACGGGAAGATCGCCAACTACCAGGCGGTCGTGCCCTCCACCTGGAACGCCGGGCCGCGCGACGCCAAGGGGCAGGACGGCCCTTACGAGGCGGCGCTCAAGGGCACGAAGCTCCTCGATCCGAAGGCGCCCCTCGAGATCCTGCGCACGATCCACAGCTTCGACCCGTGCATCGCATGCGCGGTGCACCTGTTGACCCCGGATGGGAACGCGCTCGAGATCACGGTGACGCCCTGACGGCCGGTCGGCCGCCGATGACCCGCGCCCCGGACGCGGGCCCGGCAGCGCGGTGCGAAACGCGCAAGCCACACCGAAGCGCCGCTCGCCGACGGCATTCGCCGGAGCGAAAGGCGCGTTTCCCGTCACGGGATGCGGAGATTCGCAAGGGGCTGCGGCCCCGCTTGCATCGACTCGCTGAGCCGGCGGCGGGACGCACGAGCGAGGAGGCGATGGAAGACGCACTGAAGCGGCTGCTGGAGGCCGAGCGCCAGGCCGATGCCGAGGTCGCGCGCGCGAGCGCCGAGCGCGAGCGCACGATCGGCGAGGCGCTCGAGCAGGCGCGGCGCGCCGAGGCGCAGTTCGCCGCCGGGATCGCCGAGCTGCGCGCGCCCTACCTCAAGCAGGCCGAAGAGCGGGCGGCGACGGCGATCGCCGAGCTGCGCAAGAAGTACGACGAGCGCGGCCGGGCGCTGCGCGCGCAGGCCGAGGCGCGCGAGGCGGCCGCCGTCGATGCCGCGGTCGCGCTGCTCCTCGACCCGCAGCGCAACTGACGGGGGCGGCCGTGTTCCGCAGCGTCGGGCGTCCCTACCTCAACACGCGGGTGACGCTGATGTCCCGGCGGCTCGTCGGGCCGGGCATGGTCGAGAAAGCGATCGAGACGCCGCTCGCGGAGATCGAGCCCCTGCTCGCCGCGCTCGGGGCCGGGGCGCTCGCCGCCGCCGATACCGAGGAGCTGCCGCGCTTCATGGAGCAGCGCCGGCTCTCGATCCTCCTCGACGAGATCCTGGTGCTCGCGCGCCCCTGCAGCCGGCAGCACCGCGAGTTCCTGCTCTACTGGACGCACGCGCTCGAGCTCTTCAACCTGAAGGCGATCCTGCGCGGGCGGATCGCCGGCGAGCCCGCCGCGGCGATCCGCGGCGAGCTCCTCGACATGGGGCCGTTCGCGGCGCTGCCGCTCGAGGCGCTGCTGCGCGCCGACAGCGCCGCCGAGGTGCTGCGGCTGCTCGAGGCGACGCCGTTCGCGGAGCTCGCGACGCAGGCGCGGCGCGTGCTGGAACAGGGGCGCGACCTCTTCTTCCTCGACACGTCGTTCGACCGGCGCTTCTACAGCGGGCTCGCGAAACGCGCCGCGGTGCTCGAGACCATCGACCCGGCCGCGTTCCGGCGCCTGATGGCCGCGATCATCGACGGCACGAACCTCGTCTGGCTGCTGCGCTACCGCTTCGTCTACGGGCTCCCGCCCGCCGAGACCTACTACCTGCTGATCCCGGCGGGCTACGACCTCGTCGCCCGCCACCTGAAGCGGCTCACCGCGGCGGCCGGCGTGGCCGAAGCGGTCGCGGCGCTGCCGCGCCCGCTCGGCCGGCGCTTCCAGGGCGCCCTCGCGATCGACGAGGTCGCGCGGCGCGCCGACGCCAGCGTCCGCGCGGTGGCGCGCGAGGTGCTGCGGCGCTCGCCCTCGAGCTTCATCCGGGCGTTCGCGTACGTCCTGCTGCGCGCCGGCGACCTCATGGTGCTGCGCGGCGTCGTGAAGGCGAAGCAGCTCGGCCTGCCCGACGAGCTCGCGCGCGCGGCGCTTACCGGGCGCCGCCCCGCGGAGGCAGCCAGTGCTTAGGCCACTCGCCATGCAGCACGTATCGCTGTGGCTCGTCCGCGAGGACGCGCCGGCGGCATCGCTCGCGCTCGCCGGGCTCGGGTCGTTCTGCCCGGACGCGGCCGAGGGCCTGAAGCTCGACCTGCCGGACGTGTCCGAGACGCGCTACCGCGACGTCTACCTCTCCGCGCGGAGCCGCCTCGACCGCATCGTCGCGTTCGCGGGCGTCACGCCGGAGGTGCGCATGCCGCCGGCGCCGCAGCCCGTGGCGCTCGCGCAGCTCGTCGAGCTCGACGCCCGGCTCGCCGAGATCTGGTCGGCGTGCTTCGAGCGCGCCGAGAAGCTGCGCGCGATCGAGGAGGCGCGCGCGCACATCGCGCAGCTCTCGGCCACGCTCGCCACCTTCGCGGACCTCGACGTCGACCTCGGCGCGCTCCTCGCCGAGCACCGCTTCCTCGACGTCCGGCTCGGCAGCCTGCCGGCGGCGAACGTCTCGCGCCTGCGCGAAGCGCTCGCGCTCGCGGGCTTCGTGATCGACGTGTTCGGCGAGTCCGAAGGCGCGGCGCGGGCGATCGTGGTGGGTCCGGCAGGCCACGAGGTGCAGATCGCCTCGCTCCTCGCCACCGCCGGCTGGCGCGGCATCGAGGTGCCGCCGGAGCTGCGCACGCACCCGGAGCGGGCGCGCGAGGACCTCGACCGCAGGCTCGCGGCGCTCGCCGCGGAGGAAAAGGCGGCACGCGAGGCGCGCGACGCGGTGTGGCACGCGCACTGGCAGGAGATCGAGGCGGCGGAGACGACGCTCGCGCTCGCCGCCCCGTACGCGGACCTCGTCGAGAAGGCCCTGCGCGGGCGCGGCGGGCTGACGCTCATCACCGGCTGGCTCCCGGCGCGCGACGCCGAAGCGCTCAGGGCCGCGCTCGCGGCGCGCCTGAAGCACCCTCATCTCCTCAAGCTGCGCGATCCCGAGCCCGGCGAGCGCAGCCTGGTGCCGTCGATCGTGCGCACGCCGCAGCTGCTCAAGGGATTCGCGACCCTCGTGCACACCTACGGCGTGCCGCGCTACGGCGAGATCGACCCGACGGCGCTCTTCGCGGTGTCGTTCGTGCTCATGTTCGGGATGATGTTCGGCGACGTCGGCCAGGGCGCGGTGCTGGCGGCGGCCGGCGCGTTCCTGCGCGGCCGGCTCGCCCCGGCGCGCGTGCTCGCGGTCGCCTGCGGTATCGCCTCGATGGCCTTCGGGTTCCTCTACGGCAGCGTCTTCGGCTACGAGGGCTGGATCCACCCGGTGTGGGTCGCGCCGCTCACCGACCCGCTGCGCATGCTAGCGGTGGCGGTGTTCTGGGGCATCGGCTTCATCGTGATCGCCTCACTCATCCGCGTGCACAACCTCTACGTCGAGCACGGCCTCGCGGCCGCGCTCTCCGACGCCGGCGGCGCGGCCGGGCTCGTCCTCTACCTCGGCGCCGTCATCGGGCTCGTCTCGGTGGCGCGCGGCGGCACGTTCGGCTACCTGCCGGCGGCGATGATCGCGCTCGGCGCCGCGGCGATCTTCCGCCACGCGTTCCGCGAGCAGCAGGGCAAGCCCCCCGAGCGGGTGCTCGTGGCCGCCATCGAGACCTTCGAGGCGCTCATCGGCTTCTTCGCCAACACCCTTTCTTTCATGCGCGTCGGCGCGTTCAGCCTGAACCACGTCGCGCTCGCGGCCGCGGTGTTCGCCATCGCCGACATGCTCGGCGGCGCGGCGAGCTGGGCGGCGATCGTCGTCGGCAACGTGTTCATCATGGTGCTCGAGGGGGCGATCGTCGCGATCCAGGCCCTGCGGCTCGAGTACTACGAGGGTTTCTCGCGCTTCTTCAGCGGCGACGGGCGGGAGTTCCACCCGCTCCTCCTGCGCGCCCACCGCAACAACCACCCAAAAGGAGCCTGAAATGCTCTTCCTCGTCGGATTGATGACCGCCGCCGTGGTCGGGATGATCGTCCTCGGCATCGCCCTCGAGCTCGGCCGCGGCCGGCTCGCCGCGCCGCCGCGGCTCCTGCGCGGCGCCGTGGCCGCCAACCTCGGGCTCTTCGCGCTCGCGCTCGCCGGCGTCGTGTTCCTCGGCGTCGGCGAAGTGGCGGCGCAGACGCCGGCGACCGCCGGCGCTGCCGAGGTGTCGATCGGCAAGGGCCTCGCGCTCATCGGGGTCGGCATCCCCACCGCGCTCGCCTCGATCGCGGCGGCGATCGCGCTCGGCCCGGTCGGCTCGTCGGCGCTCGCGGTGCTCGCGGAGAAGCCCGAGATGTTCGGCCGCACCCTCGTCTATCTCGGCCTCGCGGAGGGCATCGCGATCTACGGCCTGGTCGTGAGCATCCTGATGCTCGGCCGGATCTGAGGGGAGTAGTCGGCCATGAGCGCACCGACCCGCCTCGTCGCCCTGGGACAGGCGCCGCTGATGGAGGGCTTCCGCCTGATCGGGCTCGAGACGCATCCGGACGCGACGCACGAGACCGTCGAGCGGGTGCTGGCGGAGATGGTGCGCGCGGGCGACAAGGCGCTCGTCCTGCTCGAGCACCACCTCGCGGCCGGCCGCGGGCCGTGGCTCGAGCAGGTGCGCAGCGAGGGCGGGCGGATCGTGGTCACCGAGATCCCGCCGCTCGCCGCGCCGGGCACCTACGCGCCGGCAGTGGACCAGCTCGTGCGCGCCATCCTCGGCCCGGGCGCGCTCGACGCCGAAGCCGGAACATGAACCCCGGGCAAGACGAGTCGCGGCCGGGCGCGCGGATCTCCCCGAGAACGCTGAACGACGCTGCACCCAGACGATGAACCCCGAGACCCAGGTCAGGAACCTCGAGCACGCCCTCCTCGCGCGCGCGCGCGAGCTCGTGCGCGAGCACCTCGAGAAGGCCGCGGCCGAGCGCGACCGCATCCTCGCCGACGTCGCCCACCGGCTGCGCCTTGCCGAGGAGCGCGAGATCCTCGCCGCGAAAGCGGATGCGGAGCGGCTCTTCCGCCGCCGCGTGCAGGCCGCGGAGATCCGCATGCAGGGCGAGCTCGACCGCCTGCGCTGGACGCTGGTGCAAACGGTCGTCGGCGCTGTCAAGGGCGAGCTCGCCCGCCTCGCCGGCGACGAGGCGCGCTACGCGGCGGTGCTCGCGGCGCTGCTCACCGCCGCCGCGGAGCGCCTCGACGGCAAGGCGCTGGTCGCGGACCTCAACGCCCGCGACCGCGAGCGCTTCGGCGCGCGCTGGGACGCGTTCGCCGCCGCGGCGGTGCCCGACAAGCACGTGACGCTCTCGTCCGTGGCGCTCGAGGTCTCGGGCGGCGTGATCGTGCGCACGCCGGCAAACCACGTGCGCATCGACAACACCTTCGAGGGCCGGCTGGACCGCCTCAGCGACGCGGTGCACGCGCTGGTCCTCGAGCGCCTGTTCGCCGCCGTGCCGCACATGGAGACGGTGTTCCATGGCTGAGATCCTCGAAGTGAACGGCCCGATCCTCACGGTGCGCTTGCCCGAGGCGGTGATCGGCGAGCAGGTACGCGTCGGTGAGCTCGGCCTCACCGGCGAGGTGATCGGGCGCGACGGGCACGACGCGACGGTGCAGGTGTACGAGCCCACCGACGGGTTGCGGCCGGGCGAGCCGGTGCGCTCGCTCGGGCATCCGCTCTCGGTCGAGCTCGGCCCGGGGCTCCTCGGGCAGATCTTCGACGGCGTGCAGCGGCCGCTGCACGCGATGGAGGCGCTCTCCGGCGACCGGATCGAGCGCGGGCTGGCGGCCGAGCCGCTCGGCGGCGGCCGGCGGTGGGCGTTCACGCCGCGCGCCGGGCTCGAGCTCGGGGCGGCGCTGCGCGGCGGCGAGGTCCTCGGCACGGTGCCGGAGAACGCGACCATCGAGCACCGGATCCTGGTGCCGCCCGACGTCGCAGGCAGGCTCGTCGATTTCGCGCCGGCGGGCGAGTACACCGTCGAGGAGACCATCGCGCGCGTCGAGGACGCCGGCGGGCATGTCCACAAGCTCCGGCTCGCGCACCGCTGGCCGGTGCGCGTGCCGCGGCCCTACGCGCGGCGCGACCCCGCGACCGAGCCGCTCCTCACCGGGCAGCGCATCCTCGACACCTTCTTCCCGGTCGTGAAGGGCGGCAAGGCGGCGATTCCCGGGCCGTTCGGGGCCGGCAAGACGGTGCTCCAGCACCAGATCGCGCGGTGGTCGAACGCGCGCATCGTGATCTACGTCGGCTGCGGCGAGCGCGGCAACGAGCTCGTCGACGTGCTCGAGAGCATGCCCAGGCTCACCGACCCCCACACCGGCCGGCCGCTGATGGAGCGCACCCTGCTCGTCGCCAACACGTCGAACATGCCGGTGGTCGCGCGCGAGGCGTCGATCTACGTCGGCATCACCATCGCCGAGTATTTCCGCGACCAGGGCCTCGACGTGGTCATGGTGGCCGACTCGACGAGCCGCTGGGCCGAGGCGCTGCGCGAGGTGAGCGGCCGGCTGCGGCAGATGCCGGTCGAGGAGGGCTACCCTGCCTACCTCGCCTCCCACCTCGCGGCGTTCTACGAGCGCGCCGGCCGGGTGCAGACGCTCGGCGGCGAGAGCGGCTCGATCCCCCTGATCGGCGCGGTGTCGCCGCCGGGCGGCGACTTCTCCGAGCCGGTCACCAGCCACACCAAGGAGATCATCCAGGCGTTCTGGGCGCTGTCGAAGAGCCTCGCCGACGCGCGCCACTACCCGGCGGTGGACTGGACCGAGAGCTTCTCCGGCTACGTGCCCACGGCGGCCCGCTGGTGGCACGAGCAGGTGAACCCCGCCTGGGCGGCGAAGCGCGCCGAGGCGCTCGCGCTCCTCGCGCAGGCCGAGGAGCTCGCGCGCATCGTGAACCTCGTCGGCATGGAGGCGCTGTCGGCCGCGCAGCGCTGGACGCTCGAGGCGGCGGCGCTCGTGCGCGAGGGCGTGCTGCAACAGTCCGCGCTCGACGAAGTGGACAGCTTCTGCTCGCCGCGGAAGCAGTATCTCCTCCTCGACCTGATGCTCGAGGTCTACCACGAGGGCCTCGATCTCCTCGGCAGCGGCGCCCCGGCGCAGCAGCTCCTGAAGCTCCCGGTGGTGAGCCGCGCGCGACGCTGGAAGTCGCTCTACCGCAGCGACGAGCTCGAGCGGCTCGCCGCCTGCCGCGACGAGATCCGCGCCGCGTTCGACGCGCTGCGCAAGGAGTACGCGCGACCGGCGGAGGCCCCGCGATGAAGCCCGCACCCTCGCCCGGAACCGCCCATATGCGAGCAAGGCGAGTCGCGGCCTGCCGCCGCGCATCGGCAGCGTCGAACGGAGCCGCAGATGCGTGAGAAGGAATTCCGCACGGCGAGCTCGGCGCGCGGCGGCCTCCTCTTCATGCGCAACGTCCCCGGCTGCGCGCTGGGCGACCGCGTGGTGGTGCGCGACCACCGCGGCCGCAAGCGGAACGGCCTCGTGATCCGCACCTCGAACGAGGTCGTGCTGGTCGAGGTGTTCGAGGGCACCGACGACCTCGACCTCGAGCGCACCTGGGCGCGCTTCCTCGAGGAGCCCTACGCGCTCCCGCTGTCGCGCGAGCTCCTCGGGCGCGTCTTCGACGGCGTCGGCAAGCCGCGCGACGGCCGCCCGCCGCTGGTGGCGGGGCTCAAGCGCCCGGTCAACGGCGCGCCAGTGAACCCCTCCGCGCGCGCCTATCCGCGCGAGTTCATCCAGACCGGCGTCTCCGCGATCGACGGCATGAACTCGCTCGTGCGCGGCCAGAAGCTGCCGGTGTTCTCGGGCTCGGGGCTGCCGCACAACCCGCTCGCCGCGCAGATCGTCCGGCAGGCGAAGCTGCCCGGCGAGGAAGGAAGCTTCGCCGTCGTATTCGGCGCGATGGGCGTGTCGCACGCGGACGCGCGCTTCTTCCAGGAGGACTTCGAGAGCTCCGGGGTCCTCGGCGAGGTGGTCATGTTCGTGAACCTCGCCGACGACCCGCCGATCGAGCGCCTGATCCTGCCGCGCACCGCGCTGACGGCGGCCGAGTATCTGGCGTTCGACCTCGACATGCACGTGCTGGTCGTGCTCACCGACATGACCAACTACGCCGAGGCGCTGCGCGAAGTCGCCACCGCCAAGGGCGACGTGCCTTCGCGCAAGGGCTATCCGGGCTACCTCTACTCCGACCTCGCCGAGATCTACGAGCGCGCCGGTCGCATCAAGGAGCGGCGCGGCTCGATCACGATGATCCCGGTGGTGACCATGCCCTCGGACGACATCACGCACCCCGTGCCCGACCTCACCGGCTACATCACCGAGGGGCAGATCGTGCTCGCGCGCGAGCTCGCCGCGCGCCACGTCTACCCGCCGGTGGCCGTGCTGCCGTCGCTTTCGCGGCTGATGAAGGACGGCATCGGCCGCAACTACACCCGCGACGACCACCCGCACGTGGCGAACCAGCTGTTCGCGTCCTACGCGCAGGCGCTCGAAGTGCGCAACCTCGCCGCCATCATCGGCGCCGAGGAGCTCTCCGAGTCCGACCGGCGTTATCTCGCTTTCGCCGACGCGTTCGAGTCGCGCTTCGTGAACCAGGGCGAGAACGAGGACCGCTCGATCTTCGACACGCTGGCGATCGCGTGGGACGTGCTCTCGGTCCTGCCGCCGGAGGTGCTGACGCGCGTCACGGAGGAGGAGCTCGCGCGCCATCACCGCTTCGGCGCCCCGCGGCGGGAGGCGGCCGCATGAGACGAGGGAGGGCGCGCCCGGCCGAGCCACCGGTCCGCGGCGTGCGCCCCTTCCGTGGGCGGGCGGCCGATGCGGCTGGCACGACGCCGGCGGGCCGGACGGCCTCGCCGCGTCCCGGCGCGGCTCCTGGCGTCCTCCGCGCCCGCGCGCTGACGCTTCCCCGGCCGGCATGAAGCAACGCCTGAAGGTCGCGCCGACCAAGAGCGCGCTGCTCGCCCTCAAGCGACAGGTGCGCTTCCTCGAGCAGGGGCACGAGATGCTCGAGCGCAAGCGCGAGCTGCTCACGCGCGTCGTGCACGAGCGGCTGAAGCACTACCGCGTGCTGCGACGCGAGGCGCAGGGCGCGCTCGAGGAGGCGTACCGCTGGCTCGCGATCGCGCAGATCCGCATGGGCAGCCTCGTGCTGCGCCAGCTGGCGATCGGGCTGCCGCCGGCGCTCGCGGTGCGCATCCTCCCGCGCTCGAGCGTGGGCGTGGAATACCCCTCGGTCGAGGCGGAGCTCCTGCCGCTCGAGCCGGTGGCGCTGATGGGCACCGACCCGAGCTTCGACGACGCGCGCGCGAAGCTCGCCGCGCTGGCCGTGGTGCTGGCGCGGCTCGGCGAGGCAGAGACCGCGCTCTGGCGGCTGCTCACCGAGCAGCGCAAGACGCAGAAGCGCGTGAACGCGCTGCGCTACAACATCATCCCGATGTACCGCGCCAAGATCCGCGAGATCCAGTCGGCGCTCGAGGAAGAGGAGCGCAACGCCCTCTTCCAGATGACGCTCCTGCGCGAGGCCGGCGGTGGCTAGCCGCGCGGCCCGCTCAGGGGATGCCGAGGAAGAAGTAGAACGAGCTGGGTGCCGCGCCGTCGAACGCCTTGCCGTAGGCGAAGTAGACCGGCCCGATCGGGCTGTCGAGCGCGACGAACGCCGATCCCGACTTGAGGAAGCCGCTCGGGCTCCCCGGGATCGCGGGCTGCGTCACGTTCGACACCTCGAACGAGGCGCCGGCGTAGACCCCTTCGAGGAGCGGGATGTCGGCGAGCTTGTAGGTGTAGACGAGCCGCCCGAATTGCAGTTGCTGCGCGAGGATCTCGCCGGTGCGGTAGCCCGACATCTGCAGGAATCCGCCCCACTGGAACTGGTCGTAGAACGGGATCCGGTCGCTTCCGATCCGGCCGCCCGCCCTCAGACCGAGCGCGAGCGAGTGCCGGCCGAGGCTCGCGGCGCCCACCGCATCGACGGTCCACTTGGTGTACTGGTCGTCCGCGCCGAGCATCGAGCGCGACGCGAACAGCCTCGCGGTCCCGGCGTAGCCCGACCGCGGGAAGCGCAGGCTGTCGAGCTGGTCGACGTAGAGCTTCCCGGTGAACGCACCCTGCTGGACGGTCGCGCTGCGCGGGAAGAAGAGGCTGCCCGAGTCGAGGTTGAAACGCAGCTGCCCGGCCATCGCGCCCAGGCGCAGCTCGCCGTACTTGGTGAACTGGCTGCCGAGGTCGATCCCGCCGCCGGCGGAGGTCACGTTGTACTGGGCGATCTTCACGCCGTCGCTGAAGAGGTTCACCGGGTAGAGCTGGGCCGAGGCGTAGGGCGCGACGAAGAAGTACGCGTTCGGCACGAGCGGCTGGTAGAGCTCGCCGGAGAGGAGGTTCTGGTTGCCGATCTGCGCGTCGGCGCGGAACTCGCCGCCCAGATGGTTCAGCCAGGTGCTGCGGTAGCGCGCGAGCAGGTTGAAGTAGGTCTCGCCCTGGAAGTCGGTCGAGAGCCCCAGCCCGAAGCGCATGTAGCTCGGGCCCCAGGACTTCTCGGCGGCCTCGACCACGAGGATGCGCTTCGACTGCTCGTCGATCACGCGGTAGCCGACGTGCTCGAAGTCGCCGCGGCCGTAGATGCGGCGCAGGTCCCGGTCGAGGACGTCCTGGTCGATTGGCTCGCCCGGCTGCGTCTCCATCGTGGCGACGATCACGTCCGGGTTCACCCGGTGCGTCCCCTCGACGCGGATCTCGGTGACGAGTCGCCCGCTGGGCGGGTCGGCCCCCTCGCGCTTCGCCTTCCAGGCCGCGTACTCCTCGGGCGAGACCGAGTAGCGCGCGAGGCGCGCGGCCACCTTGCGCGCAGCGGCCTCGCCGATCGGCACGGCCTTGGGCAGGTCGTCGAACTCGGCGGCCGAGAAGTCGCCGAGCTCGGGGAGGATCAGGATGTCCTCGGGGCGGAGCGACGCGAGCGAGGCGCGCACGTTCTGCTCGGTGAGGATGTTGATCATCTGCGCGGTCACGCCCACGAGCGAGGTGATCTGCGCACGCGTGAGCAGGGGCGAGCCGAGGTTCACCGCGATGACGACCTCCGCGCCCATCTTGCGCGCGACGTCCACGGGCAGGTTGTCGACGAGCCCGCCGTCCACGTAGAGCCGGCCGCCGATCTCCGCCGGCGCCACCGCGCCCGGGATCGACATGCTCGCGCGCATAGCGGTCGCCACCTCGCCGCTCGCGAAGACGTGCGGGAGGCCGGTTTCGATGTCGGTGGCCACCGCCCGGTACGGGATCGGCAGCTCGTCGAAGTCGCGCGGCCCCTTGCGGCGCACCAGCCGGCGCAGCTCCGCCTCGAGCGCGATCCCGGAGATGGCGCCCTTGGGCAGCTGGAAGGTCCAGCCGTTGAAGCCGAACTCCGGCCCGAAGAAGATCTGGCGATCCTCCTGCTTGCGGCGCACCGGGATGTCCCGCCGCGGCGGAGTGTCGGTGAACAGGCGGGCCGTGGTGATCCTCGCGAGCTGCGCCTCCATTTCGGCCACCGGCATGCCGGCCGCATACGAGCCCCCGACGATGGAGCCCATGCTGGTGCCGGCGACGTAATCGATCGGGATGCGCATCTCCTCGAGCACCTTCAGCACGCCGACGTGCGCGGCGCCGCGCGCGCCGCCGCCGGAGAGGACGAGGCCGATCTTCGGCCGCGGCTTCGCTTCGGGCGCCGTCTGCGCCGCGGCGTCCGGCGGTAGGATCGGGAGCACCGCCGCGACCACGGCGGCACAGGCGAGGGTCGTGAGGCGAATCTTCATGGCGTGCTTCTCCCCCGGGATGGCGCCGGGTGCCGGATCCCGCGATCCGGGACGAAAAAAAGGGACGCCAGCAGCGTCCCCTTCGGTCGCCCGCTCGCGCGCGGCTACTCGGCGGCGGCTTCCTGCGCGCGCGCGGCGAGTTTTTCGCGGATGCGCGCGGACTTGCCGGTGCGGCCGCGCAGGTAGTAGAGCTTCGCGCGGCGCACGGCGCCCTTGCGCTTGACCTCGATCGAAGCGATGAGCGGCGAGTAGGTCTGGAACGTGCGCTCGACGCCCTCGCCGGAGGAGATCTTGCGCACCGTGAAGGACGAGTTGAGCCCGCGGTTGCGCTTGCCGATCACGACGCCCTCGTAGGCCTGCACGCGCTTGCGGTCGCCTTCCTTCACGTTCACGTTCACGACCACCGTGTCGCCGGGCGCGAACTCGGGGATGGCCTTCCCGAGGCGGGCGATCTCTTCCTGCTCGAGTTGCTGGATCACGTTCATCTTGCTGCTCCTTCGGGCTTCGCTTCCGGCCCGCCGCGGACGGTCCGCGCCGCGCCGGCCTGGTTCCAATCCGCGCCGCGGGACGCCCGCGCGCGCCTACACCGCTTCCTTCGCCTCCTCGCGGAACTCCGCGAGGAGCCTCGCTTCCTCCACGCTCAGGCCGCGCCGCTCCAGGAGCCCCGGCCTGCGCAGCCACGTCCTGCCGAGCGCCTGCTTCAGCCGCCAGCGCGCGATCTCCGCGTGGTGCCCCGACAGCAGCACCTCCGGCACCCGCTCGCCGCGCCATTCCTCCGGCCGCGTGTAGTGCGGGCAGTCGAGCAGCCCCGCCGCGAACGAGTCCTGCGCCGCGGACTGCTCGTCGCCGAGCACCCCCGGCAGCTGCCGCACGACTGCGTCGATCAGCACCATCGCCGCGAGCTCGCCGCCCGACAGCACGTAGTCGCCGATCGAGATCTCCTCGTCGACCGAGCGCCGCACGAGCCGCTCGTCCACGCCTTCGTACCGCCCCGCCAGGACCACGAGCCGCGGCTCGCTGGCGAGTCGCCGCACCAGCGCGTCGTCGAGCAGCCGGCCCTGCGGCGAGAGGTAGAGCACCCTCGCCGGCGTGCCGGCCTCGCGCGCCTGCGCCGCGGCGATCGCCTGCGCCAGCGGCTCGGCCATCATCACCATCCCCGGCCCGCCGCCGTAGGGGCGATCGTCGATCGTCCGGTACGCGTCGGTCGCGAACTCGCGCGGGTTCCAGAGCGTGAGGCTCCAGCGCCCCTCCTCCCGCGCGCGCCGCGTGATGCCGTAGTCGGTCACGGCGGCGAACATCTGGGGGAAGATCGTGATGCAGTCGAACTGGATCACCAGTCCTTCCCCCAATCCGCCTCGATCCGCCCGGCGGCGAGATCGACCCTTCCGACCACCGGCGCCACGAACGGGATCAGCCGCTCGCGCCCGCCACCGACGACGCGCAGCACCTCCTGCGCGCCGTTCGAGAACACTTCCGCCACCTCGCCGAGCTCATCGCCCTGAAGGTTCGCGACCTTCAGGCCGATCAGGTCGGCCCAGTAGTACTCGCCCTCGCCCGTTTCCGGCAGCGCCTCGCGCGGCAGCGCGACCTCGCACCCCTTGAGCGCCGCCGCCCGGTCGCGGTCGGAAACCTCCGCGAACCGCGCGATCACCTGCCCCGCATGCACCGCGGCCTCGGCGACCGCGACTTCCCGCCATCCGCCCTCCTTCCCCACCCACCACACCGGGTAGCGGGTCAGGCTCTCGGCGGTTTCGGTGAAAGGCCGCACCTTGATCCAGCCCTTCACGCCGTAGGGGCCGGTCACCCGGCCCATGACGATGAAGCTACTGCGCCGAGCGCTTGGCAAACTGCTTCACGAGGCGCGCGACCGTCGGCGACACCTGCGCGCCCTGGCCCTTCCAGTACTCGACGCGGTCCAGCGCGACGCGCAGCGACTCGCGGCCCTCGGGCGCCTTCGGGTCGTAGAAGCCCACGCGCTCGATGAAGCGGCCGCCCGCCGCGAAACGCGCATCGGCGGCGACGATGTTGAAGAAGGGGCGCTTCTTGGTGCCGCCGCGGGCAAGGCGAATGACGACCATAATCGGTTCTGTCCCGGTTCGGATTCGGAAAAGCCCGTGATTTTACGCGGGTTCCGGGCGTCGCCGCAAGCTAGGGACGCTGCTGCGCGGCGCCGGGACGCCGGCGCGCATCCCGGGCCCACAGCCATCCAAGGGACTGATCCTGAAAAGATTTCTTTGGGCGCTGCGGGGCTGGCGCCGCGGGGGGCGCAGGCGCCCCACGGGCACTAGGCCCTTCGCGCCATGCGAAACGCGCGCGCCGGCGCGCCGCGCTTTCAGCGCATGCGGGGCAGCACGCCCTTCATCGCCCGCATCATCTTGGCGACGCCGCCGCGCTGCACCTGCTTCATCATCTTCTGCATCTCGCCGAACTGGTTGAGGAGGCGGTTCACCTCCTGCACCGGCACGCCCGCGCCCGCGGCGATGCGGCGCTTGCGCGAGGCCTTGATGAGCTCCGGCCGAGCGCGCTCGCCGGGCGTCATCGAGTTGATGATCCCCTCGATGCGCCTCAGCGCCCGGTCGTCCATGGCCTGCGGCGACTGCGCCGCGGCCTGCTGCACGTGCGCCGGCAGCTTGTCGAGCAGCGCGCCGAGCCCGCCCATCTTCTTCATCTGCTGGATCTGCGCCTTGAAGTCCTCGAGGTCGAAGCCCTTGCCCTTCTTGAACTTCTCGGCGAGCTTGCGGGCCTCCGCTTCGTCGATGCCCTTCTTCGCCTCCTCGACGAGCGACACGATGTCGCCCATGCCGAGGATGCGCGAGGCCATGCGTTCGGGGTGGAAGGGCTCCAGCCCGCCGAGCTTCTCGCCCACGCCCGCGAACTTGATCGGCTTGCCGGTGACCTGGCGGACCGACAGCGCAGCCCCGCCGCGCGCGTCGCCGTCGAGCTTGGTGAGCACCACCCCGGTGAGCGGCAGCGCCTCGTTGAAGGCGCGGGCGACGTTGACCGCGTCCTGGCCCTGCATCGAATCGACGACGAAGAGCGTCTCGACCGGATGCACCGCGGCGTGCAGCTCGCGGATCTCGGCCATCATCGCCTCGTCGATCGCGAGGCGGCCCGCAGTGTCGACGAGCACCACGTCGTTGTAGTGCTTGCGCGCCCAGTCCACGGCGGCGAGCGCGATCTCGGCCGGCTTCTGGCCCTCGTGCGAAGGGAAGAAGTCGACGCCCGCCTGCGCGGCGAGGGTCCGGAGCTGCGCGATCGCGGCCGGCCGGTACACGTCGCAGGAGACGACGAGCGGCTTCCGGCGGCGCTCCTCCTTGAGCAGCCGCGCGAGCTTGCCCGTGGTGGTCGTCTTGCCCGAGCCCTGCAGGCCGGCCATGAGCACCACCGCCGGCGGGGCGACGGCGAGGTCGAGATCCTCGTTGGCGTCGCCCATCAGGTGGACGAGCTCGCGATGCACGACGCCGACGAACGCCTGGCCCGGCGTGAGGCTGCCCACGACTTCCTCGCCGAGCGCCTTCTCCTTCACCCGCGCGATGAACTCGCGCACCACCGGCAGCGCGACATCGGCTTCGAGGAGCGCGACGCGCACCTCGCGCAGCGCGTCGGCGACGTTCGACTCGGTGAGGCGGGCCTCGCCGCGGACGGTCTTCACCACCTTGGCGAGGCGCTGGGTCAGGTTCTCGAGCATGGCGTACCGGAGGTGAAGGACGGGGATGCGATAAACTCCCGCAGCGATGAGCATTCTACTGCACGTGCTCGCCTGCGCCCTCTACGCGGCGCTCGGCGCGCACTTCTTCCGCACGCGCTGGCGTGGCGGCGCCGGCGCGGCCGAGCTCAAGCCCTGGGAGCGCGCGGCGATCCTCGTCCCCCTCGCACTGCAGTCGTGGCTCCTCTACCACGACCTCCTGGGCGGCCCCACGCTGCGCTTCGGCTTCGCTCACGCGCTGTCGCTCATGATGTGGCTCGCGGTGCTGTTCTACTGGGTGCAGGGCTTCTTCTACAGCCTGCCCGGGATGTTCGCGATCGTGCTGCCGGTCGCGGCCGCGACGGTGCTGCTGCCGCCGGTCTTCCCCGGCTTCGAGGCGCCGCCCTACACGAGCACCGTCGAGTTCCGGCTGCACCTCTTCGTCGCGATGCTCGCGTACAGCCTCTTCGCGATGGCGGCGCTGCAGGCGGCGCTGATGCTGCCGCTCGAGCGGCGGCTGCACCGCGGCGACCTGCGCGGCCCGGCAGCGGGGCTGCCGCCGCTGCTCACACTCGAGGCGATGCTCTTTCGCATCATCGGCCTCGGGTTCCTCTTCCTCACGCTGACGCTCGCGGCCGGCGCCGTCTTCTCCGAGGAGCTCTTCGGGCGCGCGTTCCCGCTCAACCACAAGACGCTCTTCGGCGTCATCTCCTGGGTCATCTTCGGCGGGCTGCTCGTCGGGCGGCACTTCCGCGGCTGGCGCGGCCGCCGGGCGCTGCACTGGACGCTGGCGGGCTTCGCCGTGCTCCTGCTCGCGTACGTCGGCAGCCGCTTCGTGCTCGAGGTCATCCTCGGCCGCAGCCTCGCCTGACGCGCGGCGCCGCGACCGCCTCGGCTATACTGCCCGCTCCCGCATAGCGAGTTCCCCGCCGCTCCTTGGGCGACCTCTCCATCCAGGCGTCCGTCGCGCTCCTCGCGGTGCTGCTCGTCCTGTCCGGCTTCTTCTCGATCGCCGAGACGAGCATGATGGCGCTCAACCGGTTCCGCCTGCGCCACCTCGCGCGGCTCGGCAGCCGGCCGGCGCAGCGCGCCACCGCGCTCATGGCGCGCACCGACCGCCTGCTCGGGGTCATCCTCCTCTGCAACAACCTCGTGAACAGCGCCGCGGCGGTGCTCGTCGGGGTGGTCACGGTGCGCCTCTTCGGCGACAGCGAATGGGCGCTCGGCATCGGCACCGCGACGGTGACGTTCCTGATCCTGGTGTTCTCCGAGATCACGCCCAAGGTGATCGGCGCCACGTTCCCGGAAGCGATCGCCCTGCGCCTCGTCTACGTGCTCGGGCCGCTGCTGCGCGTGCTCTACCCGGTGGTGTGGTTCGTGAACCTCTTCCCGTCGCTGCTCCTGCGGCTGCTGCGGATCGTGCCCGGCGGCGCGGCGGAGTCGCAGCGGCTGAGCCCCGAGGAGCTGCGCTCCCTCGTGCTCGAGCACAGCCACCTCGTGCCGCGCAAGCACCAGTCGATCCTCGTCAACCTGTTCGACCTCGAGCGCATCACCGTGGAGGACGTGATGACGCCGCGCTCGCAGATCGAGGCGATCGACCTCGACGCCCCCGAGGAGGAGATCGCCGAGAAGCTCGCGACCAGCTACCACACCCGGGTGCCGGTCTACCGCGGCGAGCTCAACAACGTGCTCGGCATCCTGCACCTGCGCCGGGCGCTCGCGCTGCGGCGCGAAGGCGGCGGCATCGACAAGGAGGCGCTCAGGGCGCTGCTCGCCGAGCCCTACTTCGTCCCGGCCGACACGCCCGTCTTCACGCAGCTGCAGTTCTTCCAGGAGAACCGCCAGCGCGTCGCGATCGTCGTGGACGAATGGGGCGAGGTGCAGGGGCTGGTCACGCTCGAGGACATCATCGAGGAGTTCGTCGGCGAGTTCACGACCTCGGCGCCGCTGCGCGCCTCGGGCTACGGCTGGGACAAGGCGGGCACCGCCCTCGTCGAGGGCGCGACGCCGCTGCGCGAGCTCAATCGCAAGCTCGGCCTGGCGCTTCCCCTCGAGGGCCCGAAGACGCTGAACGGGCTGATCCTCGAGTACCTCCAGGAGATCCCCGAGGCGGGCGTCTCGGTGAAGATCGCCGGCGTGCCGATGGAGATCGTCCAGACCCAGGACCGCGTGGTGAAGACCGTCCGGCTCTTCAGGCCGGCCGCAGCCGAGACCGCGGCGGCCTGATCCCGCCGCACGGCGCGCCACGCGCGCGGACGCCCGTCGCACGTCCGCGCGCCGGCGTGAAAGGCGTCACGGCCGGCGCGCAAGGGGGCTGCCACGACTGTGGCGCGTCCGGAAAAAAAATAGTATCGTCAGCGCCTTACAAGGCATACTTCACGCCATGAAGGCTTCCGCGCCCGCGTCCTCCGGAACCCCCTCGGCGACCCGGCATGGCCGTCAACGCTAGCTTCGCCAGCCTGCCCGGGCTCGCGCGGGCGCTCGTCCAGCACGGCCGGCTCACCGACGTCGAGGCGGCCCACGTGCACGCCCAGGCGAAGAGCGGCGGCGGGACCTTCATCGAAGCCCTGCTCGCGAGCCGGCGCATGAGCCCGCTCGAGGTCGCGGAGTTCGTCTCGCAGACGTTCGGGCTGCCGCTTCTCGACCTCGACGCCGCCGATGCGGCCGCCTTCCCGGTGGACCTCGTCGACCGCAAGACGATCCAGAGCCGCCGCGTCCTGCCGCTGCGCAAGCGCGGCAACCGCCTCGCGGTGGCCGTCTCCGACCCGGCCAACACGCAGGCGCTCGACGAGATCAAGTTCCAGACGTCGATGTCCATCGACCCGATCGTGGTCGAGGACGACAAGCTCGGGCAGGCCATCGCCCGCACGGCGCAGACCGCCGACGCCGCGCTGCGGCAGATGATGGACGAGGACCTGAACCTCGAGTTCGCCGACGAGGGGGAGGCCGATTTCGACGCCGGCGCGAGCGAGGTCGACGACGCGCCGGTCGTGAAGTTCATCCAGAAGGTGATGCTCGACGCGATCAACGACGGCGCCTCCGACATCCACTTCGAGCCCTACGAGCGCTACTACCGGATCCGCATGCGCGTCGACGGCGAGCTGCGCGACGTGGCGCAGCCGCCGCTCGCGCTCAAGGAGAAGATCGCCGCGCGCATCAAGGTGATCTCGAAGCTCGACATCTCCGAGAAGCGCGTGCCGCAGGACGGGCGCATGAAGCTCGTGCTCTCGCGCGACCGCGCCATCGACTTCCGCGTGAGCACGCTGCCCACCCTGCACGGCGAGAAGATCGTGCTGCGCATCCTCGACCCCTCCTCGGCCATGCTCGGCATCGACGCGCTCGGGTACGAGCCCGACGAGAAGCAGGCGCTGCTCGAGGCGATCGGCCGCCCCTACGGCATGATCCTGGTGACCGGGCCGACCGGGAGCGGCAAGACCGTCTCCCTCTACACGTGCCTCAACCTGCTCAACAAGCCGGGCGTGAACATCTCGACCGCCGAGGATCCGGCCGAGATCAACCTCGCGGGCATCAACCAGGTCAATGTGAACGAGAAGGCCGGGCTCACCTTCGCCGCGGCCCTGCGCGCGTTCCTGCGCCAGGACCCCGACATCATCATGGTCGGCGAGATCCGCGACCTCGAGACCGCCGAGATCGCCATCAAGGCGGCCCAGACCGGCCACCTGGTGCTCTCCACGCTGCACACCAACGACGCGCCCACGACGCTCACGCGGCTCGTCAACATGGGCATCCCGGCGTTCAACATCGCCTCGAGTGTGATTTTGATCACGGCGCAGCGGCTCGCGCGGCGCCTGTGCAGTTGCAAGGTGCCCGCCAACATCCCGGCGGAGGGTTTACTCTCGGCGGGGTTCCGCGAGGAGGACCTCGACGGCAGCTGGCAGGCGTTCGGCCCGGGCGGCTGCGAGCGCTGCCGGGGGTCGGGCTACAAGGGGCGGGTCGGCATCTACCAGGTGATGCCGATCTCCGACGAGATGCGCCGCGTGATCATGCGCGGGGGCAACGCGCTCGAGATCGCCGACCAGGCGAGCCTCGAGGGGGTGCGCGACCTGCGCCGGTCGGGGCTCCTCAAGGTCATGCAGGGCGTCACCTCGCTCGAAGAGGTGATGGCCGTCACGAACGAGTAGGGAAGAGGGGAGACGCGCTATGGCGACCGTGGCAGGGGCTCTGAAGGCGAGGGATGCCGTCAAGGAGGCGATCTTCGTCTGGGAGGGCAAGGACAAGTCCGGCAAGGTCGTGAAGGGCGAGATGCGCGCGAGCGGCGAGGCGGTGGTGAACGCCACGCTGCGCCGCCAGGGCGTGCTCGTCACCAAGGTGAAGAAGCAGCGCCTCGGCCGCGGCAAGAAGATCACCGAGAAGGACATCACGCTCTTCACGCGCCAGATGGCGACGATGATGAAGGCCGGCGTGCCGCTGCTGCAGGCGTTCGACATCGTCGGCAAGGGCCACGCCAACCCGGCGGTCTCGAAGCTCCTCGGCGACCTGCGCACCGAGGTCGAGACCGGCTCCTCGCTCGCCGCGGCCTTCCGCAAGTACCCGCTCTACTTCGATCCGCTCTACTGCAACCTGGTGCAGGCGGGGGAGCAGGCGGGGATCCTGGAGACGCTCCTCGACCGCCTCGCGACGTACAAGGAGAAGATCCTCGCCATCAAGTCGAAGATCAAGTCGGCGCTCTTCTACCCGGTGGCGATCATCGTCGTGGCGTTCATCATCACCGCGGTGATCATGATCTTCGTGATCCCGGCGTTCAAGCAGGTGTTCACCAGCTTCGGCGCGGACCTGCCGGCGCCGACGCTCTTCGTGATGGGCGTGTCCGACTTCTTCGTCCAGTACTGGTACATCATCTTCGCCGTCATCATCGGCGGGGTGTACGGGTTCCTCGAGACCTGGAAGCGCTCCACGGCGATGCAGATCTTCATGGACCGCATGGCGCTGCGCATCCCGGTGTTCGGCGATCTCATCCGCAAATCGACCATCGCGCGCTGGACGCGGACGCTCTCCACCATGTTCGCCGCCGGCGTGCCGCTGGTGGAGGCGCTCGACTCGGTGGGCGGCGCCTCGGGCAACTACGTCTACGGCCAGGCGACCAAGCAGATCCAGAGCGAGGTCTCGACCGGCACGAGCCTCACCGCGGCGATGCAGAACGTGGGCGTGTTCCCGAACATGGTCGTGCAGATGGTCTCGATCGGCGAGGAGTCGGGCTCGCTCGACGCCATGCTCGGCAAGGTGGCCGACTTCTACGAGCAGGAGGTCGACGACCAGGTCGAGGCCCTCTCCTCGCTCATGGAGCCGATGATCATGGTCGTGCTCGGGACGCTCATCGGCGGCATGGTCATCGCCATGTACCTGCCCATCTTCAAGCTCGGCCAGGCGGTCTAGCCGTGGCGGGGTCTTCGGGGCTGCGGGCGCTCGCCCGCAGCCTTCTTTGACGCCCGCGCGCCGGGCCGCACGCCGCCGTGACCGCCCCCGACGCCCTCGCCCACGCGGGCGCCTTCACGACCCTCGCCGTGATCGTCGGGCTCGCCGTGGGGAGTTTTCTCAACGTCGTCATCCACCGGCTCCCGAAGATCATGGAGCGCGAGTGGCGCGCCCAGTGCGCCGAACTCGCCGGCGAGCCCGCTTTGCAGGAGCCGAAGCTCTCGCTCGCCTCGCCGCGGTCGCACTGCCCCGCCTGCGGTCACCGGATCCGGCTCGTCGAGAACGTGCCGATCGTCTCCTGGCTCGCGCTGCGCGGGAAGTGCTCGGCCTGCGGGGCGAAGATCGGCGTCCGCTATCCGCTCGTCGAGGCCGTCACCGGCATCGCGTTCGGCTACGCGGCGTGGCGCTTCGGCTTCGGCGCCGCGGCGCTCGGCGCGATGTTCTTCCTCGCCGCGCTGATCGCGCTCACGGCGATCGACTTCGACACGCACCTCCTCCCGGACGCGATCACGCTGCCGCTCCTCTGGCTGGGCCTGCTCCTCAACGTCGAGGCGACGTTCGTCGACCTGCGCTCGGCCGTCATCGGCGCGGCGGCGGGCTACCTCGTGCTCTGGGCGGTCTACCAGGCGTTCAAGCTCGCCACCGGCAAGGAAGGCATGGGCTACGGTGACTTCAAGCTCCTCGCCGCGATCGGCGCGTGGCTCGGCTGGCAGATGCTGCCGTTCGTGGTGCTCGCATCGTCGTTCGTCGGCGCGGTCGTGGGCGTCGTGCTGATCGTGCTCGCGAGGCGCGGGCGCGACGTGCCGATCCCCTTCGGCCCCTATCTCGCCGCTGCCGGGGTGATCGCGCTCTTCTGGGGGCGCCCGATCACCGACTACTACGCGCGCCAGTTCTTCTAGCCCGCGCCCGCCGCGATGCCGTTCACCGTTTGCCTGACCGGCGGCATCGGCAGCGGGAAGTCCACCGTCGGCCGGGCGTTCGCCGCGCTCGGCGTCACGGTCGTGGACACCGACGCGATCGCCCATGCGCTCACCGGGCCGGGCGGCGCGGCGATCCCCGCGATCCGCGCGCGCTTCGGCGACACCTTCCTCACGGCGGAGGGCGCCCTCGACCGCCAGCGCATGCGCGCGCTCGTGTTCGCCGACGGGCAGGCGCGCCGCGCCCTCGAAGCGATCCTGCATCCCATGATCCGGGTGGAGACCGAGCGCCTCGCCGCGGCGGCGGCGAGCCCCTATGTCATCCTGATGATCCCGCTGCTCGTCGAGTCGGGACGGCCCCGCGAGCGCTGCCGGCGCATCCTCGTCGTCGACTGCCCCGAAGCCGAACAGGTCCGCCGGGTGATGGCGCGAAGCCACCTCGGCCGCGCCGAGGTCGAGGCGATCCTCGCGAGCCAGGCGACTCGCGCCGAGCGTCTCGCGGCAGCCGACGACGTCATCGACAACAGCGGCCCGCAGGACGCGATCGCCGCGCGTGTCGCGGAGCTGCATCGCCTCTACGTGGAGCTCGCCGCGCGGAGCGGGACCGCATGAGCGCGGCCTGTCGCCGCGGCCCGACGTCGGTTGTAAACACGGGGCTAATCGGTCAGAATCGTTCGATCCCGTTGGCAGCGTCCCCGGCGCGACAGTGATCACTTACGAGTTCCCGCTGGTCGAGCGCATCCGGACGCTGCTGCGACTGGAAGACCTGTACGACCGGGCAGGCTTCTTCGTCGAGCGTTCCGAGCCGGCGGAGCACCACGCGGCGCTGGTGACCATGTTCGAGATCCTCGACGTCGCCGGCCGGGCCGACCTCAAATCCGATCTGCTGCAGGAGCTCGAGCGCCAGAAGCAGATCATGCTCTCGTTCCGCGGCAACCCGGACATCAACGCCGAGGTGCTCGCCGACGTCCTGGCCGAGATCGAGAGCGCCTCGGTCGCCCTCTTCGGCATGGCCGGCAAGGTCGGCCAGCACCTGCGCGACAACGAGTGGCTGATGGGCATCAAGCAGCGCACCGGCATCCCCGGCGGCGCCTGCGAGTTCGACCTGCCCTCGTACCACTACTGGCTGCACCGGGACCCCGCCGACCGGCAGGCCGACCTGCGCGGCTGGCTCGGCCCCATGCTGCCGCTGCGCGGCGGCGCCGCGATCGTCCTGAAGCTCTTGCGCGAGAGCGGCAAGCCGCAGCGTGCCGTCGCCCGCTCGGGGAGCTTCCAGCAGATGCTGGGGGGACGCGTCGCGCAGATGGTGCGCCTGCGCGTGCCGCTCGCCGCCGAGTGCATCCCGGAGGTGAGCGCGAACAAGTACGCGCTCAACGTGCGCTTCACGACGATGGGCGGCGACCCGCGCCCGCGCACGGTGGAGTCGGACGTCGAGTTCGAGCTCACGCTCTGCAACCTGTGAGCCCCGCCCCGCGCGTCGTCCCCTGTCCGCGGTGCGGCACCCCCGTCCCGTGGACGCCGCAGAACCGCTACCGCCCGTTCTGCTCCGAGCGGTGCAAGCTCATCGACCTCGGGGAGTGGGCGAACGAGCGCTATCGCGTTCCGGTCGCCGAGGAGAACCGCGAGCCCGGGCGCGAGGACGCGCCGAAGGACTGAGCGGGCCTATCCCGAGGCCGCCCACGCGCCCCGGACCATGGCGATGCCATGGGCGCCGTGCAGCCACGCGGTCTCCAGGTCCGCGCGCGTGATGCCGCCGAGCGCGAACACCGGAATCGGGCAGTCCGCCGCGAGCGCGCCGAACGCCTCCCAGCCGAGCGTCGCCGCGCCGGGATGCGAGGGCGTGGCCTTCACCGGGCCGAGCACGGCGAAATCGAGCCCGAGCGCCGCCGCGCGCGCGAGCTCGGCCGCATCGTGCGCGGAGCCGGCGCACAGCGCGAAGTCCGGCCGCTCCTCGAGCACGGCGAGCTGGCCCGCGGTGTAGTGCACCCCGTCGGCGCCGATGCGCCGTGCCAGCGCTTCGTCCGCGTTGACGAGGAGCCGCGCGCCGGCGACCGCGCGCACGCGCGCGAGCGCGTCGCGGGCGATGCGCTCGCGATCGCCGGGCGCGAGCGACTTGTCCCGGATCTGGACGAGCCGCAGGCCGGCCGCGAGCCGGCGTTCGAGCGCATCGAGGAAGGCGCGGCTGCCGACCGCCGCCGCGTTCGAGATCCCGTACTCGAAGGGGATCGCGAGCGCGCGGAGCAGCGGGGCGTTCGCCGGCAGCATCGGCTCGAGGTCGAATCCGCCCGGCCCGGACCAGGCGAAGCGCTGGTTCTCCCGGCCGTGCGGCTCGCCGTGCCAGGCGGTCACGCGGAAGAAGTGCAGCCGCACGCTCGCGTGCGGATAGGCGAAGGTCTGCGTCACCCACGGATAAGCGCGCTCGGGACGCACGCCGAGCTCCTCGACGAGCTCGCGCTCGAGCGCCGCGCGCACCGACTCGCCGGGCTCGACCTTGCCGCCGGGGAACTCCCAGTACCCCGCGTACACCTTGCCCTCGGGCCGCTGCGCGAGGAGCACCGCGCCGTCGGCGCGCACGAGGACGGCGACGGCGACGTCGACGATGCTCATCGTCCCGCGCCGCGCGACGGCGGGCGCGCCGATGCGAGCGCGCCCGTCACCGCCGCCGGCCGCGTCCGCCGCCCGGCCGCGCCGACCTCGCCTTCGCCGTGCCCTGCCGCCCGGCGTAGTCGCGCGCGAATTGCCACGCGACGCGGCCCGACCGCGACCCGCGCGCGAGCGCGAACTGCAGCGCTTCGGCGCGCGCCGCCTCGGCCGCGCGCGCCCCGACGCCGAAGCGCGCGAGCCAGTGGTCGACGATGGCGAGGTACTCGTCCTGGTCGAACGGCCAGAACGAGACCCACAGGCCGAACCGCTCCGAGAGCGAGATCTTCTCCTCGGAGGTCTCGCCCGGGTGGATCTCGTCGCCCACGGTGCGGTACTCGAGGTTCTCCTGCATGAATTCGGGCATCAGGTGGCGCCGGTTCGAGGTCGCGTAGATCAGCAGGTTCTCCGGCGGCGCGGCGATCGAGCCGTCGAGGGCCACCTTCAGCGCCTTGTAACCGGGCTCGGAGGCCTCGAACGAGAGGTCGTCGCAGAAGACGATGAACCGCTCCGGGCGGCCCGCCACGAGGTCGGTGATCTCCTGGAGGTCGACGAGGTCGTGCTTGTCCACTTCGACGAGGCGCAGCCCGTCGCGCGCGAACCGGTTGAGGGCCGCCTTCACCAGCGACGACTTGCCGGTGCCGCGCGCGCCCGTGAGCAGCACGTTGTTCGCCGGCCGGCCGGCGACGAACTGGCGGGTGTTCTGCTCGACGACCGTCCGCTGCCGGTCGATGCCGCGCAGGTCGGAGAAACCGATCGCGTGCGGGTGCCTGACCGGGACGAGCGTGCCCCGGCCGTCGCGCTTGCGCCAGCGGAACGCGACCGCCGCGTCCCAGTCGACCGCAGCCGGGCGCGACGGCAGCAGCGCTTCGATGCGCTCGATCAGCGCCTCGGCCCGCGCGGCCAGCCGCTCGAGCTCGCTCGGTTCCCGCTTCGTCACGTCCCGTACTCGGCGTTGATCTTCAGCGCGGGAACGACCTCGAGGGGGCGAACGCGCCCGGGCGACGGGTGAGCACCGCGCTCTGCGAGCCGCACGATCACGCCGTTGCGCCGGGAAGACGCGTCCGCCGCGTCATCTCGCGGGTCGCATCCCCGCCGCCCCGGGTCGGGGCCCCTGCTCCGCCGCTCCTGCCGCGCCCCCATTGCCATCCCCCAACCCCGCAACGCCGCGCCCCGGCCTCACGTCCGGTACTCGGCGTTGATCTTCAGCGCGGGAACGACCTCAAGGGGGCACGCCCCCTTGACATCCCCCAACCCCGCAACGCCGCGCCCCGGCCTCACGTCCGGTACTCGGCGTTGATCTTCACGTAGTCGTACGACAGGTCGCACGTCCACACCGTCGTCTCCGCAGCGCCCCGGCCGAGGCCCACGCGCACGGTGATCTCGGCGGGCTTCATGACGCGCGCGCCGTCCTCTTCGCGGTAGCTCGCCGCTCGCCCGCCGCGGTCGATGACCTGAACGTCGCCGAGCCAGAGGTTCACCCCGGCGGTGTCGAGGTCCGCGATCCCGGCGTTGCCGATGGCCATGAGGAGCCGCCCGAGGTTCGGATCGGAGGCGAAGAACGCCGTCTTGACGAGGGGCGAGTGCGCGATCGCCTTGGCCACCCGCACCGCTTCGGCCTCGTCGCGCGCCCCCGTCACCCGCACCGTGATGAACTTGGTCGCGCCCTCCCCGTCGCGGGCGATCGCCTGCGCCAGCGCCTGCGCCACTTCCGTGACCGCAGCGCGCAGCGCCGCGTACGTGGGGGCGCGCTCGTCGGCGATCTCGCCCATGGCGGCCTGTCCGGTCGCAACGAGCACGAACGAGTCGTTGGTCGAGGTGTCGCCGTCGACCGTGACGCGGTTGAAGGAGGCCTCGGCCACCTCGCGCACCATGCGGCCGAGCGGCGCCGGCGCGACGCGCGCGTCGGTGGCGACGAACGCGAGCATCGTCGCCATGTTCGGCTGCAGCATGCCGACTCCTTTCGCGATGCCGGTCACGGTCACCCTGGCGCCGTCGATCGCGACGGTTCGCGACACGGCCTTCGGCACCGTGTCGGTGGTCATGATCGCCTGGGCCGCCTCCGCCCAGTGGTCGGGCGCGAGCGTCGCGACGGCCCGCGGGACGGCCGCTTCGATGCGCTCCGCCGGCAGGGGCTCGAGGATGACGCCCGTCGAGAACGGCAGCACCTCCTCGGGCGCGACGCCGAGCGCCTTCGCCACCGCCGCGCAACTGCGCCGCGCCGCCTCGAGGCCCTGCCGGCCCGTGCCGCAGTTGGCGTTGCCGGCGTTCACGACGAGCGCGCGGATCGCGCCGCCGCGCGCGAGGTGGTCACGGCAGACCTGCACCGGCGCGGCCGCGAAGCTGTTCTGCGTGAACACGCCGGCGACCCGGCTCGCCGGCGCGATCCGGACGAGCATCAGGTCGGTCCCGCCGCGCTTGCGGATGCCCGCCTCGGCGAAGCCGAGCTCCACCCCGGCCACCGGGGCGAGCGCGGCGCGGTCCGGCGGGGCGAGGTTCACGGCCATCGGTTCGGTTCGGCGGCGGAGCGCACCCCGCGGGGCGGGACGGTCAGGACAGCTTGCCGTGGCACTGCTTGAACTTCTTGCCCGAGCCGCACGGGCAGGGGTCGTTGCGGCCGACCTTGCCCATCGCCCGCACGAACGGCTGCGCCGGCTTGCCCTTCGGGGCCGCGGCGCGGGCGATCTCCTCGTCCGCGTCGGCGCCGGCACCCACCAGCGCCTCCTCGTAATCGGCGTGCTGGTAGCGCACGTTCTCGGGCGCCGCGACCTGGCGCTGCGCCTGCTCGACCTGCTCGCCAGTCTTGATGCGCACGTTCATCAGGATGCGCACGATCTCGAGCTTCACGCCCTCGAGCAGGTGGCCGAAGAGCTCGAACGCCTCGCGCTTGTACTCCTGCTTGGGGTTCTTCTGCGCGTAGCCGCGCAGGTGGATTCCCTGGCGCAGGTGGTCGAGCGCGGCGAGGTGCTCGCGCCACTGGTTGTCGAGCACGTGCAGCAGGACGAAGCGCTCGTAGTTGCGCGCCATCTCGGGCGGGGCGACGGCGATCTTCTCCTCGTAGGCGCGGTCGGCGTGCTCGAGCAGGCGCCCGAGCAGCTCCTCGTCGCCGAGGTTGGGCTCCGCCGCGAGCCACTGGGCGAGCGGCGCCTGCACTTGGTACTCGGCGGCGAGCGCGCTCTCCAGGCCGGCGATGTCCCACTGCTCCTCGACGCTCTCGGCCGGCACGTGCGCGCGGAAGGTGTCGGTCATCACGCCGTGGCGCAGCGCCTTCACGCGCTCGGCGATGCCCGCGTCGTCGGCGTCGAGGATCTCGTTGCGCAGCTCGTAGACGTGGCGGCGCTGGTCGTTCGCGACGTTGTCGTACTCGAGCAGCTGCTTGCGGATGTCGAAGTTGTGCGCCTCGACCTTGCGCTGCGCGCTCTCGATGGAGCGCGTCACGAGCGGGTGCTCGATCGGCTCGCCCTCGGGCATCTTCAGGCGCTGCATGATCGCGTTGATCCGCTCGCCGGCGAAGATGCGCAGCAGCGGGTCCTCGAGCGAGAGGTAGAAGCGCGAGGACCCGGGGTCGCCCTGGCGCCCGGAGCGGCCGCGCAGCTGGTTGTCGATGCGCCGCGACTCGTGCCGCTCGGTGCCGATGATGTGCAGCCCGCCCGCGCGCACCACGTCGTCGTGGAGCTTCTGCCAGCCCGAGCGCAGCTCGGCGATCTTCGCCGCCTTCGCGGCCGGCTCCATGTTCTCCGCGCCGGCGACGAGGCTCACCTGCTTCTCGACGTTGCCGCCGAGGACGATATCGGTGCCGCGCCCCGCCATGTTCGTGGCGATGGTGATCACGCCCGGCCGGCCGGCCTGGGCGATGATCTCCGCCTCGCGCGCGTGCTGCTTGGCGTTCAGGACCTGGTGCGCGAGGCCGATGCTCTCCAGCATCCCGGAGATCAGCTCCGAGTTCTCGATCGAGGTCGTGCCGACCAGCACCGGCTGCCCGCGCGTGTGGCAGTCCCGGATGTCGTTGATGATGGCCGCGTACTTCTCCTTGGCCGTGCGGTACACCTGGTCCAGCCGGTCCTCGCGGATCATCGGCTTGTGCGTCGGGATCACGATGGTTTCCAGGCCGTAGATCTCCTGGAACTCGTAGGCCTCGGTGTCGGCGGTGCCGGTCATGCCGGCGAGCTTGCCGTACATGCGGAAGAAGTTCTGGAAGGTGATCGACGCGAGGGTCTGGTTCTCGTTCTGGATCGCGACGTTCTCCTTCGCCTCGATCGCCTGGTGCATGCCGTCCGACCAACGGCGCCCGGGCATGAGCCGGCCGGTGAACTCGTCGACGATCACGACCTCGCCGTCCTGCACCACGTAGTGCCGGTCGCGGTAGAAGAGGTTGTGCGCCCGCAGCGCGCAGTTGAGGTGGTGCATCAGGCTCACGTGCACCGGGTCGTAGAGGCTCGCCCCCTCGGGCAGCAGCCCGACCCGGGCGAGCAGGCGCTCGGCGGTCTCGTGGCCGGCCTCGGAGAGGAGGATCTGGTGCGACTTCTCGTCGACCCAGAAGTCGCCGGGCGCATCGGGCTTTTCCTGGCGCTTGAGCAGCGGCGCCACCTCGTTCATGCGGTAGTAGAGGTCGGTGCGGTCCTCCGCCTGGCCCGAAATGATCAGCGGCGTGCGGGCCTCGTCGATCAGGATCGAGTCCACCTCGTCGACGATCGCGTAGTGGAGCGGCCGCTGCACCCGGTCGGCCCGCTCCATCGCCATGTTGTCGCGCAGGTAGTCGAAGCCGTATTCGTTGTTCGTGCCGTAGGTGACGTCGGCGGCATAGGCAGCGCGCTTCTCCGCCGGGTTGAGCTGGGCATGGTTCACGCCGACGGTGAGGCCGAGGAACCGGTACACCTTGCCCATCCATTCGGCGTCGCGGCTCGCGAGGTAGTCGTTGACGGTCACGACGTGGACGCCGCGGCCGGTGAGCGCGTTGAGGTACACCGGCATCGTCGCCACCAGCGTCTTGCCCTCGCCGGTGCGCATCTCGGCGATCTTGCCGTTGTGGAGCGCGATGGCGCCGATCAGCTGCACGTCGAAGGGCCGCATCTCGAGCGTGCGCCGCGCCGCTTCGCGCACCACCGCGAACGCCTCGGGGAGGAGCTCGTCGAGCGTCGCACCCGCCGCGATGCGGCTCTTGAACTCGTCGGTCTTCGCGCGCAGGGCATCGTCCCCGAGCGCCTGGACGGAGGGCTCGAGCGCGTTGATCTTCGCGACGATCTGCCGGTACTGCTTCAGGACACGGTCGTTGCGCGACCCGAAGACGGCCTTGAGGACGTTGGGAATCATGGGAAGGGCGATGCGGGGACCGTCGGCGCGAGGCGCGACGCGAAGGCGCGCCCCGGGGCCGCCGCCGCCGCCGGATCCGCCGGGGTCAGGAGTGCGATTCGGGTCACTGGGTTCGGGGGTGCGGCGGGGGCGCGAGCCCCGCGTCGCGGCAACCGGCTAAGCCGCGAAGTCTATCACGCAGCCCTGCTCCCTCCCGGGACTGCGGCAGCGCCCTGCCGCTCGGCCGGCTCAGCGCGCGGCGGTCTGCAGCTGGGATTGCAGGAACCGCGCCGGGTTCAGCGCGACGCCGCGGCTGCGCACCTCGAAGTGCAGGTGCGGGCCCGTGGACCGGCCGGTGCTGCCCACCTCCGCGATCTTCTTGCCGGCATGCACCACGTCGCCGGGCTTGACGTGCATCCGCGAGCAATGGGCGTACCGGGTGGTGAGCTCGTTGCCGTGGTCGATCTCGACCATGTAGCCGTACTGCGGATGGAACTCGGCGGACACCACGACCCCGCCGGCGGCGGCGTGGATGGGCGTGCCGACGTCGGCGATGAAGTCGATGCCCTCGTGCAGCGCGTGCTGGCCGGTGATCGGGTCGATGCGCCAGCCGAAGCCCGAGGCGTTCCACCGGCCGTCCACCGGAGCGAGGCTGGGGAGCAACCGGTGGCGCACGCGCGACTCCGCGATCTGCGACTCAAGGATGCCGAAATGGTCGCTCTTCGCCTCCATCTGCCGCGCGAGCTCGTCGAGCCGGCGCTGCAGGTCGCCCAACCGGTCGCCCGCGCCGGCGGGCGCGACGACCAGCGGGCCGCCGCGCCCGGGCAGCGGCGCGAAGGCCTCTGGCGGGCGGATCTCGGTGCCGCGCAGCTCGGGAACCTTGACCCCCGCGCTGGCGGCGAGGCGCTCGCCGAGGACGTCGAGCCGCAGGAGCTGCGCCTGCATCTCGCCCACCCGCGCCGCCATGGCCTGGAGGTTCGCCTTCAGGAAGGAGTCGCTCCGCTCCGCGGCGTCGGCTTGGGCGGCGGCCGCGAGCGACTGGACGAAGGGCAGCCTGAGCTCGGCGGCCTTGCGCAACGCCAGGTAGGAAATCACCGAGGCGCTCGCGAGGACCGCACCGAGGAGGAGCACCGCCCCCAGGACGACATGCCGCTTGGAGACTTCGACCGATCTCGCCTTGGAGAGCCGGCTCGAGACCAGGATAATCTGCATGTCCCCTCCCCGGGATCAGCAATGCGCGCCAAGACCGTCGCCCGATTCCTCGCGTCCGCCGCGCCCACAGGGCCGCTCATGGCCCACGCCGAGTACCTCGTCGAGCTGCGGCGGCTTGCCGCTGGCGTACTCCCGGCGGAACTGCGGCGTTCGGCAACGATCGCCAACGCCAAGCAGGGAAAAGTCGTTATCTTCGCCGAACATGCGGCGATCGCCGCGAAGGTCCGGCTGTTCGAGCCCGCGCTGCTGGAGACCTTTGCGCGCGCGGGGTTGCAAGTTACCGGATTGCGGGTGGTCGTGCAAGTCCCGGATCGACCGGCGGCGCCCCCGGCCGACAAGCGGGCGAAGCTCGCCGCCGGGCCGGCAGCCAGCCTCGAACGGCTGGCGAAATCGCTTCCGGAATCTGGACTTAGGAGTGCGGTCGCGCGTCTCGCGAAACGCGGCGGGTGACCTCTGAGCGGGCGAGCGGGCGATCGCCCAAGCGCTGGTACCGAGGGCCGGACGCCACTCGCGACGGCCTTGGTCGGCCTGCTTCCCCGCCGGGCTCCGATCGGCCTTCGACGCGGGACGCGCTGCGCCCCAGCCGATGTCGGAGGTCCCGGCTCAGAGAGTCATGCGGGCAGAGCGAAGAGGCGCGCCACCGAAGTGGGCGCTTCCTCGGCCTTTTCGAAGGTCACCAGCTCCCAGGCCGATCGGTCGACGAGGGTCGCCCGCAACAACTGGTTGTTCAGCGCGTGGCCGGACTTGTGCGCCGAGAACGCCCCGATCACGGGGTGCCCGACGAGGTACAGGTCCCCGATGGCGTCCAGGACCTTGTGCTTCACGAACTCGTCGGCGTAGCGCAGGCCGTCGGTATTGAGGACCCGGTATTCGTCGAGGACGATCGCGTTGTCGAGGCTCCCGCCGAGCGCGAGGCCGCTCGACCGCAGCATCTCGACCTCTTGGACGAAGCCGAAGGTCCGGGCGCGGGCGATCTCCTTCGTGTACGAGGCCTCGGCGAAATCCATGGTCACCGTCGGCGGCGTCTTGGCGAGCGCCGGGTGGTCGAACTCGATCGTGAACGTGAGCCGGAATCCGTCGTAGGGCTCGAAGCGTGCCCACTTGTCCCCCTCGCGCACCTCCACCGGGCGGCGGATGCGGAAGAACTTCTTCGCTGCCGGCTGCTCCTCGATCCCGGCCGACTGGACCAGGAACACGAACGGGCCGGCGCTGCCGTCCATGATCGGGACCTCGGGCCCGTCGAGGTCCACGTAGGCGTTGTCGATCCCCAGGCCGGCGAGCGCCGACATGAGGTGCTCGACGGTCGCGACCTTCGCGCCGCCGGCGGTGACCGCGCTGCAAAGCCGCGTGTCGGTCACGGCGAGCGCGTCGGCGCGGATCTCGACCGGCGGGTCGAGGTCCGTGCGCCGGAACACGATCCCGGTGTCCGGGCGCGCGGGGCGAAGCGTCATGACGACCTTCTCCCCCGTGTGGAGCCCGACGCCGGTGGCCCGGATCAGGGATTTGACGGTCCGTTGTTTGAGCATCTTCGGCGTCGTCGCGTAAAGCGTTGAATTATAGCCTCTTCGCCCCCGGCTTGAACAGCGCTTCCGCGCACGGGCCGGCCACCGGGGCGGGAGGCGCGCCCGGCGGCCGGGACGCGCGCCTCAGTCCGCCTGCTTGCGGAGGAAAGCGGGGATGTCGAACTTGTCGACGCCGCTGCTCTGCAAGGCTTCGATGGTCGACGCGCGGTTCTTGCGGAACACCGCGGGCGCGGACTCGAGGGTGTTGAAGTCCACCGCCGCGACCGGCTGGTTGTCGGTCCCGGTCTTCTGCGAGATCACGAGCTGCGGCTTCTCCCGGCGCATGACCGCGGGCTGGCCGAGCCCGGTCGCCACGACCGTGACGCGCAGGTTGTCGCCCATCGCGTCGTCGTAGACCGCGCCGAAGATGATCGTGGCCTCGTCGGCGGCGAAGCTGCGCACGGTGTTCATCACCTCGTTCACCTCGCGCATCTTCAGGCCCTCGCTCGCGGTGATGTTCACGAGCACCCCGCGCGCGCCGGAGAGGTTCACCCCCTCGAGCAGCGGGCTCGCGACCGCCTGCTCCGCGGCGATGCGCGCGCGGTCGACCCCGGCCGCGTAGGCCGAGCCCATCATCGCCATGCCCATCTCCGCCATCACCGTGCGCACGTCCTCGAAGTCCACGTTGACGAGCCCCGGGCAGTTGATGATCTCGGCGATGCCGGCCACGGCGTTGTGCAGCACGCCGTCGGCGGCGCGGAACGCCTCGCGCATCGAGACGTCCTCGCCGAGCACCTCCATCAGGCGCTCGTTCAGGATCACGATCAGCGAGTCGACGTTGGCGGCGAGCTCCTCGATGCCGCTCTCGGCGACGCGCATGCGCTTGCCCTCGAACGCGAAGGGCTTGGTCACGACCGCGACGGTGAGGATGCCCATCTCCTTCGCCACCTCGGCCACGATCGGCGCGGCGCCGGTGCCGGTGCCGCCCCCCATCCCCGCGGTGATGAACGCCATGTGGGCGCCCTCGAGCGCCTCGCGGATCAGCTCGCGCTGCTCCATCGCCGCGGCGCGGCCCGCCTCGGGCTTCGCGCCGGCGCCGAGCCCCGTGGCGCCGAGCTGGATCTGGTGCTTCGCCAGCCCGCGCGAGAGCGCCTGCGCGTCGGTGTTCGCGGCGATGAACTCCACGCCGCTCACGCCGTTGCGGATCATGTGGTCGACGGCGTTGCCGCCGGCGCCACCCACGCCGATCACCTTGATGACCGTGCCCCCTGCCTGCCCTTCAACGATCTCGAACATCATGCGTGCCTCCTTGTGCCTCGAACTGCCGGTGACTCAACGATACGAAGGGTGAAAGGTGAGACGAGGCGAGCCCGCCGCGCCGCGCGCGCCGTCGTCCTCATGCCTCACGGTTCACTCCTCGCCCTTCCCGCCCCGCCTGCCCTGCCGCCATCCGCCGCCCCGCCCTCCAGCACGTCGATGCCATGGGGCCACACCCCCTCCCGGCTCCCCGGAGCGAGCGACGCGCAACGCGCTCCTCGCTCCCGGGTGGCTTTCCGGCAGGGACCCCGTCGCTGTCGTTCCGGCGTCTTGCATCACGCTGCTAGAAGTTCTTCTGGAACCAGTCGCGCATGCGCGCGAGCGTCTGCCGGAACGACCCGCCCTGCCGCGACGCGATGCCGCGGTCGAGCTGCGCCTTGCCCTCCATGAGCAGCCCCACCGCGGTGGCGTAGCGCGGGTTGCGCACCACCTCCGCCAGCGCGCCCGAGTAGCGCGGCACGCCGAGCCGGACCGGCATGTGGAACACCTCTTCGCCGAGGTCCACCATCCCCTGCATCACTGCCGAGCCGCCCGTGAGCACGATCCCGGAGGACACCAGCTCCTCGTAGCCGGACTGGCGGAGCACCTGCTGCACGAGCGAATAGAGCTCCTCGACGCGCGGCTCGATCACCTCGGCGAGCGTCTGCCGCGAGAGCTGGCGCGGCGCGCGGTCGCCGAGCCCCGGGACCTCGATCATTTCGTGCGGGTCGGCGAGCTGCCGCAGCGCCACTTCGGCGACGCCGTCCGGCTCGAGGTCGCGCACGACTGCCCGGACGCGATGGTCGATTTCCTGCTCGAGCAGTTCCAGCTCGGACGCGACGACCTCTACCAGGTGAACGGCCCGGTGAACCTCGTGCGCCTGATGCAGGTGCCGGGCGAGATCGACCGGGAGGACCTCCTCTTCCGTCCGTTCATGCCGGGCCTGCCGAAGGCGCTGCGCAAGGGGCTGAAGAAGGGGCGCGACATCTTCGCGGCGATCCGCGACGGCGACATCCTGCTGCACCACCCCTTCCAGAGCTTCAGCCCGGTCGTCGAGTTCGTCGAGCAGGCCGCGAGCGATCCGGCCGTCGTGGCGATCAAGCAGACGGTCTACCGCACCGGCACCGACTCGGTGCTGATGGAGGCGCTGATCGACGCGGCGCGCAACGGCAAGGAGGTCACCGCGGTCGTCGAGCTGAAGGCGCGCTTCGACGAGGAGGCGAACATCAACTGGGCCGCGCGGCTCGAGGAGGTCGGCGCGCACGTCGTCTACGGCGTCGTCGGGCACAAGACGCACGCGAAAGCGCTCCTCGTCGTGCGCCGCGAGGAGGGACGGCTGCGGCGCTACGCGCACCTCTCGACGGGGAACTACCACCCGCGCACGGCGCGCCTGTACACGGACTTCGGCCTCTTCACCGCGAACGAGCAGATCACCGCCGAGGTCGCCGACGTGTTCGTGCAGCTCACGAGCCTCGGCAAGGCGAGCCGTCTGAAGCACCTGTGGCAGGCGCCCTTCACGCTGCACGCCCACGTCCTCGAGGCGATCCGCGCCGAGGCGAAGAACGCGAAAGCCGGGAAGAAGGCGCGCATCATCGCCAAGATGAACGCGCTCCTCGAGCCGGAGGTGATCGAGGCGCTCTACGCGGCCTCCCAGGCCGGCGTCCCGATCGACCTCGTCGTGCGGGGCGTGTGCGCGCTGCGGCCGGGAATCCCGGGGCTCTCGGAGAACATCCGCGTGCGCTCCATCGTCGGCCGCTTCCTCGAGCACTCGCGCGTCTTCTACTTCCACGCCGACGGCAAGGAGGCGGTGTATCTCTCGAGCGCCGACTGGATGGACCGCAACTTCTTCCGGCGCATCGAGCTCGCCTTCCCGGTGCTCGACAAGGGTCTCAAGCAGCGCGTGATCCGCGAAGGCCTGAAGCCCTACCTCGCCGACAACGCGCAGGCGTGGGAGATGGACGGGAACGGCAACTACACCCGCAGGACCCCGCGCGGCCGCGCGCACCGGGCGCAGGAAGAGCTGCTGGCGCTGCTCGCCGGCGAGCAGACGCCGGCCTGAACGGCGGCGGCGACGCGGAGGCCGCCGCCCCCCCCGGAAGCGCGTTACTCGNCGCGCGGGGCCCGACCGGCCCTGGGCTCGGTGCGGGTCTGCGCGCCACGCACGGCGACGCCGAACCGGGTTTCCCGTCAGCTCCCGACGACGCCGCCGTCCTCGCGCCGGATGGCGACGGTCGCCGAGCGCGGCCTCCCGGCGGGGTCGAAGTCCGGCCACGAGGAGAACTGACGCGGCTTCTCCGGATCGCCCCGCTCGCTCGGCGCCTCGCCCGGATGCTGGATGTTCACGAACAGCGTCCGGCCGTCGGGCGTCATCGTCGCGCCGGTGACCTCGCAGTTCCTCGGGCCGGTGAGGAACCGGCGGATCTCGCCGGTCGTCACGTCCGCTGCGAGCATCTGGTTGTTGCCGATGCGCCGCCAGTCCTCGCTCGCCATCGCGCGCGCCGCGGCGTCGGTCTGGATCCACAGCACGCCGCGCGCATCGAACCACAGCCCGTCCGGGCAACCGAAGTCGTCGCCCTTCACGTTGCCGCGCTTCGCCGGGTCGGGGTGCTGCTTGTCGCCTGCGAGGACGAAGACGTCCCAAGCGAAGCGCGTCGCGGCGGGATCGCCGCCGGCCTCGCGCCAGCGGATGATGTGGCCGTAGATGTTGGCCGGCCGCGGGTTGGCGGCATCGGGGCCCGGCTGCTTCTCCTTGCCGCGGTCGGCGTTGTTCGTGAGCGTGCAGTACACCTCCTTCGTCACCGGGTGCACCGCGATCCACTCGGGGCGGTCCATCTTCGTCGCGCCGACCACGTCGCCGGCCCGACGCGCGAACACGCACACCGCGGCCTGGTCCGCGAAGCCGTTCGCGGCGGTGAGGCCGTTCCGGCCGTGCTCCAGCGCGATCCATTCGCCACCGCCGTCGGCGGCGAACCGCGCGACGTAGAGCGTGCCGTGGTCGAGGAGCGTGCGGTTCGCCGCCGCGTTCGCGGGATCGTAGCGGTCGCGCGTGACGAACTTGTAGATGTACTCGAAGCGCTCGTCGTCGCCGGAATAGACCACCACGCGCCCGTCGCGCGCGAGCGTGACCATCGCGCCCTCGTGCTTGAAGCGCCCGAGCGCGGTGCGCTTCACCGGCGCCGCTGCCGGGTCGTAGGGGTCGATCTCGACCACCCAGCCAAAGCGGTTCGCCTCGTTCGGCTCCGTGGCGGCGTCGAAGCGCGCGTCGTGCTCGTCCCAGCGGTAGCCGGCGCCGTCCTTGCGGATGCCGTAGCGGCGCTCGGACTCGGAGGGGGTCGCCGCGGAGAAGTAGCCGTTGAAGTTCTCCTCGCAGGTGAGGTAAGTGCCCCAGGGCGTGCGGCCGCCCGCGCAGTTGTTGAGCGTCCCGAGCACCTCGCGCCCCGACGGGTCCGCGGCGGTCTTGAGGAGCTCGCTCCCGGCGGCCGGACCGGAGATCGCGATCGGCGTCGCGCCGGTGATGCGCCGCGCGTAGCGCGAGGGCCGCACGACGCGCCACTCGGCGCCGGCGAGCTCCACCTCGACCACCGAGACCCCGTGCGCAGCCTGCGACTTGCGGACCTTCTCCGCCGTCCACGTCTTCATGCCGTCGGGGTGCAGCAGACCGTCGTCGGTGTACTCGTGGTTCATCGCGAGCAGACCCCGCATCGACGAGGCGGCGCCTGCGGGCAGCGGAAAATACTCGATCGCGTCGTGGTGCATGCCGGCCTGCAGGGCCTGCTCCTCGGCGCTCCCGGAGGCGTCCGAGCGGAACGCCGGCATGCCCGCAGCCACCCCGACGGGATCACCCCAGCGGTAGAGCACCTGCGCGCGGTAGCCCGGCGGCACCACGAGGGTGTCGGCCGTGGAGGGGGGGACCGGCTGGAAGCCGATCACCGGGGCCGGCGCGGCCCGGTCGGTCGCGCACCCGGCGAGGGTCGCGAATGTGGGCAGCGAGACGATCGCCCCGGCGTAGCCGAGGAAGCGCCGCCGGCTGATCCCGGCCCGCAGGACGTCGTCGAAAGTCGGGTTGGGGCTGGTGTTGCTCTCGCAGAGATCGTCGAAGGCCTTGGTCATTTCAGTCGTCCACGTGGCGAGGGGCCGAATCCGCTTCGCGGCGCCCCCTCGCGCTCCCCGAACCCGCGGAAAGCGATGCCTCAGGCATCGGTTTCATCCTAGCGGGTCCCGGGTGAAGCCTGCGCCGCATGGGCGCCGAGATAGTGCCGAAGATAGCGCGGGTCGGCCCGCGCGAGGGGAAGCAGGATGAAGAGGTCCGCCGTGTTGAAGTCCGGATCCCAGGCCGGCTCCCCGCAAACCCACGCGCCGACGCGCAGATAGCCCTTCACGAGCGGCGGCAGCGGGGCGCCGGCGTCCGCGTGCAATCCGGCGAGCGGCAGCGGACAGCGCGGGAACACGCGGTACTCCAGCGGCGCGAGGTGCCGCGCGGCGACCTCGCGCCAGATCGCGGTCGCGGCCGCGCCGCCGTCGGCCAGCGTGATGCTCGCGCAACCGATCAGGTACTCGAGCCCGCACCGGCCCATGTAGTCGGCGAGGCCCGCCCAGAGCAGCGAGATGACGGCTCCGGAGCGGTGGTCGGGGTGAATGCAGGAGCGGCCCACCTCGAGCGCGAGCGGGAGCAGGTGCTCGACGCGGGACAGGTCGAACTCCTGCGCGGAGTAGAAGCCCCCGGCCTCGCCGGCAGCCGCCGCGTCGAGGAGCCGGTAAGTCCCGACCACCTCGCCGCTCGCGGCGTCGCGAACGAGGAGATGTCGGCAGAACGCGTCGAACCGGTCCTCGTCCACGCCCGGCTCGGGGCCGGCGAGCCGGGCGCCCATCTCGCCCGCGAACACCGCGTAGCGCAGCCGCTGGGCTTCCCGCACGTCGGCCGCCGTCCTCGCCAACTCCACCACGAAGCGGGATGGTCCCGCCGCCCTTCCTCCAGCCCTGCGCTCGCGGAGCATCCGGACCCTTGTTGCGTGAATGAACCGCCGGGGGACGTTAGGGTGCTCGCATGACGAGCGGGTTACCGCCGCGTGAAGTCTCCGTGACGCGCACGGAAGCGGTGCGGCGCCGTGATACATTGCGCCCGCTTCACCGCGTGGCGGTTCAGGGCCAATGGAGAACGAGAAGAGCCCGTTCAAGGGCAAGACGGGGCTGCAGCGGATCGTCAACGCGACGGGCTACTCGTTCGCGGGCCTGCGCGACGCGTTCCGTCACGAAGACGCGTTCCGGCAGGAGGTGCTCCTCGCCGCGGTGCTCGTCCCGCTCGCGTTCCTCTTCCAGGTGAGCGCGCTCGAGCGAGCGGTCATGATCGCGTCGGTGCTGCTGGTGCTGATCGTCGAGCTTCTCAATTCGGCCGTCGAGGCGACGGTGGACCGCGTCTCGCTCGACCGGCACGAACTCGCCAAGCGCGCGAAGGACATCGGCAGCGCCGCCGTCTTCCTCTCGCTCGCGAACGTCGCGGTCGTCTGGGGCCTCATCCTGCTCGCCTGAGGGCGCCGCGGCGCGCGCGGGAATCCCGCGCCGAATCAGGCACTCGTAACCGGAACTTCAACAAAGCTTCATCGCCGCTTCACGCCGCCGCGGCACGCTGGCGCCGCGTATGCCCGCGATCGCCGTTCCGCACCACCGGCCGCTCCACATCGCGGTCGTCACCGAGACCTTCCCGCCCGAGGTGAACGGCGTCGCCCGCACCATCGGCACCATGGTCGGCGAGCTGCGCAGGCGCGGGCACCGGATCGAGCTCGTGCGGCCACGACAGGGCCGCGACGACGACGCCGCGCGCGAGCTCGGCTTCGAGGAAGTGCTCGGACCGGGCATCCCGATCCCGAGCTACCGCGAGCTGCGTCTCGGGCTGCCCGCGAAACGGGCGCTCGCCGCGCGCTGGCGCAGGCACCGCCCCGACGTCGTGCACGTCGTGACGGAAGGACCGCTCGGCTGGAGCGCGGTCGCGGCGGCCCGCAGGCTCGCGATCCCGGTCGCGACCGACTTCCACACCAACTTCCACACCTACAGCCGCCACTACGGCTTCGGCATGCTCGCCGGCGCGGTGGCGCGCTACCTGCGGGCGCTGCACAACCGCGCCGGCTGCACGATGGTTCCCACGGCGGAGCTGCGCGACGAGCTCGCGCGCGCCGGCTTCGAGCGGCTGCGCGTGGTCGGCCGGGGCATCGACGGCCGCATGTTCCGGCCCGCGCGGCGCAGCCCCGCGCTGCGCGCGAGCTGGGGCTGCCGGGGCGAGGAACCGGTCGCGCTCTACGTCGGCCGCATCGCGCCCGAGAAGGGGCTACCGCTGTTCGTCGAGGCGGCGCTCGCCGCGCGCATGGCCGAGCCCTCGCTGCGCGTCGTGCTGGTCGGCGACGGTCCGGCCGCGGCGAGCCTGCGCGTCCGCCATCCGGAGTTCGTCTTCGCGGGGATGCGCTTCGGCGAGGACCTCGCCGGGCATTACGCCTCGGGTGACCTCTTCCTCTTCCCGAGCGAGACCGAGACCTTCGGCAACGTGACGACGGAGGCGCTCGCGAGCGGCCTCGCCGTCGTCGCGTTCGACTACGCCGCGGCACGCCAATACATCCGGCACGGCGAGAGCGGGCTCCTCGCGCGCGCCGGCGACCGCGACGCGTTCGTGGCCCATGCGCAGACGCTCGCTGCCGACGCGGCGCTGCGCGCACGCGTCCGCGCCGAGGCAGCGGAGGTCGGCGCGGGGCTGTCGTGGGAGCGCGTCGTGGACGATCTCGAAGCCGTCTTCCACGAGCTCGTCACTCACGCCGGCGCCGGGCGGCCGGCCGTCACCGCGAGGCCGGGGGCCGAGAATGCGCCGTCTTGACGCGCGGCTGCGCACCCTCGCCCTGCTCGACGCCGCCGGGACGCTCCGCGCGAACCGCGCGCTGGCGCGTCAGGGCGTCGCCCCGCTCTTCCGCGTCGTGAGCCGTCTCGGGGACGGGGTCTTCTGGTATGCACTGATGGCCGCGGCGCTGGCGCTCGAGGGCTGGCGCGCGGTGGTCCCGGTGGCGCACATGGCAGCCGTCGCGGTCCTCGGGCTCGCGCTCTACAAGTGGCTCAAGTCGCGCACGGCGCGGCCGCGCCCCTACCAGGTGCACGCCGCGGTCCGGCTCGGCGCCGACCCGCTCGACGCCTTCAGCTTCCCGTCGGGGCACACGCTGCACGCGGTGGCGTTCGCGATCCTGTTCACCGCCTACTACCCGTCGCTCGCGCCGCTCGTGGTTCCGTTCGCGGCGCTGGTCGCGGCGTCGCGGCTCGTCCTCGGGCTGCACTATCCGAGCGACGTCCTCGCCGGCGCCGCGATCGGCGCGGCGCTCGCGCTCGGCTCGCTCTTGCTCCTGTAGGCCGCTCAGGCCAACGGCAGGAACGCCCCCCTGGCCAGCGCCGCGACCGTCCGCGCGGCCACGTACGCGACCACCAGGTTGGCCGCTGCGAAGAGGACGATCGCGAGCACGGCGAATCCCGCATCCGGACCGGCGACGGCGAAGCGCAGCGCCGCATTGGCGATCGCCGCCGCGGGAAACGTGAAGGCCCACCACGCCGGACCGAAGGGCGCCGCGGCGAACCAGCGCGCGAGGCTCGCCAGGACAAGGACGAGAAACAGGCCGTAGCCGAAGAGCGCCGCGGCGAGCGGATCGGGCGCATCGCCCGCGAGCACGATCCACGCGACCGCCGCGATCGCGGGCGGCGCGAGCTCGACGGCGACGAGCGGGCGCATCGGCGGCGGCAGCGCTTCCCCCGCGACCAGGCGATGCAGCGAAAGCGACGATCCCACCACCCACGCGAACAGGCCGGCGCCGAAGAGGATCACGCCGAGCGCCTGCATCCCGAGGAGGCCGGCGGCGAGCGCCCCGAGCAGCCCGCCCGCGACCAGCGGGAAGTGCAGCGTCGGGGTGAACCCGCCGAGCTCGCGCGCCGCGACGATCCAGCGCCCGACCATCCAGGCGCCGAACGCGACCGCGCCGAACGCGCCGACGAAGAACACCGGCCGCCCGAGCGCCGGCGCCCAGGCCTCGAGGAGCGGCACGAGCAGGCAGAGCGTCGCGGGCGCGAGCGCGTACGGCGCGCCGTGGGACGGGTGCGCGAGCTCCGCCGCGAAGCGCTCCGGCGCGGCGACGATCTTCGCGACGAGGAGCCCGCTCACGACCACCCAGGCGAGCGCCGCCAGCGCAACGAGCACGAGCCCGGTTCCCGCAGGCCAGCCGAAGAAGCGCGCCGCCTGCAGCCACGCCCCGCCGAGGCCCGCGAGCCCCATCACGATCGAATAGAGGCCGGCGGGCGCGCGCGCCGCGAGCCCGGGCCGTGCCGCTGCGGCACCCGTCATGCCCGGCTCCCCATTCCCGCCCGCGCCGCGCTCACAGCGACGCCTCCAGCCGGTCGACGATGGTCTTGAGCACCTTCACGCGGGCGAAGCGCTTGTCGTCGGCCTCGACCAGCGTCCACGGCGCGTGGTCCGTGGAGGTCCGGTCCACCATGTCCGCGACCGCCTGCTCGTAGGCGCCCCACTTCTTGCGGTTGCGCCAGTCTTCCTCGGTGATCTTGAAGCGCTTGAAGCGCGTGCGCTCGCGCTCCCGGAAGCGGCGCAGCTGCTCGGCCTTGCTGATCTGCAGCCAGAACTTGCAGAGGATGGCGCCGTTGCGCGCGAGCTCGGTCTCGAACCCGTTGATCTCGTCGTAGGCCCGCATCCAGTCCGATTCCGAGCAGAAGCCCTCGACGCGCTCGACCAGCACCCGCCCGTACCAGCTGCGGTCGAAGATGACGACGCCGCGGTGCCCCGGCACGTGCCGCCAGAACCGCCACAGGTACGGCTGCGCCCGCTCCTCGTCGGTGGGCGCCGCGATCGGCACGATGCGGTAGTAGCGGGCATCGAGCGCGCCGGCGACGCGGCGAATCGCGCTCCCCTTCCCGGCGGCGTCCGCGCCCTCGAAGACGAGGATGAGCGAGCGGCCGTCGAACTTCTTCCCGCGCAAGAGCTGCGCGAAACGCCCCTGGTGCTTCGCGAGGCGCCGGTCGTACTCGGCCTTGTCGATCCTCTGCGAGAGGTCGAGCGAGCGCACGAGCTTGACGTTCTCGACGCGCGGGTTGATCGGCGGGGCCGTCACCGTCGGCGCCGCCTGCCCGGCGAGCCGCGCGCGCATCGCGTCGAGGAGCACCCGCCCGACGGTGAGCTCGCGGTAGTGCTCGTCCCAGGCGTCGATGACGGTCCAGGGCGCCTCCGCGGTGCTGGTCTCGCGCAGGATGCGCTCGTTCACCTTCATCAGCCGGTCGTAGTGGCGGAAGAACTCCCAGGAGCGCTTGGGCACCTTCCAGCGCGTCGCCGGGTCGCGCTCGAGCGCCTTGAGGCGCTTGCGCTCGCGCTCCTTCGACAGGTGGAACCAGAACTTGACGATCAGCACGCCCTCGTTGGCGAGCATGCGCTCCAGGTGGCGGATCTCGTCGATCGAGCGCTCGAATTCCGCCACGCTCGTCTTGCGGAAGGCGCGGTCGAGGATCGGCATCGTGTACCACGATCCGAAGAAGATGCCGATCCGCCCCTTGGGCGGCAGCGCGCGCCAGAAGCGGAACATCGGCGGGCGCTCGGCCTCCTCGCTCGAGGGCGTGAGAAAGCCGTGGTTCACGATGTGGCGCGGATCCATCCACTCGTTCAGGCGCTGCACGGTCTCCGCCTTCCCGGCGGCCTCGACGCCGGCGATGATGACGAGCACCGGGAAGCGCTTCGCCTCGAAGAGGTCGTATTGAGCGTCGAGGAGGCTCGCACGCAGCGCAGGCACCTCGCGCTCGTAGGCCTCCTTCGCCACCGTCTGCCCGAGGTTCGCCGATTCGAACACCGCTTCACCCTCCCCGTCCCGCGCGACGCGTCGTCCCGCGCCGCATCCGATCCCTACCGCCAGAACGGCGCCTGCTTCCGGAATCCCCGCCAGCGGGCCTCGAGCTCGCCCGCGCCGTGGTGCGCCGCGCCGCCGACCCAGCCGCGCACGATGCCCGCGGCCGCCGTGTCCGGGGGCGTCCGGCCGGCCGTCGCGAGCTCGTCGAGGAGCCTCGCCGTCACCGCGGCGTCGTTCAGCGCGCCCAGCACATCCTGGAGCTCGGCGAGCGCACCGGCGAAGCGGCGCGCGCGCTTCTCCGCGAAGAGGGGCGCGAAGAACTCCGCCGCGTAGCGCAGCTTCTTAGCGGCGATCCGGGTCGCGTGACGCTCCTGCGGCGTCGCGGTCGCGAGGCGCTTCCCGCGCTTGCGGACCTTGCGATACCGCGCCTCGAGGATCTGCGCCGCGTACGCCCGCGCCGGGCCGCCGAGCCAGGCGGTCGTCGCGTCGCGCGCCTCCAGCGTACCGTCGGTGAGCGCGAGCCCGAGCCGCAGGAGGAGCTTCTGGAAGTCGGGCGCGGCGACGACCTCCGCCGCGGCGCGGTCGTGCGCGCGGCGCAGCTGCCCCGCGCGCACCCGGATCCCCTTCAGCCCGGACACCTCGGGGAAGGCCGCCACGATCGGCGGGAGCGTCTCGGTCGCGAACACGTCCCAGTCGCGCGCCGGGTTGAGCGCACGCTGCAGCGCGCGCAGGTCCTCGAGCAGGCTCGCGTGGATCGACGCCGCGAGCGGTGCGCGCGCGAGCGCGAGGATCGACCGCAGCCGCCGCAGGCCGACGCGCAGCTGGTGCAGGTACTCGGGGTCCTCGCCCCTGACCGTCCCGCCCTCGTTCGCCTGCATCTGGGCGATCGCCGCCCAGGCGATGCGCGCGAGCGCCTGGCCGGCGGGGAGCTCGCGCTCGAGCGCCACCGGCGCGGCCTTGCGCGGCCTCGGCGCGGCGCCCGCGGCGAGCGCATAGCCCCGCTCGGCCTTCGAGGCGAGCCCGAGCCGCACGGGCAGGTCGTCGCACACGGCGAGCGCGAGCGTGAACGCGTTCGCCGCGCTCCCGGACTTGAGCTCGATCTCGGCTTCCGAGATCGGCTCGCGCTGCGACCCGGCGCGGATCTCGCCCGCGTCCACCGCGAGCTCGGCGACCGCGCCATCCGCGAAGGCGAGCGTGGCGGCGGTACGCACGAAGTCGGTGACGAAGACCGGCGCGAGCCGCGCCTGCAACCCGGGTTTCGCGAAGAGCTTCGCGAGCGGCGTCGTCTCGACGAGCGCGAAGTCCGGCCGATCGGCCGGGAGCGGCCACTCGAACTCCTCGCGGCGGTGCAGCCCCCCCGCGCCGACGTTGCCCGCCTTCACCGTCTGCACCCAGCGCGCGCCCTCCTGCCGGACGCGGAAGGCGACGCCGGCCCGGGAGAGCTCCAGCGCGGGCGTGTCGAAGTAGGTGGCGACGAAGCGCTGCCGGCGCGCCCTTCCCCGCTTCAGCGCGACGACCGCGGGGTGACGCAGCAGCCGGCGGCCGTCGCGCGGCGCGATGTGGAGCTTCAGCTCCGTTTCCATCGCGGCCGTGCTAACGCCGTCCGGCGGCGAACACGCCCGGCACCTCGCGGATCTCGGCGAGCGTGCGCGCGAGCTGGTCGACGCCGGTCACCTCGACCGTGAACGCCATGGTCGCGATGTGCTGCCGGCTCGCGGTGTTCACCGCGGTCACGTTGATCCGCTGCCGGGAGAAGACCTCCGAGACGTCGCGCAGGAGCCCCTGCCGGTCGTGCGCCTCGATGACCACGTCCACGGCGAAGACCCCGGCGCCCTGTTCCCCCCAATGCGCCTCGATCGTCCGCTCCGGGTGCGCCGCGGTGAGCGCCGCGAGGCTCCGGCACGAGGCGCGATGGATCGACACGCCGCGGCCGCGGGTCACGAAGCCGACGATCGGATCCGGCGGCGCCGGCTTGCAGCAACGCGCGAGCTGCGTGAGCAGCCGGTCGACGCCGACGATGAGGATCCCCGAGGCGCCGGCTTCCGCCTTCGCTTTTCTCGCGATGACCGGCGCCTCGGGCTCGAGCGCTTTCCCTTGTCCGCGCAGTGCCGTCTGGAGCTCGCGCGGGCGGATCACCTCGCGTCCGACCGCGGCGAAGAACTCGTCGGCCTTGTCGTAGCCGAACTTCTGCGCGAGCGCCTCGAGCTTCGCTCCGGTCTGGCCCTCGCGCTGCATCTCGCGCTCCACCATGGCGCGCCCCTCCGCGATCGTCTGCGCGAGCTCCGTCGCGTTGAACCACTGCCGCACCTTGGTTCTCGCGCGCGAGCTGGCGAGGTAGCCGAGGTTGGGGTTCAGCCAGTCGCGCGACGGCCCGCCGGTCTTGGCGGCGACGATCTCCACGCGCTGCCCGGTCTGCAGCTTGTAGTCGAGCGGCACGATCGCGCCGTCCACCCTGGCGCCACGGCAGCGGTGCCCGAGGTCGGTGTGCAGCGCGTAGGCGAAGTCGATCGGCGTCGCCCCGCGCGGCAGGTCGACGACCCGCCCCTGCGGCGTGAGCACGTAGACGGTCTCGTCGAGCGCGGCGCGCTTGAACTGCTCCTTCCAGTCGGAGGAATCGACGACCTCGTCGCGCCAGGCGAGCACCTGCCGCAGGAGCGCGATCTTCTCGTCGAACGGGTCGCGCTTCGCCTTCTCCTTGTAGCGCCAGTGGGCGGCGACGCCGAGCTCGGCGTGCCGGTGCATCTCCCGGGTGCGGATCTGCACCTCGACCGGCCTGCCGTCGGGGGCGACCACGGCGGTGTGGAGCGACCGGTAGTCGTTCGCCTTGGGCCGCGAGATGTAGTCGTCGAACTCCTCCGGGATCGGCGTCCACCGGTCGTGCACGATGCCCAAGGCCGCGTAGCAGTCCTTCACCGTGTCCACGATGATGCGCAGCGCGCGCACGTCGTGGAGCTCGGCGAAGTCGACGCCCTTGCCGCGCATCTTGTTGTAGATGGAGTAGATGTGCTTCGGCCGGCCGGTGACCTCCGCCGCGATGCCGGCGGCGGCGAGCTCCCGCGCGAGCGTCGCGATCGCCCCGGCGATGAAGGCCTCCCGCTCGGCGCGCTTCTCGTCGAGCATCGCGGCGATGCGCTTGTAGAGCTCCGGCTCGAGGAAGCGGAAGGAGAGGTCCTCGAGCTCCCACTTGAGCTGCCAGATGCCGAGCCGGTTGGCGAGCGGCGCGTAGAGGTCGAGCGTCTCCTGCGCCACCGGCCGGCGCACTTCGTCCGGCGCGCGCGCGAGGAAAGCGAGCGTCTGCGTGCGGCTCGCGAGGCGGATGATCACGACGCGGATGTCTTCGACCATCGCCAGCAGCATCTTGCGCAGGATCTCCGCCTGCGCCGCCTTGCCCGCGCCCTTCTCCTGCGCCGCGAGGCCGCGGGTCACCACGCGCAGCGTGTTGAGGCGCGCGATGCCCTCGACGATCGCCGTCACCGTCGCGCCGAACTCCTGGTCGAGCTTGACGTGCGAGTCCTCGAGGAAGGACGGGATCCCGAAGAGGATGGCCCCCGCCCGGGCCTCGGCGTCGAGTTTCAGGTCCGCCAGGCGCCTCGCCACGCCGACCGCGTGCGCCATCGCGCCTTCGCCGGTGCCGAGCGTCCGGCCCTCGTACACCGGCGCCGCGAAATCGAGCGCCCGGGCGACGAGGTCGCGCTCGGCCCCCTCGAGGCCGGCGGCGACGGCATCGAGCGCTTCGGTCGAATCGTTGGCGGCAATGCGGGCGACGGAGACCATGACGCGGGAGCGCGCGGGAAACGCGGAGCGGGGCCAGGAACGGGAGCCCCGCGGGACCGCGCTATTATGCCATCGGCCGGCGGCGGTCCCTCTCGGGAAGCGCGACGGTCCGGCGAGCGATCCTCCTCACGCACGATGCCGCTTCTCAAGTCCTGGCGCCGCAAGCGCCGCCTCGAGCGCGTCGCGATCGACCCGGCGCTCTGGCAGCGCGTGATCGGCGCCTACGAGTTCCTCTCCGACCTCGACGAGGGGGAACGCGCGCGGCTGCACGACCTCGCGGTGCTCTTCCTCGGCGAGAAGGAGCTGCACGGCGCCGGGGGCCTCACGATCACCGACGAGATCGCGGTGGCGATCGCGGCGCAGGCCTGCCTGCCGATCCTCGAGCTGGGGCTCGACTACTACGAGGGGTTCGTCGGCATCGTCGTGTATCCGGGCCAGTTCCAGGTCAGCCGGTCGGAGCTCGACGAGGACGGCGTGCTGCACGAGTGGGGCGACGAGCTCTCCGGCGAAGCGATGCCCGGCGGCCCCGTGGTGCTCTCATGGCAGGACATCGGGCTCGCCGGCGCGGGCTACAACGTCGTGATCCACGAGTTCGCCCACAAGATCGACATGCTCCACGGGGACGCCGACGGGTATCCCGCGCCGCATGCGGGCATGGACGCCGAGCGCTGGTACCGCGTCCTCGAGGAGGGCTACGAGCGCCTCTGCCGGCAGCTGGACGCGGGCGAGGAGACGGCGTTCGACGAGTACGCGGCCGAGCACCCCGCCGAGTACTTCGCCGTGATGAGCGAGGCGTTCTTCACCGACCCGATCCTGCTGCGCGACGAGCTGCCGGAGCTCTACGCGGAGCTCGCGCTCTTCTACCGCCAGGACCCGGCCGCGCGGCTCGAGCGCGTCGAGCGTGCGAAGGCCGGGCTCTGACCCGGCCGGCGCGGCTACTGGCAGGCCCCGATGTCGTCGTCGTCCAGCTCGGCGAGCTGGTCCTCGAGGTCGTCGCGGTTCTCCGGCATCCGGAAGTCCTGCTCGAAGGGCACGTAGGTCTGCTGCAGCGAGACGCCGACCGCGTCGGTGAGCTGCGAGAGCCCGTAGAGGATGAAGAGGTTCCGGTCGAGGATCGCCGGCACGCCGCCCGCGAAGAAACCCGAGATCCCGTTCGACGTGACGGCGGCGCCGTCCACCGTATAGCCGCCGGAGGCGAGGAACGGGAAGAAGACGTACACGCTGTCTTTCGAGACGGACTCGATGGCCGCGCAGGCATCGAGGCCCGAGCCCGTCGTCATCGTGATCGTGCCGCCCACTTTCAGCGGCGCCGACAGGCTGCCGAGGTCCGGGTTGCCCGTGATCGACGCGTAAGCGCCGTCGCCGCTGCCGCCCGTCAGGACGAGGTTGCCGCCGACGTTCATGACGACGCTGCCGCTCGCGTAGATCTCGGCCGACGCGCCGCTCGCCGGGCCGCCGGCGATGGTCACGTCGCCGCCGATGTTGGCGGCGAAGCCGGATCCGGCGTAGAGGATCGTCGAGGCCGAGTTGCCCGCGAGCGTCATGCTCGCGGCGCTGATGTTCATCACGCCCGAGGGCGCGGCGATCGTGCCGTCCTGCACCGTCACCGGCCCGCTCACCGCGATGCTCACGCCCGAGCCCCCGAGGATCGTGCCGGAGCTCACCGTGAGGCTCGTCCCGCTCACCGAAACGGTGCTGCCGTAGCTCGAGAGCGCCCCGTTCACGACGTTGACCGCGCCGCCGGAGCTGACGGCGAGCGCGCCGCCGGCGTCGACCGAGGCGTTCACGTCCACGCCCGCGCCGCCGGTGAGCGTCATGGATGCGCCGGTGGAGATCGGCGTGGTCACGCGCAGGATCCCCGCGGGCGCCGCGAGCGCGAGCTGGCTCAGCGCCCCGAACCCGGCGGTGTCGAGGGCGCCCGAGGCCTGCGTGACCGAGAGCGCGTTCCAGCCCGACCCGAAGGTTCCGCCCGAGCGCGAGTAGCTCGAGGTCACCGTCAGGTTGCCGGTTCCGGCGACGCTGCCGCCGGTCTCCGCCAGGCTCGCGACCGTCGCGGATCCCGCGATGTCGACCGATCCGCCGCCGACCGAGAGCGTCTGCGCGTCGAGCGTGCCGTTCACGTTCAGGACCGCGCCCGCACCGCCGACGTTGACCGTCTGGAGGCCCGTCGCGGGGCCCTGCAGCTTGAGCGTCCCGGCCGCGACCGAGGTGTTCGCGACGCCGTAGCTGCCGCCGACGTCGACGACCGTCCCGGTCCCGGAGAGGGCTACCGTTCCGCCGCCGCCGACCGACGACGACCCGGACAGCGTCTGCGTGCCGCCGGTGAACGCGAGCGTCGCGCCCGGCGCGACGGCGTAGGCGCCGCCACCCGAGCCGCCGCTCGCGAGCGCCAGCGTGCCCGAGTTCACCTGCACGGTGCCGTTGTTCACGAGCGTGATCTGGCCGACCGGGCCGCCGATCGTCGTCGTGCCGGTGCCGGCGTTCTTCGCGAGCGTGCCGTTGTTCGTGAACGTGTTGAGCGAGGTCGCGGGCGCGGCGATCGGGTTGTCGTTGGCGATCGTGAACGTCCCGTTGTTCGCGATCGCGGCCGTCCCGAGCAGATTGAGCGCGCCGGTGCCCGCGCCGTACGCGCTCGCCCCGTTCAGCACGAGATTCGTGCCCGAGAGGTTGCGCGTGCCCTGGCCGCCGATCGTCGCCGGCCCGGACACCGTGAGCGAGCCCCCGGCGAGGGTGTTCGTCTGCGAGCCCGTGCCGGTCCACGCGAGCGAAGTCGCGGTCGCCGCCGCGGCGAGATTGATCGCCGCGGTGTCGCCCGAGAGCGCGACCGCGCCGAGGTTCGACCCGGCGTTGAGCGTCGCCAGCGCGCCGTCCACGGTGAATCCCGATGCGGTGACCGCGCCGTTGAACGTGCCCGTCGCACCGGTGTTGAGCTTCACGGACGGCGCCGCGAGCGTTCCGGTGGTGGTGAGCGCCGTGCCGCCGGCGACGTCGATCGCGCCGGTGGCGGCGATGCCGCCCGCAGCGTTGAGGGCCACGGCCGTGTTCCCGACCGCGATGCCGCCGGGGGCGTCGAGCGTGAGGCTCTGGCCGGTGATGCCGAAGCCGATCTGGATCCGGTAGGGAGCGGCGGCCTTGCCGATCAGGACGTTCCCGGGGTGCGCGACGATGTCGTCGACGTAGAGGTCGCCGCCGCTCGAGGCAAGGGATATGGTCTGCCCGAGCGGCGCCGAGACGTTGTAGCTCGACGTGAACGCCAGCCCCGCCACCTGCTCGAGGTAGATCCCCCCGCCCGTCGTGGCCGCGTCCACGTCCTGCCCCACCACGAGCTTCACCGGCGCCCCGGCGGCGCCGACGCTCTTGCCATTCAGCGTGATGGTGGCGTCCTGGTTCGCGATGTCGGTGAAGCCGCCCGCGACGATCGCGCCGAGCGTCTGAAGGTATACGCCGCCCGCGGCCGCGATCGCCGGCGCGCCGATACTGCCGCCGAGCCGGATGTCGCCCTCGGCGAGCATCGTCAGCGAGGCGGCGCTGATGCCGGTTCCCGGAAGCTGCGTGATCGACCGCGCGGCGTCGCCGGTCGGGTTCGGGGCGACGTTCTGGATGTCCACGGCGAGCCCGGTCACGTTCCCGAGCGTGATCCCGCCGGCGGTGTTGTTCGTGAGGCCGGCGCCGTCGCCGATCCGCATCGTGACGTTGCCGCTGCCCGCGTCGATCGACGTCCCGGCGGCCATGCGGATTTCCGCCGCTCCCGGCAAGCGGTCGGCGTCCACGACGCCGTCCGCCGCGGTCGCGTTCGCGACGAGCTGCAGGTTGGCGTTCCCGGTGACGATGCTCGAGCCGAGGATGATGCTGCGCCCCGCGCTCATCCGCAGCTCGCCGCCCGCTCCGATGACCGGCACCGTGACGATGTCGGAACCCGCCTTGAGCACGACGTCGTTCGACGCTTCCAGGACGAGCCGCGTGCCGGTGTTGGTGATCGCGGTGATCTGCGAGGGGTTGATCGTGATGTCGGTCCCCGGCGCGTCGCCGAAGTTCACGTCGCCCGTCAGCGGATAAGCCGGCGCGCCGAGACCGGCCGGGTTGGCGATGAAGAGCCGCCCCGCGGCTTGATTGCCGTTCTTGGTCGCGCCGGGCGCGTTGAAGACGAACTCGCTGCTGCTCCCCGGCAGGTTGGTGACGAGCGTCCCGAGCGCCTCGTACTGCGCCGTCCCGACCCAGCCGTTCGCGAGGCTCGGCGCGCCGGTTACGCCGGTCGTCGCGCTGCCGTAGACGATCATGCCCTCGCCGTTCGGTCCGTAGTTCGGGTTGACCACGATGTAATCGCCGCTGCCGAGCGTGCGGACATCGATCGTGTACGGGTCCCTTCCGAGGTTGCCGTAGGGTGGCGTGCCGACGAGGCTGTTCGCGGAAGAGAGCTTCTGGCCCGCGAGCGTCGCGGTCGGGGTCATGAACGTGACCGCGCCGCCACCGCCATTGGCGTTGGGGCTGACGACGAGGAAGTTCCCGTTGGGCAGGAAATGCGCGCCGCCCCATCCGACCTGGTCGCTGGGGTTCCCGGTGAAGCTGTTCGCCGCGGTGACCACGCCCGCCCGCGACGGCCCGGTGAGGCCCACGACCGTCGCCGCGCCCGACGCCCCGCCCCACTGCGCGCTCAGCACCAGCGCCCGCCCGCCGCCGAGGTCGAACCACCCGTTGCCCCCGACGACGTCGCCGGCGGCCCCGCCGACGAGGCTGTTCGCTGCGCTCACCGACTGACCCGCTGGCGGGGAAGCGGCATCGAAGAACGTCACGGCGCCCGCGGACTGGTTCCACTCGAAGCTCGTGATCCCGAAGACGCCGAGCGCCGAGAAGGACTGCTCGATGCCGCCGCTGCCGACGCGGTCGTTCGCGTGGGTGCCGACGAGGCTGTTCGCCGTCGTGACCGGGCCGGGCGCCCAGCCGGAGAGCGAACCGAACGTCACTGCCCCAGCGCTCGCCGCGCCCGCGCCGGTGTGGTTCCAATCGGGGCTCAGGATCGCGAAGCGGTCGCCGTCGAGGCGGACCACGCCCCCGCCAGTGAAGCTCGCGCTGCCGCCGACCCGGTCCTGCGCGGTCGTGCCGTGGATGCTGTTGTTCGTGCCGACGACGCCGGTGCCGTTCGAGAGCGGGCCCGACGCAGAGCCGTTCACGGGATCGACGAGCGTGACCGCGCCGGCACCCGCCGCCGAAGTCGCGGTGTTCGTCCAGCCCGGGCTGCGGACGAGGTACTTGCCGTTCAGCATGTCCACGATGCCGCTGCACGTGCCGTCGCATTCGAAAGTGCCGACGCGATCGCCCGCGGTCGCGCCGACGAGGCTGTTCGCGCTCGAGAGCGTCCCGGCGAGCTTCGCGGGCGCGGATCCGGTATCGACGAACGTGACCGCGCCCGCGCCGCCGTTCCAGTACGGGCTGTGGATCGCGGAAACGCCATTCGAGAGCCAGATCGGGCCTGGGGCGTTGGCGGTGCCTGATCCGACCCGGTCGCCGGCCGCCGATCCCACCAGGCTCACGATCAGCCCCGCGCCCGCCGTCGGGCTCACCGCGCCCCTGGCGGCGGCGAGGTTCGCCGAGTCGACGAGCGTGATCGCGCCCGCGCCGCGCGCGCCCGCGTTCGGTCCCCACTCCGGCGAGAGCAGCACGAACTTGCCGCTCGTCGCGTAGAGCTCGAACAGCCCGCCCGAACCAACCTGGTCGCCCGGGAACGATCCGGCGGTCGTGGTGCCAACGATGCTGGTCGCGGCACTGATGGGCCCGACGGGTCCCGCCCCCGCGCCGCCGCTTGGCGAGAGGGTGACCGCACCGCGCTCTCCGCCCCAGCTCGTGGTGAAGAGCGCGTAGAACGAACCGCTGGCGCCGAAGCGCTCCGTCACGAACGCGTTCGCGAAGTCGCCCGTCGCCGAGCCGACGAGGCTGTTGGTGGCGCTCACCGGCGCGATCGGTTGCGTCACGCCGTTCACGATCGGTTGCCCGCCGCCGCCGCCGACGCCGGAAACGAGCGTCGCCGCCCCGGTGCCGGCGGCGAGGTCGGGGCTGAGGAGGACGTAATTGCCGTTCGAGAGCGGGGTGATCGCGGAGTTATAGCTCCCCACGCTGTCGGTCGTGGCCGTCCCGGTGAGGCTGTTCGCCGCGGTCACGAATCCGCCGGGCGCGGCGGCACCGCTCGCGAAGCCGTTCGAGCCATCGACCCAAGGGACTGCGCCGCGCCCGCCATTCCACAGGGGGCTCTTGATCACGAAGTTGCCCGCGCCCGCGCCGACGAGCTCGGTGATCCCGTCCGAGCCGACCTGGTCGCCGACGTTGCCGCGGATGCTGTTGGTCACGCCGACGACACCCGTCACGCCCGTCGCCCCGCTGCCCCAGGTGACGGCACCCGCGCCGGTCTCGGTTCCGCCCGCGCCGCTGTAGAGCCGGCTCAGGACCACGTAGTTGCCGTTCGAGAGCGCGACAATGCCGCCATTGCTGACGAACTGGCTCGGTT
>JAOAEA010000010.1:74431-74753 GCA_026417035.1 Burkholderiales bacterium
TGAGGCTGTTCGAAGCCGAAACGTCGCCAAAGGTGCCGGCGATCGGCGCGATCGTCCCGTCACCCGGCGTCGCCACCGCTCCGCCGAGCGGGACGAAGGTCGCCGCACCCCTGCTCGCGTTCCAGCTCGGGCTGCCGATCACCACCGCGGCGCTCGCGCCGGCGAGGGGGACCAGGCCGCCGCCGCCGACGTAGTCGTTCGCCGCCGTCCCGATGATGCTGTTCGCGTTCGAGATGGCGCCGACCGGCAAGCCCGCGACCGGATCGCCGAAGGTGATGGCGCCCCGGTTTCCGTTCCAGCTCGTGTTGACGATAGCGAGCCG
>JAOAEA010000112.1 GCA_026417035.1 Burkholderiales bacterium
GGAGGAGGGGCTGCGCTTCGCCATCCGCGAGGGCGGCAAGACCGTCGGCGCCGGCGTGGTGTCGAAGATCATCGAGTAACGGCGGTCGGCGGCCGGCGAGCGGCGGTCAGGCGAACTGACCCGCGGCGCCCGGGGCCGAGCGCAGAAACCTGAGAGCTGAACATGGCAGTGGCCAACCAGAAGATCCGCATCCGCCTGAAGGCGTTCGACTACAAGCTGATCGACCAGTCGGCGGCGGAGATCGTCGACACGGCGAAGCGCACCGGCGCGGTCGTGAAGGGCCCCGTGCCGCTGCCGACGCGCATCCAGCGCGTCGGCATCCTGCGCTCGCCCAACATCGACAAGCACTCGCGCGACCAGATGGAGATGCGCACCCACCAGCGGCTGATGGACATCATCGACCCGACCGACAAGACCGTCGACGCGCTGATGAAGCTCGACCTGCCGGCGGGGGTGGACGTGGAGATCAAGCTGTAGGGCGTTGCGGCGGTCCGCGGCGCGAAGCGCGCGGCCGCCGGCGGTATCGCAGGACGTAGTGCCGGGCGCGGCCGCCCCAAGGGCCGCACCGGAATGTGCAACGGGCAGCCGACAGGAGCTGCCACTCTCGCGGAGAGGCAAGAAAATGACTTTGGGACTCGTCGGCCGCAAGGTCGGCATGACCCGCGTCTTCACCGAGGACGGCGACAGCCTCCCGGTGACGGTGCTGGACGTCGCCGACAACCGTGTGAGCCAGATCAAGACGCCGGAGACCGACGGCTACGCCGCCGTGCAGGTCGCCTACGGCAAGCGCCGCGCCGCGCGCGTGACCAAGCCGATGGCGGGCCATTTCGCCAAGGCGGGCGTGGAAGCGGGCAGCATCCTGCGCGAGTTCCGCGTGGCCGAGGGCGAGCTCGCCAGCCTGCAGGTGGGCGGCAAGGTGGCCGTCGACATCTTCAAGGTCGGGCAGAAGGTGGACGTCACCGGCACGTCGAAGGGCAAGGGGTTCGCGGGCGTGATCAAGCGGCACCGCTTCTCGTCGAACCGCGCGAGCCACGGCAACTCGATCTCGCACAACCGCCCGGGCTCGACCGGCCAGAACCAGGATCCTGGGCGCGTCTTCCCGGGCAAGCGCATGGCGGGCCACCTCGGCGCGGTGAAGACCACGGCGCAGAGCCTCGAGGTGGTCCGGGTGGACGCCGAGCGCGGGCTGCTGCTCGTCAAGGGCGCGGTGCCCGGCGCGGACGGCGGCCACGTGATCGTGCGGCCGGCGGCGAAGGGCTGAGGGAGGCGCCGATGGAACTCAAGCTCATTGACGCGAGCGGCCGCAGCGCCGCGACCGTGCCCGCCTCGGACGCGCTGTTCGGGCGCGACTTCAACGAGGCGCTCGTGCATCAGATCGTCGTGGCCTACCAGGCGAACGCGCGCCTCGGCACGCGCGCGCAGAAGGAGCGCGGCGAGGTCAACAAGACGAAGAAGAAGCCGTGGCGGCAGAAGGGCACCGGCCGCGCGCGCGCCGGCAAGGCCTCGAGCCCGCTCTGGCGCGGCGGCGGCAAGATCTTCGCCTCGAGCCCCGACGAAAACTTCAGCCAGAAGGTGAACCGCAAGATGTACCGCGCGGGCATGGCCTCGATCCTCTCGCAGCTCGCGCGCGAGGACCGGCTGAAGGTGGTCGAGGACTTCAGCGTCGAGGCGCCGAAGACCCGGCTCCTCGCCAAGAAGGTAAAGGACATGGGGCTCGACCAGGTGCTGGTGATCACCGACGGCTTCGACGAGAACCTCTACCTCTCGTCGCGGAACCTCGCCAACGTGCTGGTGCTCCCGGCAAACGACGCCGACCCGGTGGCGCTCGTGCACTTCAAGAACGTGCTGCTCACCAAGAAGGCGGTGGCGAAACTCGAGGAGATGCTGGCATGAGCGCGCAGCCGAAGTTCGCGCACGACCGCCTGATGAAGGTGCTGCTCGCCCCGGTGGTCTCGGAGAAGGCCACGTTCGTCGGCGAGCTGCGCAACCAGTACACGTTCCGCGTCGCCTCCGACGCCACCAAGCCCGAGATCAAGGCCGCGGTCGAGCTCCTGTTCGGCGGCAAGGAGAAGAAGCTCGAGGTGACCGGGGTGCGCGTGGTCAACGTGAAGAGCAAGACGAAGCGCTTCGGCCGCACGCCGGGGCGGCGCAGCGGCTGGAAGAAGGCCTACGTGAGCCTCGCGCCCGGCCAGGACATCAACTTCTCGGCGACGGAGTGAGCATGGCACTCGTGAAGATCAAGCCGACCTCCGCCGGGAAGCGCGGGGTCGTCCGGGTGGTGAATCCGGCGCTGCACAAGGGCAAGCCGTTCGCCGCGCTCGTCGAGCGCAAGCCGAAGACCGCCGGGCGGAACAACGCCGGCCGGATCACGACGCGGCACATCGGGGGCGGCCACAAGCAGAACTACCGCAAGGTCGATTTCCGGCGCGACAAGGACGGCATCGTCGCGAAGGTCGAGCGGCTCGAGTACGACCCGAACCGCAGCGCGCACCTCGCGCTGCTCTGCTACGCCGACGGCGAGCGCCGCTACATCGTCGCGCCGAAAGGCGTCGCCGCCGGCGCGCAGCTGCTGTCCGGCCCGGAGGCGCCGATCAAGGCCGGCAACACGCTGCCCCTGCGGAACATCCCGGTCGGCACGACCATCCACTGCATCGAGCTCCAGCCCGGCAAGGGCGCCCAGCTCGCGCGCTCGGCGGGCGCCTCCGCGCAGCTCCTCGCGCGCGAGGGCAGCTATGCCCAGGTGCGGCTGCGCTCGGGCGAGATCCGCAAGGTGCACGTCGACGCCCGCGCCACGATCGGCGAGGTCGGCAACGAGGAGCACAACCTCGAGCAGCTCGGCAAGGCGGGTGCGGTGCGCTGGCGCGGCGTGCGCCCGACGGTGCGCGGCGTCGCGATGAACCCGATCGACCACCCGCACGGCGGCGGCGAGGGCCGCACCGGCACCAAGCGCGATCCGGTGAGCCCGTGGGGCAAGCTCACGAAGGGTCACCGCACGCGCAAGAACAAGCGCACCAGCGGCATGATCGTCCAGAGCCGCCACAAGCGCTAAGGGGTAGAACATGGCACGTTCGATCAAGAAGGGCCCGTTCGTCGACCAGCATCTCGCGAAGAAGGTCGACGCCGCGCGCGCCAGCAACGACAAGCGGCCGATCAAGACCTGGTCGCGCCGCTCCACCATCGTGCCCGACTTCGTCGGCCTCACCATCGCCGTGCACAACGGGAAGCAGCACATCCCCGTGTACATCACGGAGAACATGGTCGGCCACAAGCTCGGCGAGTTCGCGCTGACGCGCACCTTCAAGGGCCACTCGGCCGACAAGAAGGCCGCGGCGGCGCCGGCGAAGAAGTAGGGGGCGCCATGGAAACCCAAGCCAAGCTCTACGGCGTGCGCCTGTCGCCCCAGAAGGGCCGGCTCGTCGCCGACCTCATCCGCGGGCTGCCGGTCGAGCGCGCGCTCAACGTGCTCGCGTTCGCGCCGCAGAAGGGGGCGCGCATCATCAAGAAGGTGCTCGAGTCGGCGATCGCGAACGCGGAGCACAACGACGGCGCCGACATCGACGAGCTGCGCGTCACCGCGATCAACGTCGAGCGCGGCACCGTGCTGCGGCGGTTCCACGCGCGCGCGAAGGGCCGGGCCGCCGGCATCACCAAGCCGACCTGCCACATCTTCGTGACCGTCGGCGACCGTCCGGCCGCGAGGCGCGCCGCCGCGAAGGCGAAGCCGGCCGCGAAGCGATAAGGAAGAACCATGGGACAGAAGATCAATCCGACCGGTTTCCGCCTCGGCTTCAACCGCGGCTGGAGCTCCCGCTGGTACGCGAGCGGCCGCAACTTCGCCGCGATGCTCAACGAGGACCTCAAGGTCCGCGACTACCTCAAGAAGCGCCTCGCGCACGCCTCGGTCGGCAAGGTCGTCATCGAGCGCCCGGCCAAGGACGCGCGCATCACGATCCACAGCGCGCGCCCCGGCGTGGTCATCGGCAAGAAGGGCGAGGACATCGAGACGCTGAAGGCCGACCTGCGCAAGCTGCTCGGCGTGCAGCACGTGCACGTGAACATCGAGGAGATCCGCAAGCCCGAGGTGGACGCGCAGCTCATCGCCGACTCGATCACCCAGCAGCTCGAGAAGCGCATCATGTTCCGCCGCGCGATGAAGCGCGCGATGCAGAACGCCATGCGGCTCGGCGCGCAGGGCATCAAGATCATGAGCGCCGGGCGCCTCAACGGCATCGAGATCGCGCGTACCGAGTGGTACCGCGAGGGCCGCGTGCCGCTGCACACGCTGCGCCGCGCGCGCAACTTCGCGCTTCTGGTCGAGGGGCGCATCGCGCTCTATCGTCTACGCCACCTCGGCGACGTTCAGCGCGCGCGTGATGCAATCGCCGAATACGTCGCCGAAAACGGGTGGCCAAACAGCCTGCGCCAGCTCGCAATGCAGATCGCCATTAAT
>JAOAEA010000113.1 GCA_026417035.1 Burkholderiales bacterium
TCGCCCACGCTGGTGACCTCGATCGTCTCCTCCGGCCGCGCCAGTTGCGCCAGCGCGCAGGCGTACTTGACCTTGATCTCCTCGGCGAACGGCGTCGGCGTGCGGAAGGCGAAGGCGATGTCGTTGGTGACCTGGTCGCCGGCGATCGGGATCACGCCGGTGTGCCGGATCGCCCCCTGCGTGAAGATCGCCACGTCGGTGGTGCCGCCACCGATGTCGACGAGCGCGACGCCGAGCTCCTTCTCGTCCTCGGAGAGCACCGCGACCGAGGACGCGAGCGGCTGCAGCACGAGGTCGGCGACCTCCAGGCCGACGCGGCGCACGCACTTCACGATGTTCTGCGCCGCGCTCACCGCGCCGGTGACGATGTGCACCTTCACCTCGAGGCGGTGGCCGGACATGCCGAGCGGCTCGCGGATCCCGTCCTGGCCGTCGATCACGAACTCCTGCGTCAGGATGTGCAGCACCTGCTGGTCGTTCGGGATCGGCATCGCGCGCGCCGTCTCGATCGCGCGCTCGACGTCCGCAGGCGAGACCTCCTTGTCCTTGATCGCCACCATGCCCGTCGAGTTGAAGCTGCGGACGTGGCTCCCGGCGATGCCGGTGAACACGCGCTGGATCTTGCAGTCGGCCATCAGCTCGGCTTCCTCGAGCGCCCGCTGGATCGCGCCGACGGTGGCCTCGATGTTGACGACGACGCCCTTGCGCAGCCCGCGCGACTCGTGGCTGCCCAGGCCGATCACCTCCATGCGGCCGTCGGGCAGGAGCTCGGCGACGAGCGCGACGATCTTCGACGTGCCGATGTCGAGGGCGACGATGACGTTCTTGGTTTCCTTGGCCATTCGTGTCTAGGTCGCGGCGCGCTTGCCCGGGCCGGGCCGGTCGGCCTTGCCCGCGGCCTCCGGCGCGCGCAGGGCGAAGCCGTTGGGATAGCGGAGGTCCACGTAGTCGAGCCGTTCGCCGAGCCGCGCGAGCGTCCTCGGCCAGGCCTCGACGAAGCGCGCGAGGCGCGCGTCGACCGGGTCCTTCGCCTGGTCGCGCCCGAGCTCGACCGTGAGACCGCGCGACGCGGGCGTGTCGAGCTTGAGCTGCCACGCGTAGCGGCCCGAGAGCGTGACGTGGGTGAGCTCGAGGCCGAGCGGCGCGAGCCGGTCGCGGAAGGCGGCGTAGCGCGACGCGACCTCCCGCGACGTGCCGGGCGGGCCGGCGAGCGCCGGGACGCGCAGCTCGGCCGGCGCGCTGAACACCTCGCCGTAGGTGTTGACGAGCTCGCGCTCGCCCCAGCGCGCGAGCGGCACGTGCTCCTCGATCTCGGCCTCGATGCGGTCGGGCCAGCGCCGGCGCACGTCGACGCGCCGCACCCACGGCAGCGCCTCGAGCCGCGCGCGCACCTCGGCGAGGTCGGCGCCGAAGAAATTGCCCGGCACCGCCGCGGCGAACGCCGCGGCGAGCGCCTGCGCGTCGAGGTGCACGAGCTCCCCGTCCACCGCGAGCGTGCGCAGCGGGAAGGCCTCCGAGCGGATCGCGGCCTGCCACGCGAGCGATGCCGCGATCGCCGCGGCGAGGGCGAAGAGCAGGTTCGCCACGCCGTTCATGAGGCGCGCGTTGTGCCACCACCCGGTAGCCTCGGGCTCGCGCCGGCGGCGGGCGACGCGCGCTCTAGCGGCCATGCACGCCCTCCCGGCCGGTGAGGGTCGCCATCGCGAGGATGCGCACGCACAGGTCCTCGAAGGCGATCCCCGCGTGGCGCGCGGCCATCGGCACGAGCGAGTGGTCGGTCATGCCCGGCGAGGTGTTCACCTCGAGGAACCACGGCCGCCCGTCCGCGTCGAGCATGAGGTCGAAGCGCCCCCAGCCGCGGCAGTCGAGCGCGCGGAAGGCCGCGAGGCCGAGCGCCTGCACCTCGCGCTCCCGATCCGCGGCGAGGCCGCAGGGCACGAGATAGCGCGTGTCGTCCGCGAGGTACTTCGCCTCGTAGTCGTAGAAGTCGCGCGGGGTCTCGAGGCGGATGAGCGGCAGCGCCTCGTCCCCGAGGACGCCGCCCGTGAGCTCGGTGCCGGCGATGAACTTCTCGGCGATCACGACCTCGTCGTAGTTCGCGGCGAGGGCGAACGCTTCCTCGAGGTCCTCGGCGCGCCGCACCTTGCTCATGCCGATCGACGAGCCCTCGTTCGCGGGCTTCACCATGAGCGGCAGCCCGAGGCGCGCGACCACCGCGCGGAAATCGGTGTCGGCGCGCAGCAGCTCCCACGGCGGCGTGGGCACGCCGACCGCCTGCCACAAGAGCTTCGTGCGCCACTTGTCCAGGGCGAGCGCCGAGGCGAGCACGCCCGAGCCCGTGTAGGGGATGCCGAGGAGCTCGAGCGCGCCCTGCATCGTCCCGTCCTCGCCGTAGCGGCCGTGCAGCGCGATGAACACCCTCTCGAAGCGCTCGGCCGCGAGCGCTTCGAGGCCGCGGTCGCGCGGATCGAACGGATGCGCGTCCACGCCGCGGGCGCGCAGCGCGGCGAGCACCATCGCGCCGCTCTTGAGCGACACCTCGCGCTCGGCGGAGAGGCCGCCGAGCAGCACGCCGACCTTGCCGAAACCCCTCACGGCGGCCTCGCCCGCGTTCATGCCGGCTCCCCGACGATGCGCACCTCGGGCACGAGGCGGATGCCGAAGCGCCGCTCCACTTCGGCGCGCGCGTGCGCGATCAGCGCCTCGATGTCGGCGGCGGTGGCGCGGCGCTCGGCGTTGACGATGAAGTTCGCGTGCTTCTCGGAGATGCGCGCGCCGCCGATGGCGTGGCCCTTCAGCCCGCACGCCTCGATGAGGCGGGCGGCGTAGTCGCCGGGCGGGTTGCGGAAGACCGAGCCGGCGTTGGGCAGGTTGAGCGGCTGCGTCGCCACGTGCCGCGAAAGGCGCGCGGTGATCCGCGCGCGCGCGCGCGCGGCGTCGCCGGGGCGGAAGCGGAACCACGCGGCCGTGAACCACTCCTCGGCGGCGCCGGCGGCGCGCAGGACGCAATGCCGGTAGCCGATCTCGTAATCGCCCGGCGCGCGGATGCGGAGCGCCCCGGCGCGGTCGATCGTCTGCACGCGCGCGACGAACGTCCAGGTCTCCGACCCGTAGCAGCCGGCGTTCATCGCCAGCGCCCCGCCGATCGTGCCGGGCACGCCCGCGAGGAACTCCGCGCCCTCGAGCCCGCGGATGGCCGCGAAGCGCGCGACCTTGGGGCTCGCCGCGCCGGCGGGGGCGAACACGAGCCCGTCCTCGAGCCGGGCGGACGCGTGCGGGTCGTGCATGAGCACCACCGTCCCGGCGAAGCCGCCGTCGCGCACGAGGAGGTTCGAGCCGAGCCCCACGAAGCACACCGGCTCCCCGGGCGGGAGCGCGCGCAGGAACGCCGCGAGGTCCGCGGCGTCTGCGGGGACGTAGCAGCGCGCCGCGCGGCCGCCCGCGCGCCAGGTCACGTGGCTCGCCATCGGCTCGTCCGCGCGCAGCTCGCCGCGCAGGCCGGCCGGTGCGAATGCGCGCGGCTCGGCCATGTTCATTGCTTCCCGCCCTTCGCGAGCGCGCCGGCGACCGCGCCGATCGAGCCCGCGCCCATCGTGATGACGACATCGCCCGCGCGCGCCGCCTGCAGGATCGCCGCGGGCATGTCGCCGATCGATTCCACGAACACCGGCTCCACCTTTCCGGCGACGCGCACCGCGCGGGCGAGCGCGCGGCCGTCGGCCGCGACGATCGGCTGCTCGCCGGCGGGATAGACCTCGGCGAGCAGCAGCGCGTCGACCGTCGAGAGCACCTTCACGAAGTCCTCGAAGAGGTCGCGCGTGCGGGTGTAGCGGTGCGGCTGGAACGCGAGCACGATGCGCCGCCCGGGGAACGCCCCGCGCGCGGCCTCGAGCGTCGCCTGCATCTCGGCGGGGTGGTGGCCGTAGTCGTCGACGAGCGTGAAGCTCCCGCCGCCGGGGAGCGCGATCTCGCCGTAGCGCTGGAACCGCCGGCCGACGCCGCGGAACTCGGCGAGCGCCCGCGCGATGGCGGCATCGGCCACGCCGACCTCGGCGCCGACGGCCACCGCGGCGAGCGCGTTCTGCACGTTGTGGCGCCCGGGCAGGTTCACGGCGAGCTCGAGCCGCGGCGCGCCCTCCCTGACGCACGCGAAGCGCATCCGCCCACCCTCGGCGCGCACGTCCTCGGCGCGCACCGTCGCGTCGGGCGCGAAGCCGTAGGTGACCACGGGCTTGGAGACGAGCGGCATGATCTCGCGCTGTCTCTTATACACATCT
>JAOAEA010000114.1 GCA_026417035.1 Burkholderiales bacterium
CGGCATCGGCGCCTGGATCGATCTCTCGGGCGACGAGGCCGAGGACCTCGCGAGAATCCGCGAGTTCTACGCGGGGCGGCGCGGCAAGCATCCGGACCAGGAGAGCCCGATCCGCTTCGCGCCCGAGGAAGCCCGAGGCGAGGCCGCGCCCCGCATCGAGGTTTGACCCTGCGGTGCACAATGGATAGAATCCGTTGATTTTTCTGAGGGCCTCCATGCGTCAGCCGCTCGTCGCCGGGAACTGGAAGATGCACGGCACCCTGGCGACCAACCAGCGGCTGCTGGAGGCGCTCAAAGCGGGGCTTGCCGGGCTCGCGGGCGTGCAGGTTGCGGTCTGCGTGCCGTTTCCCTACCTCGCGCAGGCCGGCCAGGCGCTCGCCGGCACCGGCATCGGCTGGGGCGCGCAGACGCTCTCCGAGCACGACACCGGCGCATACACCGGCGAAGTCTCGGGGCCGATGCTGCGCGACTTCGGCTGCCGCTACGTGATCGTCGGGCACTCCGAGCGGCGCAGCCTCTTCGGCGAGCGCGATCCGCAGGTCGCGGCGAAGTTCGTGGCGGCGCAGCGCGCGGGGCTCACGCCGATCCTCTGCGTGGGCGAGACGCTCGCGGAGCGCGAGGCAGGCGCCACCGAGGCGGTCGTCGCGAGCCAGCTCGACGCGGTGATCGCCGCGGCGGGCGCGCAGGCTTTGGCGCAGGCGGTCGTCGCCTACGAGCCGGTGTGGGCCATCGGGACGGGGCGGACTGCGACGCCGTCCCAGGCCCAGGCGGTGCACGAGTTCATCCGCGCGCGCCTGGCCACCGCGGGCGGCGCGGCGCTCGCCGGCGGCGTCGCGATTCTCTACGGGGGCAGCGTGAAGGCCGCGAACGCGGGCGAGCTCTTCCGCCAGCCCGATGTCGACGGCGGACTGATCGGCGGCGCGTCGCTGGTCGCGGAGGACTTCATCGCGATCTGCAGGGCGGCCGCGGCGAAAGGAGCTTGAATGGGCATCCTGATGACAGTGGTTCTCGTGGTACACGTGCTGGCGGCGCTCGGCATCATCGGGCTCGTGCTGCTCCAGCACGGCAAGGGCGCCGACGTCGGCGCGGCGTTCGGCAGCGGCGCCTCCGGCAGCCTCTTCGGCGCGACCGGCTCGGCCAACTTCCTCTCGCACACGACCGCCGTGCTCGCGGTGGTGTTTTTCCTGACGAGCCTCGGGCTCGCCTATCTCGCCAGCAACCGGCCGAAAGCCCCGGGCGGCGTGATGGATTCGGTGACGACGCCGAGCGCGCCCGCGCCGGCGCAAGCCCCCGCGCCGGGTGCGGAAAAGGCGGGCGCCCGCGAGGACTCGAAAGCGAGCGAGGTTCCGAAGTAAAATGCGGCCCGTGCCGCGCGCGTGTTGCTCGCGGCACGCAGGAAATTGCCGACCTGGTGAAATTGGTAGACACGCCGTCTTGAGGGGGCGGTGGCGAAAGCCGTGTGAGTTCGAGTCTCACGGTCGGCACCAGAACAACGATGGGGGATCGCGCGCCGCGGCGGGGAGGGCCGGGCTCCGGTCCCCGAGTTGCGTGATGGGTATGCGCGAGGCGGCGCCGGTCCGCACGGGGGCGCGGAGAGGCACCGGCGGCGCCGCGGAATAGGCGATGCTCGAGAACTACTACCCGGTCCTGCTCTTCATCCTCGTCGGGCTCGTGTTCGGCGGCGTGCTGGTCGCGCTGGGCTGGGGCGCGAGCACCGCGCTCGGCGTCAACCGCCCCGACACCGAGAAGCTCTCGCCCTACGAGTGCGGCTTCGAGGCCTTCGAGGACGCGCGCATGAAATTCGACGTGCGCTACTACCTCGTCGCGATCCTCTTCATCCTGTTCGACCTGGAGATCGCCTTCCTCTTCCCCTGGGCGGTCACGCTGAACGAGATCGGCCCCTTCGGCTTCGCGTCGATGATGCTGTTCCTCGCCATCCTCGTCGTGGGCTTCGTCTACGAGTGGAGGAAGGGGGCGCTCGAATGGGAGTGAACGAGCCCGGGCTCGCGCGCGAGGGCTTCCTCGTCACCACCGCCGACAAGGTCATCAACTGGACCCGCACCGGGTCGATGTGGCCGATGACCTTCGGGCTCGCCTGCTGCGCCGTGGAGATGATGCACGCAGGCGCCTCGCGTTACGACCTCGACCGCTTCGGCGTCGTGTTCCGCCCGAGCCCGCGCCAGTCCGACGTGATGATCGTCGCCGGGACGCTGTGCAACAAGATGGCCCCGGCGCTGCGCAAGGTGTACGACCAGATGGCCGAGCCGCGCTGGGTGATCTCGATGGGCTCGTGCGCGAACGGCGGCGGCTACTACCACTACTCGTACTCGGTGGTGCGCGGCTGCGACCGCATCGTCCCGGTGGACGTGTACGTGCCCGGCTGCCCGCCCACGGCGGAGGCCCTGCTCTACGGCATCGTGCAGCTGCAGAACAAGATCAAGCGCACCAACACCATCGCGCGCTAGCACCGGAGCCGCATCGTGCCGTCGAAACTCGAAGCACTCGCCGCGGAGGTCCGCGAGGCCCTCGGCGAGCGGATCGCGCGGCTCGCCACCGCGCTCGGCGAGGCGACGCTCGAGGTGCGCGCCGCGGACTACGCGGACGCCGCGCGCACGCTTCGCGACGCGCTCGGCTTCGAGCAACTCGTGGACCTCTGCGGCGTCGACTACTCCGCCTACAAGGACGGCGCGTGGGAGGGGCCGCGCTTCGCCGTCGTGAGCCATCTCCTCTCGGTCTCGCGCAACCGGCGGCTGCGGCTGCGCGTGTTCGCGCCCGACGACGCGTTCCCGATGGTGGACTCGCTCACCCCGGTCTGGCCGAGCGCCAACTGGTACGAGCGCGAGGCGTTCGACCTCTTCGGCATCGTGTTCGCCGGCCACGAGGACCTGCGCCGGCTGCTCACCGACTACGGATTCATCGGCCACCCGTTCCGCAAGGACTTCCCGCTCTCCGGCAACGTCGAGATGCGCTACGACCCCGACCAGAAGCGCGTCGTCTACCAGCCGGTCACGATCGAGCCGCGCGAGATCACGCCGCGCATCGTCCGCGAGGAGGCCTACGGCGGCCTCGCGCCCGGGCGCTAGGGCGATGGCCGAGATCCGCAACTACACGCTGAACTTCGGCCCGCAGCACCCGGCCGCGCACGGGGTGCTGCGGCTGGTGCTGGAGATGGACGGGGAGGTGATCATGCGCGCGGACCCGCACATCGGGCTCCTGCATCGCGCCACCGAGAAGCTCGCCGAGAACAAGACGTTCATCCAGTCGGTCCCGTACATGGACCGGCTCGACTACGTCTCGATGATGGTGAACGAGCACGCCTACGTGATGGCGATCGAGCGCCTGGCGGGCATCGACGTGCCGCTGCGCGCGCAGTACATCCGGGTGATGTTCGACGAGCTGACGCGCATCCTCAATCACCTCCTCTGGCTCGGCGCGCACGCGCTCGACATCGGCGCGATGACGGTGTTCCTCTATTGCTTTCGCGAGCGCGAGGACCTCATGGACTGCTATGAGGCGGTCTCGGGGGCGCGCCTGCACGCGGCCTACTACCGCCCCGGCGGGGTGTACCGCGACCTGCCCGACGCGATGCCGCAGTACCAGCCCTCGCCCTGGCGCAGCGCGCGCACCGTGGCGAAGCTGAACGAGAACCGGCAGGGGTCGCTCCTCGATTTCATCGAGGACTTCACCCGGCGCTTCCCGAAGTACGTCGACGAGTACGAGACGCTGCTCACCGACAACCGCATCTGGAAGCAGCGCACCGTCGGCATCGGCGTGGTGAGCCCGGAACGGGCGCTCGCGCTCGGCTTCACCGGCCCGATGCTGCGCGGCTCGGGCGTCGCGTGGGACCTGCGCAAGAAGGCTCCCTACGAGGTGTACGACCGGCTCGAGTTCGACATCCCGGTGGGCGCGAACGGCGACTGCTACGACCGGTACCTCGTGCGTGTCGAGGAGATGCGCCAGTCGAACCGCATCGTCCGGCAGTGCATCGACTGGCTGCGCGCCAACCCCGGCCCGGTGATCACCGACAACAACAAGGTGGCGCCACCCGGGCGCGTCGCGATGAAGTCGAACATGGAAGACCTCATCCACCACTTCAAGCTCTTCACCGAGGGCATGCACGTGCCCGAGGGCGAGGCCTACGCCGCCCGCCTGCGGGAGGCCAGCGTGCCCACCACCCTGGTGCGCTACGACGGGATGATCCACGGCTTCTTCCAGCTGGCCGGCGCCATCCCGGCCGGGGCCCACGCCATCGACGAGGTGGCCGGCAC
>JAOAEA010000115.1 GCA_026417035.1 Burkholderiales bacterium
CCCAGGAAGTCTCGGGGCGTACCACCTGACGCGAGAGCGCCTCGAAGGGCTCCGCGGCGGAAGCGCAGCGGTTGTACGTGCAGACAATGACGGACAGATCCATCGCGGATGGCCTAGGCCGGCATCCTGGATACGTAGTACCGAACGGCGGTCAGCATCGATCCGTTATTCGTCCCGAACGTCATCTTTCGTGCCAAGGCCGCCGGGGAGTCGCTGCCGAACACATCCAGCCGCCGGATGCGGAACGGGTCCGTGCCCGGCCGGTTGAACCCGGGCTGGACGGAGAAGGCGGCGCAGTAGCCCGCAGCGCGCGCGGCATTCGCCACGCGGTCGTCCAGCCTGCCGAAGGGGTATGCCAGGCAGTCCACGGGCGCGCCGAGCAGCGCCTCGAGATCGCGCTTCGACCCCACGAGCTCCGCTTCGAGCGCGGCATCGTCGAGGCCGGTGAGGTCGGGATGCGTGCGCGTGTGCGACTGGAACGACACGCCGGCGCGCTGCATCTCCGTGATCTCGCGTTCGCCGAGGAGCGGGTACGTGCGCCCCGCCGGGTTCGATTCGACCGTCCAGGCATCGGTCTGCCCGAGCAGTCCGCTGACCAGGAATACCGTGAACGGCCACCCGAGGTCGCGCAGCACGGGGAAGGCATGCTCGTACACCCCGAGGAAGCCGTCGTCGAACGTGAGCAGGATGCTCTTCTCGGGAAGGGGAGCGTCGCCGCCGAGCCAGGCCGTGAACGCGCCGAGGCTGCACGGGCGGAAGCCCCGGCGTGCGATCGCCCGCACGTGCTCGCGGAAGCGCTCGGGAGCGACGCAGTACTTCTGCTCCCACGCGTTCCCCACCGCGCCGATGCGGTGATACATCAGCACCGGCACGCGACGCGCTTCGTCAATGGCGTCCATGGGCGCTTTGCGGGTCTCGCAGCCTCGCCAGCAGGGCGGCGTGCATCGAACGCGGCAACAGGGCGGGGAGCATGTATTTCCAGTCCCGGGGCCGGCCGTACGCGCTCCGCATCACCGTGCGGAAGACCACCCGGGCCGCTTCGAGGTCGCCCGCCCAGTAGCTCGCGTAACCCTTCTTGAGCAGCCGTCCGAGCGTGAGCTCGCGCACGCGTCCGCCACCGAGCCTGGCGTGCACTTCCGGATGGTGTGCCAGGAACTTCCTCTGCGCCCGGTACGGCTCGAGAGCAGCGCGCAACCGGTTCTTCGTGGCCTGCGCGCCTTCGTGGTGATGGTAGTAGGCGAGCACCTCGGGTACCCGCACGATCGGGTTGAAGCAGGCGATCTCCATCCAGAGCAGGAAGTCCTCGCCAACGGCGAAGCGCTCGTCGAAGCCGCCCGCCGCCTCGATCGCCGCGCGGCGTGTGAGCGCCGCGTGGATCGGCCAGGGGCAGGCCTCGATCAGGTCGGCGCATTTTTCCGCCGTTTCGTAGTCGGGCGGCACGAACGGCGCACCACGGCCGCCGGCGAGCCCGACGTTCTGCCAGCCGCAATAGGCGAGCGCCGCATCCGGGCGGGTCGCGAGTGCCGCGACCATTCGTGCGAGGAAGGCGGGATCCCAAGTGTCGTCGGCGTCGAGGAAGGCGATGTACGCGCCCCGGGCCGACGCGAGGCCCCGGTTGCGCGCCGCGCTGACACCCGAATTGGCTTGCCGAATGATGCGTATCCGCTCATCCGCCATCGACGCGGCGACCTCGGCCGACCCGTCGGTCGAGCCGTCATCGACGAAGACGAGCTCGAAGTCGGCGAACGTTTGCCCGATCACGGAACCGAGCGACGTCTGAAGAAAGCGCGCTCCGTTGTAGCAGGGCATGACGACCGAAACGACGGGCGTGGGCATGGCCCGCTCGGCCGGGACGGCCGGCGAGCCTCGGGGTGCGACGTCACCGCCGACTTCGCGCTGCAGCTTCCTGAAAAAGGCCGCGGGCAGCAGGCTGGCGATCGCGTGCTTTCCCTCGCGGGGCCGAACATCCCGCGCGCGCAGGAGCGTCCTGAAGAGTTGCTGCGCCGACGCCGAATCCCCGTGCCAGTGCGCCTGGAAGGCGGCGGCGTGCAGGGAGCCGTTGACGAGCTCGCGGATCCGACGCCTGCCCAGATGGCCAACCAGGTCGGGGTGCGCTGCAACGAACTCGCGCTTGGCTTGCCAGGCGTCGACGACCTGGCGTCCTTTGGCCGCCGAGATCTGGCCCACCCCGTGCCACCTGTAGAAAGCCAGCACCTCGGGGACGCGGACGAAGCGGCGCGTGTGGGCGAGAAGACGCAGCCAGAGGTCGTAGTCCATCGCCTGAATCGGCGCTCGGAGAAGCCGCCGATGGCCATGATGGCCGCTCGCCGCGTGAGTGCCGCGTGGATCGGCCACGGGCAGGATTCGAGGAACGCCGCGACCGGGTCCGCCGCGAGGTAATCCGGCGGGACATAAGGCGCGGTCCCCGGCGCGGCCGGGCCGAAGTTCTGCCAGCCGCAGTAGGCGAGGTCGGCCTCCGCCGCCTGGAGAGCATCCCGGAGACGCCGGAGGGCATCGGTGGCCCAATAATCGTCCGCGTCGAGGAATGCCACGAGCTCCCCGGCGGCCCGCCGGAGCCCCTCGTTGCGCGCGGGGAACGGCCCGCGGTGCGGAAGGCGCGCGACGGTCATCCGCCCCGCGTGCTCCCGCGCCAGGCGCTCGAGGATCGCCAACGTCCCGTCCGTCGAGCCGTCGTCGATCGCGATCAGTTCGACGTCCACGCCTTCCTGAGTGAGCGCGCTTCCCACCGACGCCTCGACGAAGGCTTCGGAGTTGAAGCAGGGCATGATCACCGAGATCAGGCCGGGACGGCCGTTGCTCATGACGCGCTCGTCACCGGTATTCGATGGGGCTGCACGGCGCCGCGAAAGCCGCCTCGTGGCTCGAGCCGCGCGCTGGCGCGGCCAGCCGGCCCGGTCGCGGCCGACGGGCGAGAGGAACGAGGGTCGGATTCGCTCGCACTCGCGCCTCCCGCGCTCAGCGAAGTGCCGCAGGGATCGTCGGCGCTACGCTGCGCCCCGGGCCGGGCGCCTCGACGCCGGGGTCAGCGGCCGGTAACAGCGCGACCCCCCGGGCGGACCATTGCCCGTCGATTTCGAAGAAGCCCTGCCGGCAGGCGATGGGCACCTCGCGCTCGCCCAGTTCGACGCGGAAGTCGCGCAGGCTCTCGCCGGAGAACACGCCGTGGTTCGCGAATCCCTGGCCCACGTGGAGGCGCAGCGAGTACACGCCCGGCAGCAGCGGCATGCGGTCGAACCGGCAGACGATCTCGTGATCGCCGCAGGCGAGCCGCGGCAGGGCGAGGCGCGCATCCGACGTGAGCGTGGCGATGTACAGGAAGTCCGAAGTGTGGAAGCCGAGCTCGAAAATGACGTCGGTGATCTCGCGGAGGACACGCAGCCGCATGCGCACGGCGAACGGGGCCTCGTACTTCACCGTATCGACAGCGGCGCCGTGCGCGTCGAGGACGTCGATGTCCGTGAGCTCGACTTCGCCGCTCGCTTCGAGGCGGCCGCCGCGTGCGCCGATCGCCGCGAAGGTGCTGCGGACCTTCTCGTTGCTGCGCTCGTAGAACAGGCTGCAAACGCGCTTCGGCGGCCCGTCCTCGACCACGCGCCCCCGCTCGAGCAGGATCACGCGCGAGCAGAGCCGGTCCACCTCGCGGAGGTTGTGCGAGACCATGAGGACGGTGCGCCCCTCGCGGGTGATCATCTCCTGCATCCGGTCGTAGCACTTGCGCTGGAACGCGAGGTCGCCGACCGCGAGGACTTCATCGACGATCAGGACGTCGGCGTCCACGCTGGTGGCGATGGCGAATCCAAGCCGCACCTGCATCCCCGAGCTGTAGCGCTTGAGGGGGGTGTCGATGAACCGCTCCAGCTCGGCGAACGCCACGATCTCGTCGAGCTTGCGCGCGATGCGGGCGCGCTTCATGCCGAGGATCGCACCGTTGAGGAAGATGTTCTCACGCCCGGTGAGCTCGCCGACCAGGCCCGCGCCGACTTCGATGAGCGGGGCGACCTTGCCGTCCACGCG
>JAOAEA010000116.1 GCA_026417035.1 Burkholderiales bacterium
GAGTAGAAGCGTCCGTGAGCGCGGTTATTCCCGCCTACAACTGCGCACGGTTTCTCCCCGCCGCGGTTGCGAGCGTGCGCGCCCAATCGCGCCCGGCGCGCGAAATCGTGGTGGTGGACGACGGCTCGACGGACGGCACCGCATCGGTCGCGGCCGCGCTGGGGCCCGACGTGCGAGTCGTGACGCAGGCGAACGCCGGTCCCTCTGCGGCGCGCAATCGCGGCGTGGGACTGTGCTCGGGCGATCTCGTCGCCTTCCTCGACGCCGACGACGAGTGGCTACCCGAGGCGATCGAGAGACAGGTCGAGGTCCTCCGCCGTTTCCCCGACGCGGCCCTCACCACGGCGGACATGGCGGCGATCGACGAGGACGGGCGCGTGACGCATCCCTCGTGGTTCGATCGCCATGGGCTGGCGGCGGAAGTGCGCGGATGGGGCGGCCGGCCCGTGCCGAACGCGGTTGCTGCCCTCATGCGCAAGAACTTCGTGAGCACGAGCGTGCTCGTCGTGCGCCGCGACGTGTTCATGGAGCTGGGCGGCTTCCGGCCCGACCTCCGCTACGGCGAGGATCTGGAGCTCTGGGCGCGCATCGCCGCGCGATGTCCCGTCGTCTGCCTGCCCGAGGTGCTCGGCCGACGGCGTGCGCATCCGCACAACACGACGAAGTCGGTCGAGCCCATGCTGAAGGACCTCGTCCGCATGACCGAGATCGTCCGCGGCTGGGGCCGGGACGTTCTTCGCGCGCAGGGGGCCGACGCGGACGAGATGGTGGCGAGGGCGCGGACCGATCTCGGCTATTGGTACTTCACGGCCGGGCGCCTGGCCGAGGCGCGCGCGGCGCTCGGTGCGGCCCTGCGGGATGACGTGTCCGCGCGCGCGCTGCGCTACTTCCTGTTGAGCTGCCTGCCGCTGAGCGCGGTCAACGGGCTGCGCCGCGTGAAAGCGACCTTCGATGCCTGACGCAAAGAGTGGCACGGCGCGGCCCTTGCGCGTCCTCTACGTCGAGAACGGCATCGGCTACGGCGGCGCGGTGATCTGCCTGCGCCATCTCGTGCGCAACCTCGACCGTTCGCGGTTCGAGCCCATCGTGGTGACCGGCTGGGCGACGGAGCCGTATCGAGGCATCGCCGACGAGGCCAAGTGGGTGCCGATCGCGGACCGGCGTCTCGACGTTCCGGGCCTGCGCCGGCGGCTGGAGAGCGCGCGCTGGCTCCAGCGCGTTCCCGGCCTCCCGTGGCTCCTCGGGCAAGCGCTGGCACGTGCCGACGACGTCGTGAACTTCCTGCCCTCCTTCCTCGGCCTCGTGGCGACGATCGTGCGCGAGCGGCCGGCGCTCATCCACGCCAACAACGAGCCGCTGTGCAACCGGGCCGCCGTGCTCGCGGGCAAGCTCTTCGGCGTCCCCGTCGTATGCCACGTGCGCGGCGACCAGCGCGGATCGCGGCTGATGCGCTGGCTCTATTCGTTGCCCGACCACTTCATTCCGGTGTCGCGCTGGATCTCCGAGGGCGTCGGCGCGCTCGGCGTGCCCGCCGGGAAGCGCACCTACGTGTACGACGGCATCGAGCTCGAGAAGCTCGACACGGGCGCCGATGGAGGGGCCTTCCGGGACCGCTTCGGCGTGCCCAGGGAAGCGTTCGCAGTCGGCCTCGTGGGACTGCTGATTCCCTGGAAGGGGCAGAAGCTCTTTCTCGAAGCGGGGCGCCAGCTCCTCGAGCGGATCCCGAACCTGTACCTCCTGATCGTCGGGGGGACGCCAGAGGAATGCCGCGACTACGAGCGCGAGCTGCACGCGGCCGCAGCGGATACCGTGTTTGGCGGCCGCGTGCTCTTCACGGGACACGTCTCGGACATGGCGCAGGCCTATCTCGGGCTCGACGTCGTGGTGTCGGCTTCGACCTCACCGGAGCCCCTCGGAACGGTCGTGATCGAGTCGCTCGCCCTCGGGCGCCCGCTCGTCGCGCCGAACCACGGCGGGGCCGTCGAGATGATCGACCACGAGCGCACGGGTCTCCTCTTCACGCCCGGCGATGCGCGCGCCCTGGCCGGCGCGATCCAGCGGTTCCACGACGACCCGGCGCTGGGCGTGCGGCTCGGCCGCGCGGCGCGGGAGAAGGCGCTGCGCACGTTCTCCGTGCAGGAGCACGTGGCCCGGGTGCAGGCGATCTACGAACGGCTCCTCGACCGGCCCAGCGCGGAAGCGACAGGCGCGATCGGCGAGGAAGGGCGCTCCCGCCATGGGTGAGCTGCCGCTCTTGCGGATATTCGGCGCGCTCGCGCCCTCCGGCGCGCCATCGCAAGCCGCTACGCTCGCCGCTTTCGCCGCGCGCTCGGAGGCGGCGCCGCGGCTCGTCGCGCGGGACGGCTCTGCTGTCGGTGTCGCCCAGGCGGCCGGCCACTGGATCGCGAGCGATTGCGGGCTCACGGTCGCGCTCTGCGGCCGGCCGGACCTGCGGGCGCTTTCGCAGACGCCGCAGGCGACCGATGATCCGGCGGCGCGGCTGCTCGTCGCTTTCGCGGCGCAGGGCATCGATCTCTTGCAGCGGCTGCACGGCAGCTTCGCGCTAGCGGTCATCGATACTGCGAACCGCAGCGCGCTGCTCGCCATCGACCGGATGGGTATCGAGGCGATGTGTTTCGCGGCGACGCCCGACGGCTTCGTGTTCGGCAGCCGGGCCGACGCCGTCGCCGAGGCGGCGGGACGGAAGCCGGAGCTCGACCCGCAGTCGGTCTTCGACTACCTGTTCTTCCACGTGGTGCCCGCGCCCGGCTCCATCTTTCGTGGGGTGAGCAAGCTGCTGCCCGGCCAGTATCTCGAGCTCCGCGACGGCCGGCAGCGTCTCGATTTCTACTGGCGGATGCGCTACGTGGATCGCGCGGCTACGCCGGAAGCCGAGCTGGCGCAGCGCTTCCGCGACCTGCTGCCCGAGGCCGTCTCGCGCCAGCTCGACGACGGACCCGTGGGCACGTTCCTCAGCGGCGGCACCGACAGCACGACGGTGACCGGCACGCTGGCACGGCTGCGCGCCGAGCCGGTCGATGCGTATTCGATCGGGTTCGATGCCCCGGGCTTCGACGAGATGCAGTACGCGCGCATCGCCGCCCGCCGGTTCGGGGTGCGACACCACGCTTACTACGTCACGCCCGACGACGTCGTGCAGGCGGTCCCGCTCATCGCCGGCGCGTCCGACGAGCCGTTCGGCAACGCGTCGGTGGTTCCCGCGTACTTCTGCGCGCGGCTCGCCCGCAGCGAGGGCATTGGCGTGCTGCTCGCCGGCGACGGCGGCGACGAGATCTTCGGCGGCAACGCGCGCTACGCGAAGCAGAAGGTCTTCGAAGCCTACCGGCTCGTGCCGAAGGCGCTGCGTGAAAGGCTCGTCGAGCCGCTGCTGCTAAACCTGCCGGGCGCGGACCGGGTCGCGCCGATTCGCAAGCTCCGGAGCTACGTGCGCCAGGCGCGCGTGCCGCTGCCCGACCGGCTCGAGACCTACAACTTCCTCGTGCGTGAGGAGCTCGGCGCAATGCTGGAGCCCGACTTCGTCGCATCGGTGAGCCCCGAACACCCGTTCGCCCTGATGCGCGAGGTTTACGGACGCGCCGCGTCGGCATCGGCGGTGAACCGGATGATGCATCTCGACCTCAAGCTGACGCTCGCTGACAACGACCTGCGGAAGGTCAACGTGGCATGCCGCCTCGCCGGGATCGACGCGCGCTACCCCATGCTCGACGATGCGGTGGTCGCGCTCTCGGGCGAGGTCCCGCCCGCCGGCAAGGTGGCTTCGGCCTGCCCTTCGGCCTCTGGATGCGCGAGCACCGGCCGCTCTACGAGCTCGCTGCCGACTCCCTCTCGCGCTTCAGCCGCCGCGGCTTCCTGCGGCGCGGCTACGTCGAAGCGCTGCTCGCGAACCACCGCTCCGCCCACGCCTCGTACTACGGCGTAATGGTCTGGGTGGTCATGATGTTCGAGCAGTGGCTTGCCGCCCTAGAGGTGCCCGGGCCCATGAAGCGCGCCGCGTCCGCGCAGGTCTCGCGCC
>JAOAEA010000117.1 GCA_026417035.1 Burkholderiales bacterium
ATGTGTATAAGAGACAGGTTGTGGCCGGGGATGAGGAGCGTCGTCAGCTCGAACCACACGTCGGTCTCGCGCCTGAGATACACCAGCGTGTCGAGCACCGGCTGGAGGTGCGCCCCGGTGAGCTTGAAATAGAAGTCCTCCGTGAACGCCTTCAGGTCGACGTTGGCGGCGTCCATCTTCGCGTAGAACTCGCGGCGCGGCTCGGCGTGGATGTAGCCCGCCGTCACCGCGACCGTCTTCACCCCCACCGCATGGCAGGCGTCGGCGACGTCCATCGCGTACTCGGCGAAGATGACCGGGTCGTTGTAGGTGAACGCGACCGACTTGCAGCCGAGCTCCTGCGCGGCGCGCGCGATCGTCTCCGGCGAGGCCTCATCCATCAGGCGGTCCATCTCGCGCGACTTGGAGATGTCCCAGTTCTGGCAGAACTTGCAGGCGAGGTTGCAGCCGGCGGTGCCGAAAGAAAGGATGCTCGAGCCGGGGTAGAAGTGGTTGAGCGGCTTCTTCTCGATCGGGTCGACGCAGAAGCCCGAGGAGCGGCCGTAGGTGGTGAGCACCATGCGGTCGCCTTCGCGCATGCGCACGAAGCACAGTCCGCGCTGGCCCTCGTGCAGCTTGCAGTCGCGCGGGCAGAGGTCGCACTGGATGCGGCCGTCGTCGAGCTTGTGCCACCAGCGGGCGGGGTAGAGGTCGGTCATCGGGCGCGAAACCGCAATAGCGCCAAGGGCGCGAAGGAGCGCGAAGGAAATCTCACCGGGCGCCGCTGGCGCACCGGGCGCGCATACAACCCCGCCTCGGCCGGGTCGGCCGAGGCGCGAAGGCCCGACTCGATCCGTGGGCAGCCCTCGAGATCGCTGGCCACCGCGCCCCATTGGCGAAACGCGCGCTCACGCTCGTCACAGCAGGGAGTCCGTCCCCGGGCCACGGCGGCCGATGCGGAGCCCGCGTGTGGACTTTCCGCGTGCCTTTGCGTCCTTCGCGCTTTCGCGGTGCCGCCTTTCATTGAAGCCCGAGCTCCGACTCCTTCCACTTCAGCACCCGGTAGCGCCACACCTGGCAGCGGCGCGTCGGGGTCGAGGGCGCAAGGCCCGCTTTCTGCTTCAGGTGCGCCAGGAACTGCTCCGGGTCCGGGAGGCTCTCCCAGACCTGCGGCAGGAAAGTGCCGCGCCGCCCTTCGGCGGCGAGAATCAGGCCGTCCGCGCCCGGCGTGAGCTGGGCGACGAGGTCGTCGTGGTCGGCGAACTCGATCGCGCTCGGGTGCGACAGGAGCGACACCTCCACCTGGATCGACGCGAATTCCTCGGCGGTCACCCTCGGGAAACGCGGGTCGCGGAACGCGGCCGCGCGGGCGTTCTCGACGACGTCCACGCCGAGCGGGCGGTGCGCTTCGAGCGTGCCGATGCAGCCGCGCAGGGTCCCGTCCTTGGTGAGGGTCACGAACGTCGCGCGATGCTCGGCGAGCCAGGGATCGCCCGGCACCGCGGGTTCGGCGCCGGCGCCGAGCGCCGACGCGATCCCCGCGCGCGCGAGGCCGACGAGCGTGCGGCCGTGCGCCTCGCCGTAGCCCGCCTGCGCAGGCTCCCAGAAGGCGATCGCGGCGTAGCCGACCACCCGGTCGCGGCCGCCAGCCGTGTCGCCGGAGTTCCTGAGGTCGAGGAGCTCGGGGACGAGGCCGCGCTCCTTCGCGGCGAGGAGCAGGCCGATGACCGGCGTGGCGCCGCACGCCTGGTCGTGCTCGATGTCGGTGCGGTAGGCGAGGATCGCCTCGACGGTGTCGCGGTCGATCGCGACGGCCTGCCGGTAGGGGTGGTAGTGGGAGAGGTCAGAACTCACGACGATGAGCGTTTCCGGGCCGCCCCAGAGCTTCCCGATCACCGCCGCGACGTCCTCCACCGCCGCGAAGCCCACCGCGAGCGGGACCAGCCGGAAGTCGCCGAGCACTTCCTGCAGGAACGGCACCTGCACTTCGAGCGAGTGCTCCTGCGCGTGGGCAGCCGGGTGGCTCACGACCTGCGGCAGCTCCGCCAGCGCCGCCACCGCGCCCGCGTCGATCGGCACCCGGCCGAGCGGGGTTTCGAAGGCCGCGGCGCCGGGCAGGGCGAGGCCGCGCGCGGCGACCCGGTGGCAGGGACCGAGGAGCACGACGCGCTTCACCGTCCCCCGCGCCGAACGCAGGAGCGAGTAAGCGCTCGCGGCCACCGAGCCGGAGTAGATGTAACCGGCGTGCGGGACGATCACCGCCTTGGGGAACCCGCCGCGGAAGGCCGGCTCGCGCGGCTCCTGGAGGTAGCCGCGGATGTCGCGGGCGAGCGTCGCCGCGTCGCCCGGGTAGAACATGCCGGCGACCGCGGCGCGCCGAACCGATGGAGAGGCAGCTGTGCTCATGCCGGAAATGTAGCCCTTTTTCGGGTGCCGGCGATCGCTCGCCGGCGCTTTCCCCAAAGGTTTGGGCCGCTCGCTCGCCCGGCAAGCCGCCACCGCGCGATTGGACGCGGCCGCCTAACGGATCCGTCTCGCCCGCCAGGTCACGCCGGGCCGGCCGGCAATCTCGCCTTCCATGCCGTCGCCCGCCACCCGGCCCTCGAGGCGGAGCCGCCCGGCCCCCGCCGCCGGCAGCGTGAACGCGACCGCGGTGCCGCTCACCGCGAAGTCCCCGAGCGCGATCCGTCTGCCTCCGACCACCGCGTCGGCCGCCGCGCGGAACGGCTCGTCGCGGGCGATCAGCCGGACGGGGCCGCGCGCGACGCCCGCGGGCAGCTCGAGCACCCAATCTCCGCCGACCCTCGCCGGGACGACATAGAGGTAGAGGACGGTCCGGGCGGACCCGCTGATCGCCACCTTCTCCGGCACCTCCATCCGGACCGCGCGGTCTTCCGGCCAGGGCGCGAGCGCGTAGTCGTGGGAGACGATCCGCGCGCCGGCCGGGAGCTCCTGCCGGAGCTTGGCGGCGAGCCGCGTGGCGCTGTGCGGGAGGAGATACACGGTCACGACCGATGCCTCGCCGACCGCGGCGGCGAAGAGGTCGCCCTCGACGAAGCGGACCCGGTCCGCGACGCCGGCGCGACGGGCGTTGTCGGTCGCGAGCGCGACGAGCGCCGGGTCGATGTCCACGCCGAGCCCGCGCGCGCCGTAGCGCTCGGCCGCGGTGATCACGATCCGGCCGTCGCCGGAGCCGAGGTCGATCACGAAGTCGCCGGCGCGCACGCCGGCGAGCGCGAGCATCTCGTCCACGATCGCCGTCGGCGACGGGACGTAGGGCCCGGCCTTCTCCTGCCCCGCTGCGGCGCCTGCGACGAGCGCCGCGACGAGGAGCGCCGCGGTGCGCCTCACCGCCCGGCCCTCGCGATCACGCCCGCGAGCGCGTGCGCCACCGCCTGGCGCCGTACCGCTGCGCGGTCGCCCGCGAAGCGGCAGGTCTCGCTCTGCACCGCTCCGCCCCGTGCCGCCCAGGCGAAGCAGACCATGCCGACCGGCTTGGTCGGCGTGCCGCCGGTCGGGCCCGCGACGCCGGTGACGGCGACCGCGATCGACGCGTGCGAGCGCGCCAGGGCGCCTTCGGCCATCTCGCGCGCCGTTTCCTCGCTCACCGCGCCGCACCGCTCGAGCGTTTCCCCGGCTACCCCGAGCATCTCGCGCTTCGCCTCGTTCGAGTACGTGACGAAGCCCCGGTCGAACCACTCGGAGCTCCCCGACACGGAGGTCACGGCCTCGCCGACCCAGCCGCCGGTGCAGGACTCGGCCGTCGCGAGGACGAGGCCCGCCGCCTTGAGCGCCGCGCCGAGGCGCGCGGCGAGCGCGCCGAGATCCTCCGCGCTCATCCGATCACCGCCTTGGCGACCGCCAGCGCCACCACCGCGTAGAAAGCGGCGACGAGATCGTCCGCCATCACGCCGAAGCCGCCCTTCACAG
>JAOAEA010000118.1 GCA_026417035.1 Burkholderiales bacterium
ACCTTGTTGGCCCGGTCGAGGACGGAAGCGAGCTCCTCGTTGCGCCGCTGGTTGAGGTCCTCGCGGAACTCGCGCTGCCGGCGCTGGAACTCGCGCGACTGCTCGCCGAGGTCGCGCTCGCGGTTGCGCCGTTCCGTCTCCGACATGGTCATCGCGTTCTTCTCGAGCTGCTCCTGCGAGCGCTTCAACTGCTCGGCGAGGCGGGCGAGCTCCTGGTCGCGCTTGGAGAATTCGGCTGCGATCTTCTTCTGGGCGCGCACCGCCGGTGCGGCCTCGCGCAGGATGCGGTCGAGGTTCACGAACCCGATCTTCGACTCCGCCTGCGCGGCGGCCGGCTGGGCCGCGAGCACGACGGCCGCCGCTGCGACCGCCCTCAGCAACATCATTCGTCTCAAATCCCTCTCCCGTGCTCGCCGGCCGTGTCCGGCTCTAGAACTGCTGGCCGAAAGTGAACTGGAACCGCTGGATCTTGTCGCCGTTCTGTTCGTTCAGCGGCTGCGAGATGAAGAGCCGCAACGGGCCGAACGGCGAGTTCCAGCCGAACGACAGGCCGACAGAATAGCGGAAACCCCCGATGTCCGACAGGTTCTGCCCCGGGAGGTCCGGGTTCCAGACCTGGCCGATGTCGAAATACGCGCTCAGGCGCACCGAGCGCTCCTGCGTGAGCCCCGGCATCGGAAACAGCACCTCGACGTTGCCGACCGCGCGACGGATGCCGCCGAGGACGCCGCCCTGGGCGTCGCGCGGGCCGAGCGAGCTTTGCTGGAAGCCGCGTACCGAGGAAACGCCGCCGGCGTAGAAGTTCTTGTAGAACGGCAGCGCGCCGTTGCTGTAGCCCCCGCCCCAGCCCAGCTCGCCGTTGAGGAGCAGGGTGAAGAAGCTGGTGATCGGGTACCACCACTGCAGCTGGTAGGAGGCCTTGTAATACCGGTAATCGAGCACCGGGAGCGTGACTTCGCCGATCGCGCGGCTGACGATGCCACGCGTCGTCCACACCGCGCTGTCGCGCGAGTCGTGGATCCAGCTCGCCGTGGTCGCGACGCCGTCGCTCGTCTCGCCGAACTGGTTCACGTAGTTGATGTAGGCCGGCGGGCTGTTCTGGAACGTCTGGAGTGAGACCTGCTCGTACTGCAGCCCGAAGCCCAGGCGGTCCACTTCCGTCACCGGGTAGCCGAAACGCACGCCGGCGCCGGTGGTGGTGGAGATGTAGGGCGCGAGCGAGAGGGTGGTCGCGTCGAAGCGGCGGTTGAAGACGTCGAAGCCCGCGCTGACGCCGTCCACGGTGAAGTACGGGTTGGTGTAGAACAGGCCATACACCCGGTTCACCGAGCCGCTGCTCACCTGCGCCTGCACGACCTTGCCCGTGCCGAGGAAGTTCGTCTGCGCGACCGAGCCCGAGAGGATCAGCCCGTCCGCGCTGGAGTAGCCGACGCCGAACAGCACGTTGCCGGTCGGCTTCTCCTTCACGCGGACCGTCACGTCGACCTGGTCGGTGGTCCCCGCGACCGGCTCGGTCTCGAGCGCCGTCTCGCTGAAGTACCCGGTCCGGTCGAGGCGCCGCTTCGACGCCTGCAGCTTCTGCCCGTCGTAGAACGCGCTCTCGAGCTGGCGCAGCTCGCGCCGGATGACCTCGTCGCGCGTGCGGGTGTTGCCGACGATGTTGATGCGCCGCACGTACACGCGCCGGCCCGGGTCGATGTTGATCACGAAGGAGACCGTCCGGTTCTCCTTGTCCACGTCGGGCACGGCGTTCGCGTTCGCGAACGCGTAGCCGTCGTTGCCGAGGCGCTCGTTGATGGCCTTGGTGGTGTCGGCGAGCTTGGCGCGCGAGAACGGCTCGCCGGGGCGGATCTGGACGAGGCGCTCCAGCTCCGCCTGCGGCACCACGAACTCGCCCGCGAGCTTCACGCCCGAGACCGTGTAACGCTCGCCCTCGGTGATGTTGATGGTGATGTAGATGTCGCGCTTGTCGGGCGTGATCGACACCTGGGTGGAGTCGATGTTGAAGTCGAGGTAGCCGCGGTTGAGGTAGAAGGAGCGCAGCCCCTCGAGGTCGGCGGCGAGCTTCTGCCGCGAGTACTGGTCGTTCTTCGTGTACCAGGTGATCCAGCCCGGCGTGGTGAGCGTGAACTGCTTGAGGAGCTCGCTCTCCGGGAAGGCCCGGTTGCCAACGATGTTGATCGCCGCGATCTTGGCGACGTCGCCCTCGTCGATGGTGAAGTTGATGCCGACGCGGTTGCGGTCGAGCGGCGTGACGGTGGTGGTGACCGTGACCCCGTAGCGCCCCTGCGACAGGTACTGCTTCTTGATCTCCTGCTCGGCGATCTCGAGGGTGGCGCGGTCGAAGGTGCGCCCCTCGGCGATGCCCGCCTCCCGCAGCGCCTTGCGGACGTCCTCCTCCTTGAAGTTCTGCATGCCGACGAAGTCGATCTGCGCGATCGCGGGCCGCTCGTCGACGATCACGACCAGCACGCCCCTCTCGTTCTCGAGGCGCACGTCGCGGAAGAGGCCCGTGGCGAAGAGCGCCCGGATCGCCTCCTGCGCCTTCGCCTCGGTCATGGTCTCGCCGACCTTGACCGGGAGGTAGCTGAAGACGGTGCCGGCCTCGACCCGCTGGATGCCCTCGACCCGGATGTCGCGGACGGTGAAGGGATCGAAGGCCCACGCGCCGCGCGCGAGCAGAGCGCAGACGAGCGCGGCGAGCAGGTGTTTCCGCATCGCGGCGGGTTACCCCGTGAGGAGCCGGTTGATGTCGTTGTAGAAGGCGAAGGCCATGAGGAAGAGGAGCAGCGTGAGCCCCACGCGCTGTCCGACCTCCATCGCGCGCTCGGACACCGGACTTCCCTTCACGACCTCGGCGAAATAATACATCAGGTGCCCGCCATCGAGTAAGGGGATCGGCAGCAGGTTGAGCACGCCGAGGCTGATCGAGATGAGCGCGATGAACGCGAGGTAGGGCGCGAGCCCGACCTGCGCGGCCTGCCCGGCGTAGTCGGCGATCGTGACCGGACCGGAGAGGTTGCGCCACGAGAGATCGCCCGCCACCATCTTCCAGAGCATGCGCAGGCTGAAGAGCGACATGTCCCACGTCTTGGCCGCCGCGGCGCCGAGCGCCTCGACCGGACCGTAGCGCACCTCGACCATCAGCTCGCGCAGCGCTTCGCGGTCCACCTGCGGCGCCGCGCCGATCCTGCCCACGCGCTCGCCTTCCCTCCCGGCGGGTTCCGGCGTGACGACGACCTCGCGCGCCGCGCCGCCCTCGGCCGCCACGATCCGCAGCGGCTTGCCCGGGCTCCGGCGGATGGTCGCGACGAAGTCGTCCCAGGAATCGATCGCGACGCCATCGACCGAAACGATGCGGTCGCCGGCGCGCAAGCCCGCTCGTTCCGCGGCGCCCCCGGCGATCACCTTGCCGAGCACGGCGGGCATGGCCGGGCGATACAGCCGCAAGCCCAGCGCGCCGAGCACATCCCCTTCGATCCGGTCCGCGCCGATCGACCCGGGATCGAGGTCGCGCCACTGCACGTGTCCCGCCGCGTCGACGACCTCGACGCGCACACGCTTGCGGTCGAGGGCCGCTTCGAGGAGCGTCCAGCGCAGGCTCTGCCAGGTCGCGACGGGCTCGCCGTTCACGGCGACCACGCGGTCGCCGGCGGCGACGCCCGCGGCCGCGGCGACCGTCCCCGCCTCCGGCGCGCCGAGGATCGCTTTCGGCTCGGTCACGCCGCCGAGCAGCAGCACCCAGTAGATCGCGATCGCGAGCAGGAAGTTGGCGATCGGGCCGGCGGCCACGATGGCGATGCGCTTCCACACGCTCTGGCGATTGAACGCGCGGTGCGCCTCGCGCGGGTCGACCGGCCCCTCGCGCTCGTCGAGCATCTTC
>JAOAEA010000119.1 GCA_026417035.1 Burkholderiales bacterium
GCGCCCTCGTTGGAACGTCCATGCCGCTTGCACCGATTCCGGAGATCATCGCCGAGCTGAAGGCGGGCCACATGGTCGTCATCGTGGACGACGAGGACCGCGAGAACGAGGGCGACCTGGTGATGGCCGCCGAGTTCGTGACGCCGGAGGCGATCAACTTCATGGCCAAGCACGGCCGCGGCCTCATCTGTCTCACGCTGACGGAGGGCCGCTGCCGGCAGCTCAACCTGCCGCTGATGGTGCGCGACAACCGCTCGCCGCTCGGCACCGCGTTCACGGTGTCGATCGAGGCCGCGCGCGGCGTGACCACCGGCATCTCGGCGCACGACCGGGCGCGCACCATCCAGGCGGCGGTCGCCACGGGCGCGCGGCCCGAGGACATCGTGCAGCCCGGCCACGTCTTCCCGCTGATGGCGCAGCCGGGGGGCGTGCTGGTGCGCGCGGGCCACACCGAGGCGGGCTGCGACCTCGCGGCGCTCGCCGGCCTCGAGCCCGCGGCGGTCATCTGCGAGATCCTCAAGGACGACGGCTCGATGGCGCGCCTGCCCGACTTGGTCCAGTTCGCGCGTGCCCACGGCCTGAAGATCGGCTCGATCGCCGACCTCATCCACTTCCGCAGCCGCACCGAGAGCTTGGTGCGCCGCGTCACCGAGCGCGAGATCGACACCGCGCACGGCCGCTTCCGGCTCGTCGCCTACATCGAGAAGCCCTCCGGGGCGGCGCACCTCGCGCTCGTGCGCGGCGAGCCCGACGCGAAGTCCGAGACGCTGGTGCGCGTGCACGAGCCGCTCTCGGTGCTCGACCTCCTCGAGACCTCGGCCACGACGCACTCGTGGTCGGTGGACGAGGCGCTCGCGGCGATCGACGCGGCGGGCAAGGGCGTCATGGTGCTGCTCAACTGCGCCGAGAGCGGGGGCGAGCTGATCGAGCGGGTCGCTTCCGCGGCCAAGCCGAAGGCCGCGGCCAAGAGCGATCTGCTTACCTACGGCATCGGCGCGCAGATCCTGCGCGACCTCGGCGTGAGCCGCATGCGGCTCCTCGCGAACCCGCGCAAGATGCCGAGCATGGCCGGCTGGGAGCTCGAGGTCACGGGCTACGTGCAGCCGGCGCGGTCGCGCGCATGAAGGAAATCGCGAAGTCGGTCGACGGCACGGAGCTGCGCATCGGCATCGTGCGGGCGCGCTTCAACGAGGAGGTCGGGCTCGCCGAGCTCGAGGCCTGCCGCGTGCGCCTCATGGAGCTCGGCGTCCACGACGACGACATCACCGTCGTCAGCGTCCCGGGCGCGCTCGAGGCGCCGCTCGCGCTGCGCGAGCTCGCCGCGACCGACGACTTCGACGCCCTCGTCGCGCTCGGCGCGGTGATCCGCGGCGAGACCTACCACTTCGAGGTGGTGGCGAACGAGTCCGCGGCCGGCATCACCCAGGTGCAGCTCGACACCGGCATCCCGGTCGCCAACGGCATCCTCACCGTCGACACCGACGAGCAGGCGATGGTGCGGGCGCCGGCGAAGGGCAAGGACTGCGCCGAGGCGGCCGTCGAGATGGCGAACCTGCTGCGCCGCATCGACCACGACTACCCATGAGCGCCGCGGACGCGACGCAGCGGGCTCGGCGCGCGAAGTCCGCGCGGCGGCGCGCGCGCGAGTACGCGCTGCAAGGGCTCTACCAGTGGCTCGTGGCGGGCGGCGAGCCGCGCGCGATCGCCGAGCAGCTCGCCGCGGACGAAGGCTTCGCCAAGGCCGACGCGGCGTTCTTCCGCCGGCTGCTCGAGGGCGCCGCCGCGGCGGCGCCCGAGCTCGAGGCCGCGCTCGCGCCGTCGCTCGACCGCAAGCCTGCCGCGCTCTCGCCGGTCGAGCACGCCGTGCTGCTCATCGGCGCCTACGAGCTCATGCACCTTCCGGAGGTGCCCTACCGCGTCGCGATCAACGAGGCGGTCGAGCTCGCCAAGGACTACGGCGGCACCGAGGGCCACAAGTACGTGAACGGCGTGCTCGACAAGGTCGCGGCCCGGCTGCGGCCGGACGAGGCGCGCCGCGGTTGAGGCGGCGATGCGGCGGCGCCTCTTCCCGGCGGGGCTCGGCGGCGTCGACGCGGCGCTGCGCGACGGGCACGACGCGCTCGCGCGCCGCGACTTCGCAGGCGCGCGCGCGGCGTTCGAGCGGGCGCTCGCCGCCGATCCGCTGCACGGCGCGGCGCACGTCGCGCTCGCCGAGCTCGACCGGCGCGAGGGCCGGCTCGACGCGGCGATCGCCCACTACCGCAGCGCGCTCGCGCGGCTGCCCGACGAGCCCGGACTGGTGGCGAGCCTCGCCGGCCTGCTGATGGACGCTGGCGACTGGGACGACGCGCGGTTCCTGATCGAGCGCGCATCCGGCGACTCGCCGGCGCTCGCCGCCGCGCGGGAACGCCTCGCGCGCCTGCGGCCGCCCGCGCAGGACTAGCCGCGTGCTGGGCGAATTCGACATCATCGCGCGCTACTTCACCCGGCCGGCGCGTTCGGCGGGGCTCGGCGTCGGCGACGACGCGGCGCTCGTCGTCGCGCCGACCGGCCTCACGCTCGCCATCACCACCGACATGCTCCTCGAGGGGCGGCACTTCGCGAAGGGCGTTGACCCGGCGGCGCTCGGCCACAAGGCGCTCGCGGTGAACCTCTCCGACCTCGCGGCGATGGGCGCCGACCCCCGCTGGTTCACGCTGGCGATCGCGCTGCCCGCGGCCGACGAAGCCTGGCTCGACGCGTTCGCGAACGGGCTGTTCGCGCTCGCCGACCGCGAGAAGTGCGAGCTCATCGGCGGCGACACCACCCGCGGCCCGCTCACGATCGCCATCACGGCGATCGGCACGCTGCCGACCGGCCATGCACTGCGGCGCGATGGCGCCTGCGTCGGTGACGACGTGTGGCTCTCGGGCGCGACCGGCGAGGCGGCGCTCGCGCTCGCGCACGCCGCGGGCCGGGTGGCGCTTCCGCCCGGCGACGCCGAGCGCTGCCGCGAGCGCCTCGACCGGCCGCAGCCGCGCGTCGGCCTCGGCCGGCGGCTGCGCAGCGTCGCGAACGCGGCGATCGACGTCTCGGACGGCCTCGCGGCCGACTTGGGTCACATCCTCGAGCGCTCGAAGGTCGGCGCGGAAATCGAGCTCGAGGCCATCCCGCGCGCCGCGCCGCTCGTCGCCGCCGGCGACGCGCGCCTCGCGACCGAGTGCCTGCTCGCCGGCGGCGACGACTACGAGCTCGTCTTCACGGCGAGCCCGGAGCGGCGGGACGCCGTCGCGCGCGCCGCGGCGGCCGCTGGCGTGCCGGTCTCGCGCATCGGGCGCATCGTCGCGGGGAGTGCACTCGCAATCCGCGACGCCCGCGGCGAGCCGGTCGCGCTCGCGCGCGCCGGGTTCGACCACTTCGCCGGGGGCACGGACGCGCCGTGAGCGACGCTGCGCACCGGCCCACGCTGCGGTTCATGCTCTCTCATCCCGCGCACCTCGTGGCGCTCGGGTTCGGGGCGGGCCTGTCGCCCGCGGCTCCGGGGACGGTGGGGACACTCGCCGCCTTTCCGCTCTACTGGGCGCTCACGCAGCGCCTCGCGCCGCTCGGCGTGCTGGCGCTCGTGCCGCTTCTTTTCGCCCTCGGCGTGTGGGCGGCGGGGCGCACCGGGCGCGACCTCGGGGCGGCCGACCACGGCGGCATCGTCTGGGACGAGATCGTCGCCTTCCTCGCGGTGCTCGCGCTCACGCCGGAGG
>JAOAEA010000120.1 GCA_026417035.1 Burkholderiales bacterium
CGTTGGGCTGGCCGGCGAGCACCACGTGCAGGCCGGTGCGCAGGAGGCTGCCCTGCCGCGCCTGCGCGAGCGCGCGGTCCACCGCCGCCGTGATCCGCGCGAGGCGCTCCCGAGCGTTCGCCCGATCGACCGGATCGACGTCCTCTTCCGGGAAGTCGAGCGTCGCCTCGACCAGCATGCGCAGCTCGACGAGCCCGGCCTCGAGCGCGTGGATCGCGGCGGAGAAGTCGCCCCTGAGCGAGCGCACCGCGCAGCGCGCGGCGGCCTCGGTGGCCGCATCGATCAGGTCCGCGACGGCTTCGGCCTGGGCGAGGTCGAGCTTGTCGGCGAGGAACGCGCGCCGGGTGAACTCGCCCGGCTCCGCGATGCGCGCCCCGAGCTCGAGGCAGCGGCGCAGCAGCATCTGCATCACCACCGGGCCGCCGTGGCCGTGCAGCTCGAGCACGTCCTCGCCGGTGTAGGAATGCGGCGCCGGGAAATAGAGCGCGAGGCCTTCGTCGATCTCGCGCCCGACCGCATCGCGGAAGGCCGCGCGCTCGGCGCGCCGCGGCGCGGGCACGCGGCCGAGGATCGCGGTCGCGAGCGGCGCGAGGCTGCGCCCGGAGACGCGCACGATGCCGATGCCGCCGCGCCCGGGCGGCGTGGCGATCGCCGCGATCGTGCCGACGGCCGGGTTCACCACGCCCCCGCGCCCTTCAGCGCTTGGCGACAGCGCCCTTCGACCCGCCCTCGATCATGCGCGTGATCTGCCACTGCTGCGCGATCGAGAGGATGTTGTTCACGAGCCAGTAGAGCACCAGGCCCGCGGGGAAGAAGAAGAACATCACGCCGAAGACGAACGGCATGATCATCATGACCTTCGCCTGCACCGGGTCGGGCGGCGTCGGGTTCATCTTGGTCTGGACGATCATCGAGATCATCATCAGCGCCGGCAGGACGTAGAACGGGTCCGGCGCGGAGAGGTCCTTGATCCAGCCGTAGAAGGGCGCATACCGCAGTTCGACCGAGCCGAGCAGCACCCAGTAGAGCGCGATGAAGACCGGGATCTGGACGAGGATCGGCAGGCAGCCGCCGAGCGGGTTGATCTTCTCGGTCTTGTAGAGCTCCATCATCGCCTGGTTCATCTTGGCGCGATCGTCGGCGTACTGCTCGCGGATCTTCATGAGCCGGGGTGTCACCTGCTTCATCTTCGCCATCGACTTGTAGCTCGCCGCCGAGAGCGGGAAGAAGATGAGCTTGATGAGCACCGTGAGGCCGATGATCGCGAGCCCCCAGTTGCCGAACCAGCCGTACATCAGCTTGAGCACCCAGAAGAGCGGCGCTGCGATGATGGTGAGCCAGCCGTAGTCGACCACGAGGTCGAGGCCGGGCGCGAGCGCCTTCAGCTGGTCCTGGTCCTGCGGCCCGGCGTAGAGCCGCGTCCTGGCGGTCGCGGTCGCGCCCGGCGCCACCTCGCCGAGCGGCAGGATCACCCCGGCGCTGAAGAGGTCCTTGCCGATCTCGCGGGCGTAGTACTCGCGCGCGGTCTTCTCCGGCGGCACCAGCGCGCTCACGAAGTAGTGCTGGACGACGCCGATCCAGCCGTCCTCCGCCGTCTTCGGATACGAGGTCTTGGCCTTGGCGATGTCCGACCAGGAGACTTTCTGGTACTTGGCCGCGTCGGTGTAGACGCCGACCCCGGTGAACGTTTGCAGCATGGCCTGGTCGCCGGGGGGCGCCCTGTCGTCGCGCGTCAGCTGGAAGTACGCGTGCGCCGAGAGCGGCTCCGCCTTCGGGTTGGTGAACTCCTGGGCGACGTCGATCACGTAGCTCCCGCGGTGGAACGTGAGGATCTTCGCCGCCTTGATCCCCTCGGGCGTGGTCGTCTCGAGCCGGACCTCGAGCCGGTCCTGCCCGTCGGCGAGCTTGAACTCCCGCGCCGATGCGGTGTAGGTCGCCTTGTGCGTCGGCAGGCCGGCGCCGAGCAGACCGCTCTGCATCGCGTAGCGGAAGGCCGGCGTGAGCAGCTGGTAGGGCTTGTTGATGTCGACCGTGTCCTTGTGATGCAGGAGGTCGAGGCTCACGATGTCGCCGCCCGCGAGATCGATCTGGGCGCGCACCAGGTCGGTGGCCACGGTGATGAGCTCGCGTGCCTTCGCCGCGTCGGGCGCCGCTGGCGCCGGTGCCGGGGCGGCGGGCGCCGTCGCCTGCACCGACGGTGTCGGTACGCCAGCGGCCGGGGGCTGGCCCTGCTGCGCGACTGGCTGTGGCGGCTGCTGGTGCTTCTGCCAGGCCTCCCACAGGAAGAGGAGCGACATCGAGAAGATGACGAAGAGGATGAGCCGCTGGGTGTCCATCGGGGCGCTCGGGAATTCAGGGGACGGGGTCGAAGCCGCCCGGATGCCACGGGTGACAACGGGCGACCCGCTTCGCGGCGAGCCAGGTGCCGCGCAGCGCGCCGTGGCGCTCGATCGCTTCCATGGCGTACCTCGAGCAGGACGGCTCGAAGCGGCAGCTTTGCGGGAGGAACGGGCTCAGCGCGTAGCGGTATGCGCCGATGAGCCCGACGAGGAGCTTACGCACGTCGACTCCCGAGCAGCAGGGCCTCGATCTCGGCCAGCGTGACGGGGCGCTCGGCGATGGATGCCGTGAGCCTCACGACGAGATCCTGTCCTGCGAAGCGCTGCTGATGGATGCGGAAGGCCTCGCGGGCGAGGCGGCGCACCCGGTTGCGGTCGACGGCCCGCGGCGCGTGGCGCTTGGCGACGACGAGGGCGAGCCGCGCATAGGGGAGGCCGTTGGGCCGGAGCGACAGGCGGAAGCGCTCGGAGCGCCTCGCCGTGCCGGCCGCCAAGGCCGCGGCGACGGCCGCGGCGCCGAGCCGCTGCGGTCTGCGGAGGCGGGCGCCCCCGCTCGTCAAACCGCGAGGCGCGCCCGACCCTTGGCGCGGCGCGCGCGGATCACCGCGCGGCCGCCGCGGGTGCGCATGCGGACGAGGAAACCGTGGGTGCGCTTGCGGCGGACCTTCGAGGGCTGATACGTGCGCTTCATGGCTTTTTCCTGGCCAAGGGGGAATCAAACGAACCCGCTATTACAGCCGCGGCCGCGCGGACTGTCAACGTAAGCCCGGCCGGGCCTGTGGATAACTCGGTGCGGAAAGGCTAGAATGGCGAACCTTGCCC
>JAOAEA010000121.1 GCA_026417035.1 Burkholderiales bacterium
AGCCCGAGCTCCTGGTCGCCGACGAGGCGGTGTCGGCGCTCGACGTCTCGGTGCAGGCCCAGGTGCTGCGGTTGCTCGGCGAGATCCGCGAGCGGCTCGATCTCGCGATGCTCTTCATCACGCACGACCTGCGCGTCGCCGCGCAGGTCGCCGACACCGTCGCGGTGATGTCGAAGGGCAAGGTCGTCGAGTACGGGCCCGCCGCGGAGGTGTTCGCGAACCCGCGGCACGAGTACACGAAGGCGCTCTTCGCCGCGGCCCCGGGGCGCGGATTCGCGTTCGGGAGCTAGCGCGGGAAGGCGTGCGGCTCGCGGGCGCGCGGCGCCGCCCACGGCGACCCGCCTTCCGGGCCACCCCGGCGTCTGCCATGGGCGGAGGATAGATTCCGGGCCTGCCGCATCGCGGGGTCGGCGGCGCCGGCAGCACCGCGCCGCGCCGTCGCTCAACCGGTCCGCCAGGCGAACCAGGCCGCGGTGATCGCCAGCGTCGCGGCCGTGACCGGGAGGCCGGTCCGCAGGTGGGTCCGCCAGTCGATGGCGATGCCGCGACGGCGGGCCGCGTCGACGACGATGATGTTCGCGATCGAGCCGACGATGAAGAGGTTGCCCGCGAGCGTGCTCACGAGGGCCAGCATCGGGCCGGAGAAGGGCTCGGTGGCCGCGGGCAGGAGCAGCATCACCGCGGGCACGTTGGACACGACGTTCGAGAGGACGAGCGTCGTCGCGAAGAGCGGCGCCGGCTCGGCGAGGGGCAGGCCTGCGGCGGCGAGCGCCTGCACCGCCTGCGCGCTCAGGCCCGTGAGCTCGAACGCGTGGTTCACCACGAAGAGCCCGATGAAGAGGACGAGGAGCTCCCAGTCCACCAGGCCCAGCATGTGCGTGGAGTGGAGCCTGCGGCTCGTGAGCAGGAGGCCCGCGCCGGCGAGCGCGGCGACCTCGCGCGGCCAGTCGGTGAAGAGGAACACGACGACGAGCGCCGCGGCCACCGCGAGCCCCTTGGCCGTCTGCCAGCGGTCGAGCGGCGCGTGGTCCTCGGCGCGCTGCGCGGGCGCGTCCGGGAGCGGCGCCGCCGCCTTCGCCGCGCGGACGCTCCGCAAGAGCAGGACCCACAGCGCGACGAGCCCGAGCACGACCGGCACGATCGCTTCGCGCAGGTAGTCCGCGAAGTGCAGGCCGAGCACCGAGCCGACCAGCATGTTCTGCGGATTGCCGATGAGCGTCGCGGCCGAGCCGATGTTCGCGGCGCAGGCGAGCGCGAGCAGGAACGGCACCGGGTCGAGGCCGCGGCGCCGGCAGCCCGCGACGAGCACCGGCGCGACCGCGAGGCACACGACGTCGTTGCTGAACACCGCCGCGAGCGCCGCCACCGTCGCGATCAGCGCGGCGAGCAGCCCCGCCGGCCCGACCGGCAGCGCGGCGATGCGCTCGGTCACCCAGGCGTAGAAGCCGCCGAGCCGCATCTGCGCCGAGATCACCATGAAGGAGAATAGGAGGAGCAGCGTCGGCAGGTGCACCGACTGCGCCGCCTGCTCCGGGGTAAGGGCGCCGCTCGCGACGATGGCGATCGCGCCGAGCAGCGCGACGCCGGTGCGGTCGAGCTGCAGGAACGGCAGCCCGCCGAGGATCATCCCGGCATAGACGACGACGAAGATCGCGAGCTCGAGGGACAGGGGCGTAGCGGGTCGCGGAGGAAGGGCTCAATGCTACAGAGGACAGAGGACATAGGACAGAGGACAGAAGGCCCGAAGTCCCATCCGGATCTTCCACCGCAGTGGGGGAAGGAGAGCGACGCCGTCCCCCTTCCGAGGCGCAGCGCGAAGCTGGGGGTTCGGCCGCTGTCCGCTGCCGGCACTCAGCGCTCGGCCGTCGATTCAGGGATCAGGAATCAGGCATCAGCGATCGGGCATCAGGGGGCAGGGGCTCGGGCTTGCGCTCGCCATTCTGCCTCCCCCTTCCAGGGCGAGGGCCGGGGTGGGAGTTCGACACCCTCTGCGTTCTTTCCTGAATCTTCCCGAATCCTGAATCCCGGATCCTCCTTACAATCCCCTCCCACGCGCGCGCGAGGAGGCTTCCATGGGCAACGTCGACACTTCCCTCGGCTTCGACCTCGAAGCGTTCTGGATGCCGTTCTCCGCGAACCGGCAGTTCAAGGCGGCGCCGCGCATCCTCGTGGCGGCCGAGGGGATGCACTACACGTCGCACGACGGGCGGGCGATCCTCGACGGCACCGCGGGACTCTGGTGCGTGAACGCCGGGCACCGGCCGCCCAAGCTCGTCGCGGCGCTGAAGCAGCAGCTCGACACGCTCGACTTCGCGCCGACGTTCCAGATGGGCCATCCCGGCCCCTTCGTCGCGGCGCAGAAGATCGTCGAGCTCGCGCCGCCCGGCTTCGACCACGTCTTCTTCGGCAACTCGGGCGCGGAGGCCGTGGAGAGCGCGCTCAAGATCGCGCTCGCCTACCACCGCGCGCGCGGCGAGGGCAGCCGCACGCTCTTCGTCGGCCGCGAGCGCGGCTACCACGGCACGGGGTTCGGCGGCATTTCCGTCGGCGGGATGGTGAACAACCGCAGGGTCTTCGGGAACCTGCTGCCGCGGGTCGACCACCTGCGCCACACCTGGGACCTCGGGCACCAGGCGTTCTCGCGCGGCCAGCCCGAGTGGGGCGCGCACCTCGCCGACGAGCTCGAGAACCGCATCATCCCGCTGCACGACGCGTCCAACATCGCGGCGGTGATCGTCGAGCC
>JAOAEA010000011.1 GCA_026417035.1 Burkholderiales bacterium
GTCTGGTACTTCACGCCCTACTACTCCGTCCTGCGCGCCACCACCGAGGCGATCATGCCCTACCTCGCGGTGGCCGTCGCGCTGCTCGCGGTGATGACGGCGCTCACGGTCCGCGCGAAGTTCTGGAAGCTCGCCGCGCTCGGCGGCGCGGCCGTGATCATCGTCGGCTTCTTCACGCTCGAGGCGAAGGTGTGGGGCGTGGTGCTGATGGGCGTCGCGGTGCTCGTGCTCGCGGCGCTGCCCTGGCTCGACCGCAGCCCGGTGAAGTCGATCCGCTACAAGGGGCCGATCTTCAAGACGATGCTCGCGCTCTTCATCGTGAGCTTCCTCGTGCTCGGTTACCTCGGCACCCTGCCGCCCACGCCCGGCCGGACGCTGGTGGCGCAGATCTTCACGTTCGTGTACTTCGCCTTCTTCTTCCTGATGCCGTGGTATTCGGCGGTGGACTCGTGGAAGCCGGTGCCGGAAAGGATCGAAAAGCATGCTTGAGAAGCTCCTCGCCGCGGCGCTCGCCGCGGCTGCCCTGGCCGCGCCGGGCCTCGCTGCGGCCGCGGAGGAAGGCGTCAGGCTCGATCCCGCGCCGATCGACGTCGCGAACCGCGCCAGCGTGCAGGCGGGCGCGCGCACCTACATGAACTACTGCCTCGGCTGCCACGGGCTGGCGCTGGTGCGCTACAACCAGCTCCTGCAGATCGGGCTCACCGAGGACCAGATCCGCGACAACCTGCTCTTCACCGGCGAGAAGATCGGCGACATGATGGTCTCGGCGATGGCCCGGGCGGACGGCGCCAGGTGGTTCGGCGCGGCGCCGCCTGATCTCTCGGTGATCGGCCGCTCGCGCGGCGCCGACTGGCTCTACACGTACCTGCGCGGCTTCTACCGCGACCCGGCCACGCCGACCGGCTGGAACAACGTGGCGTTCCCGAACGTCGGCATGCCGCACGTTCTCTGGACGCTGCAGGGCGAGCGCGGTCTCGAGGCGCCCGAGCACGGCAAGGCGGCGCACGGCGCGGCGCCGAGGTTCGTGCAGCTCACCCCAGGCACGCAGACCGCGCAGGAGTACGACGCGACGGTGCGCGACCTGGTCGCGTTCCTCGCCTGGGCGTCCGACCCGACGCAGCTCAAGCGCAAGCAGCTCGGCGTCGTGGTGCTGCTCGCGCTCACGCTGCTCGCGTTCGTGAGCTGGCTGCTCTACAAGGAGTACTGGAAGGACGTGCGCTAGAGCGCCGCGCGCGACGCGTCGACCACGGAGGCGGGCCCGGCCCGCCTCGTTGCTTTGAGGGGCCACTGCCCATGATGAACCTCTACTCCGGAACCACCTGCCCCTTCTCGCAGCGCTGCCGCATCGTGCTCTACGAGAAGGGCATGGACTTCCAGATCATCGACGTCGACATGTACAACAAGCCGGAAGACATCGCGGTGATGAACCCGTACAACCGGCTGCCCGTGCTCGTGGAGCGCGACCTGATCCTCTACGAGGCGAACATCATCAACGAGTACATCGACGAGCGCTTCCCGCACCCGCAGCTCATGCCCGCCGACCCGGTGATGCGCGCCCGGGCGCGGCTGTTCCTGTTCAACTTCGAGGTGGAGCTCTTCAGCCAGATCGAGGCGCTCGAGAACGGCAACCCGAAGCAGCAGGAACGCGCGCGCGCGCACGTCGCCGACCGGCTGACCGAGCTCGCGCCGGTCTTCAACAAGCAGAAGTACATGCTCGGCGAGGAGTTCTCGATGCTCGACGTGGCGATCAGCCCGCTCCTCTGGCGGCTCGACTACTACGGCATCCAGCTCCCGCGCCAGGCCGCGCCGCTGATGAAGTACGCCGAGCGCATCTTCAGCCGCCCCGCGTTCATCGACGCGCTCACCCCCTCCGAGAAGGTCATGCGGAAGTGACCTTGCCGCCGCGCGCCCGCGTCATCGCCGCCGGGTGCGCGGCCGAGAGGGGACGCCGGGCCCGCCCGGCGCGCGTCCGCCCGCTCGGCGGCCCGCGCCCGCCGCGGGGTTGCGCGCCCCCGGCGCGAGGTTCATGATGGCGCGGCAACGGCGGGCCCACCCCCGGAACGAGAGCACCCTGCGTTGACCGAACCCGTCTCCACCAAGCCCTACCTGCTGCGCGCCCTCTACGAGTGGTGCGTCGACAACGGCTACACGCCGTACCTCTCGGTCGTCGTCGACGCCGCGACGCGCGTGCCGGCGGAGTACGTGCGCAACGGCGAGATCGTCCTCAACATCGGGCCGCTCGCGACGAACCGGCTCAAGATGGGCAACGAGTTCATCGAATTCGCGGCCCGCTTCGGCGGCGTCGCGCGCGACATCGTCGTGCCGGTGGGCGCGGTGGCCGCGATCTACGCGCGCGAGAACGGCCACGGCATGTCGTTCGAGGTGGAAAAGGGGGAGTCCGCCTGGGATGCGAGCGCCGCCCCGCTCGCCGCGGTTCCCGCGGAGGCGAGCGCCGAGCGCGAGCCGCCGCCGCGCGGCGGCAAGCCGACGCTCCGCCGCGTCAAATAGGCCGGTCCGGCGGCGGGGCCGTCGTTAGAATGGCGGCGGGCCGGCTTAGCTCAGCTGGTAGAGCAGCTGATTTGTAATCAGTTGGTCGGGGGTTCGAGTCCTCTAGCCGGCACCAGACCGTGTCCCGCCCCGGGCGGCGGTTCCGTCCCGGCGAGAGGGCGCGTTGCCGCGCCTGCGCCCGAAGCGAGGCGAAGGCGGCGCATCGCCCCGACCGCGGTCCCCATCTAGGGACCGCCGCCCGGTCAGGCCGCCTGTCGGTCCGTGTCGTTCGCGGCGGCGCGCTCGCCGAAGAGCGCGATGCGCTGGTAGACGCGCTTGTGGTGCTCGGCGCAGTAGCTCGAGCCCTCGCGGACCTTCTTGCCGCAGAAGACGAGCCAGCCGTCGGGGCCCTTCCGGCCCCCGTGCCACTGGCAGGTCCGCACCGGGAGGTCGACGGCCGGGCGCTGCCGCACCGCGTTGACGATTTTCATCTCAAGCTCCGATCGCTCGTGATCACTGCGGCAAGCTAGTCCCTGCGCGCGGGCAGGGCAAGGCGCGAGGTGCGGCTTAGAATCGCGGCTCTACTCTATTTCCCTAGGCCCTGTCCCCATGCGCGACGAGACGAAGACCGTCCACGCGGGCCGCCACCCCGACCAGCACGACGGCGCTGTCAACCCGCCCGTCTACCACGCTTCGACCATCCTCTCGCCCACGGTCGAGGACTGGGAGCGCAAGAAACGCGCGCGCGCCGCGGACGAGCCGGGGGTGTACTACGGGCGCTTCGGCACGCCCACCACGCAGGCGCTCGAGGAGGCCGTCGCGGCGCTCGAGGGCGGCTACCGCTCGCTCGTCTATCCCTCCGGGCTCGCCGCCTGCCACGGGGCCCTGATGGCGCTGCTCGCGGCGGGCGACCACGTGTTGATGCCCGACAGCGTCTACGCGCCGACGCGCGCTCTCGGCGCGCGCCTGCTGCAGCGCTTCGGCGTCGCGACGACGTTCTACGACCCGCTCGTCGGCAGCGGGATCGCCTCGCAGATGCGGCCGAACACGCGCGTGGTGTTCGTCGAATCGCCGGGCTCGCTCACCTTCGAGGTCCAGGACGTCCCGGCGATCGCCGCGGCGGCGCACGCGCGCGGGGCGCTCGTGGTGATGGACAACACCTGGGGCACGCCCCTCTACTTCAGGCCGTTCGCGCACGGCGTGGACGTCTCGGTGCAGGCGGCGACGAAGTACATCGTCGGCCATTCCGACGCGATGCTCGGCGTGGTCACCTGCAGCCGGGAGACGTGGCCGCGCGTGCGCGCCTACACGCACGAGACGGGCCAGACGGCCGGCCCGGACGACGTCTATCTCGCGCAGCGCGGGCTGCGGACCCTGGCGGTGCGCCTCGCCCGGCACTGGGAGAACGGCGTGGCGCTCGCGCAGTGGGTCGCGCGGCAGCCGGAAGTCGAGCGCGTGCTGCACCCCGCGCTGCCGGACGATCCGGGGCATGCGCTCTGGCGGCGCGACTTCACCGGCGCGTGCGGACTCTTCGGGGTCGTGCTCCGGGAGGGCGTCAGCGAACGCGCGCTCGCGGCGCTTCTCGACGGCCTCGAGCTCTACGGGATCGGCGCGTCCTGGGGCGGCTACGAGAGCCTGGTGATGCCGATGCGCCCGGCGGAGCTGCGCACGGCGACCGTCTGGCCGCACAAGGGGCCCGCCTTCCGCGTCCACGCCGGGCTCGAGGCGATCGACGACCTCGTGCGCGACCTCGAAGCAGGCTTCGCGCGGCTGCGCGCCGCGCTCTGATCAGGGCTTCAGGCCCTGGAAGAGCTTCTCGCGGCCGAGCTTGATCGCGAACTCGCCGTCGTACATGAAGACGTCCGCCGTGGCGAACGTCTCGGCGAGCGTCTCGGGAATGAACGAGCCGGTGCCGACCACGTCCACCGGTGCGCGGGCGTTGCCGAACATCTTGCACTTGAAGAGATTGAACCCCGAGGAGGCGACGATGCGCGCCGCGTTGAACCCGGCGGCGTCCAGCGTCTGGCGCATCTTGATCACCGCAGCCACCGAGACGCCGGTGCCGAAGAGCACCCGCCGCACCCGGTCTTTCGTGATGTTGAGCGTGTCGGCGTCGAACGCCTCCTCGCCCATCACGTAGCGCACCGCCTCGTACTCGTTCGGGACGTGCAGCCAGTTCGCCACGATCTCCACCGACTTCTCGTAGTCGAGGCCCTCGGCGAAGCGCTCGCCGTGCGTGTCGAGCCGCAGGCTGAGCCGCCGGCTGCCGTTGCGGTCCTGCGGCAGCACTTCGTTGAACCACCAGCGGCAGACTTCGAGCGCGTCGGTGTACTCGCGGCCGTAGTAGTCGACCAGCACCGTGAGGTTGTCGCGCGGGTGCGCCTCGACGAACATCTGCGCCGCCCGCAGCGTCGAGCCCGCGTAGCCGACCAGCGCGTGCGGCATCGTGCCGAGGCCGTGCTCCTGCCCGAAGTAGTGCGCGGTGAGGTCCTGCGAGGACCCCACGAAGCCGACCGCGCCCGCGAGCTTCGCCATGCGCGTGCCGACCGAAGCGCCGTAGGAGGCGAGGCGCGTCATGTCGTCCCCGGTCGAGTGGCGCGCGTGCATGTCGATGAACGCGGTCTTGGCGAGGTTCATCGACATCTTGTACGCGTTGTAGGCCGAGACGCACGCCACCCCGACGCGCTGCAGGATGAGCGTCTCGAGCTCGAGCAGCGCCGCGAACGAGCCGGTGTAAGTGAACATCGGCTTCTCGTCGGGGACGAACGCACCCTCCTCGTAGAGGCGGGTGATGCGCAGCGGCCGGGCGCCCTCGGGGTAGAACTCGCGCAGCACGTCGATCGCCGGGTTGATCGCGCAGATCGTGCGCCGGCGCAGGAACACCCCGTAGCTCGCCTCGCGGTCGCCGAAACGCTCGACCACCTCGCGGGACTTGGTGAAATACTTGTCGGTCCGGCTGCGCAGGAACGCGCGCTTGGTGTCGCTCACCGCTTCGATGCGCTTGTTCATGGGTGCGCCTCCCGCAGGGCGGCCCGCACGGGCCGGGGACGGGGATTCTAGCAAGGGGCGGTTCCGGGGAGCGCTATACTGGTTTCGCCATGGGGACGCGCTTCCGCCACGCCGTCTCGCTCGCTGCCGCGCTCGCCCTGCCCGGCTGCGCCGGGGTGCAGACCGCCACCGCCGTCAGCTACGGCGGGCCGCTGGTGGGGCCCTGCGTCGATTGCGTGGTGAGCGGCCCGGCGGGGCTCTACGCCTCCGTCGGCATCAGCGCGGCCGCGGCGAACGCCATCGTCTACACGATGTTCGGCGCGATGTTCCTCTACGACGGGCTCAACTGGCGCCCGCCGCCGGCGATGGACGAGAGCCGCACCGTCCACGAGCAGGACTGTACCCGGCCCATCGAGAACCCGGGCGCCAACCTCAAGTGCAGGGCGCCGGAGCCCGCCGTGCGGCCCTGAGGGCAGTGGCACTCGCTGTCGCGGCGATCGCCGCCGGGTGCAACACGACGGTGTCGGGGCCGGGCGGCTACTCGGGCAACCGCACGTCCCCCTTCCTGCCCTTCGAAGAGGCGTGGCGGCCTCCCCCGGCGATGGACGAAGGCCGGCGCATCGAGCACCGGGACTGCGCCAAGCCGCTCGACGGGTCGACCGGCAACCTGCGGTGCCAGTGACGCGAGCGCCGGGGAAGCGACTCGCCACCCGTGCGACGGATCGGAGCGTGCGCCGATGCAGCGATCGAGAGCAGGCGCCCCCGCGTGACGCGGGCGTTCGCTAGGCGCCGCTCTTGCCGAAGTCGGCGAGGTACCCGTGGTGCGCGGTGTTCACGAGGCTCGTGCGCAGCTCGACCGGCCGGTCGTGGTAGGTGAGCGCCGTCCGGTCGATGCGCAGGAGCGGGGCGCCCGTCCCGAGCCCGAGGACTCTCGCCGCCGCGCGGTCGGCGAGCGCCGCCTTCAGCCGCTCCACGGTGCGCACGACGTCGATACCGTAGCGGGTCTGGTAGAGCGCGTAGATCGTCTCCTCGCGCTCCCGCAGGACCTTCGCGGTGAGATCCGGGAAGAGCGCCTGCGGCAGGACGATCGCGTCGAGCACCACGGGCTCGCCGCCGAGCCTGAGCAGATTGCGGAAGCGCAGCACGCGGTCGCCCGCGCCGATCGCGAGACGCGCCGCTTCGGCGGCATCGGCGCGGCCACGCTCGAACGCGAGGAGCTCGGGCTCGGGGAGCTCCTTCTCGCCGTCGTCACGGACGATGTGGAAGAAATGGAAGAGCAGCCGGCGCGGCCCGTGCGTGGCCACGAAGGTGCCGCGGCCCTGCTGGCGCACGAGCACGCGCTCGGCGACCAGCTCGTCGACGGCCTTGCGGATCGTGCCGATGGAGACGCCGAAGCGCTCGGCGAGCCGCGCCTCCGAGGGTAGCGCCTCGCCCGGGGCCCACTCGCGCGCGGCGAGCCCGGCGACGAGCGCGGCCTTGACTTCGCGGTAGAGCGGCGCGGCGGCGAGTTCCGTGGACATGTTCTCCGGCTCCGGGCGCCATCTTACCAAATCCGCTATTTCATACAACTCATCTAGTTGACTTGTGCTCCGGGGGGCGCTAGCATCGCGGCCTCGCATCCGCAAAGGAGGAGGCCGACGTGACCATCCATTTCGTCGTGCACGAGGACGGCGACTCGGTCGGGGTCGTCGTCGTCGAGGGCGTGAAGGCCGGCGACACGCTGACCGGCTGGGTGATGGAGCAGGACCGCACGCTCACGATGAAGGCGCTCGACGACATCCCGATCGGGCACAAGCTCGCGATCCGCGACCTCGCGCAGGGCGACACCGTGATCAAGTACGGCGTCGACATCGGCCGCACCATCGCCCCGATCCGGGCGGGCGGCTACCTGCACGTCCACAACGTGAAGACCAAGCGCTGGTAGGCGCGGCGGAGGGGAAGACGATCATGGATCTCGGCAAGGCGACCTTCTGGGGCTACCGGCGCGAAAACGGCCGCGTCGGCGTGCGCAATCATGTGATCATCCTGCCGGTCGACGACATCTCGAACGCGGCGGCCGAGGCGGTCGCGAACAACGTCAAGGGCACGATGGCGCTGCCGCACCCCTACGGCCGGCTGCAGTTCGGCGCCGACCTCGATCTGCATTTCCGCACGCTCATCGGCACCGGCGCGAATCCCAACGTCGCCGCGGTGGTCGTGATCGGCATCGAGCCCGGCTGGACCGGCAGGGTGGTCGACGGCATCGCGCGGACCGGCAAGCCGGTGGCGGGCTTCTGGATCGAGCACAACGGCGACACGGCCACCGTCATGGCCGCTTCGCGCAAGGCGAAGGAGTTCGTGCACCACGCCACGGCGCTGCGCCGGACCGAGGCGCCGCTCAAGGACCTGTGGGTGTCCACCAAGTGCGGGGAGTCGGACACCACCTCGGGCTGCGGCGCGAACCCCACGGTCGGCAACGCGTTCGACAAGCTGCACGCGCAGGGCCTCACGCTGTGCTTCGGCGAGACGACCGAGCTCACCGGCGGCGAGCACCTCGTCGCCGCCCGCTGCCGCACGCCGGAAATCCGCGAGCGGTTCATGTTCATGTTCAACCGCTACCAGGACGTGGTGAACCGGCACAAGACGAGCGACCTCTCGGAATCCCAGCCGACGAAGGGCAACATCGCCGGCGGCCTCACCACGATCGAGGAGAAGGCGCTCGGCAACATCCAGAAGATCGGCAAGAAGTGCACCGTCGACGGCGTGCTCGACAAGGCCGAGACGCCGACGCATCCCGGCCTCTGGTTCATGGACTCCTCCTCGGCGGCCGCGGAGATGGTCACGCTCTGCGCGGCCTCGGGCTACGTGGTGCACTTCTTCCCGACCGGGCAGGGCAACGTCATCGGTAACCCGATCCTGCCGGTCATCAAGCTCTGCGCCAACCCGAAGACGGTGCGCACCATGGCCGAGCACATCGACGTGGACGTCTCCGGGCTGCTCCGCCGCGAGATGACGCCCGACCAGGCCGGCGACGCGCTGCTCGAATGCATGTTCGCCACCGCGAACGGCCGCTGGACCGCCGCCGAGGTCCTCGGCCACCGCGAGTTCGTGCTGACGCGCCTCTACGAGAGCGCGTGACGGAGGGCGCGTCAGGCAGGCGGCGGCCCGGTCGTTCCGCGGACGATCAGCTCGGCTTCGAGCTCGACTTTGTCGGGCACCGTCTCGCCCGCGATCCGCGAGAGCAGGAACGCGGCCGCGCGTTGTCCCATCTCCGCGGACGGCACGCGCATGGTCGTGAGCGGCGGCGTGAGCTGCGCCGAGAGCTCGAGGTCGTCGAAGCCGGTGACCGAGAGCGTCCTCGGCACGTCGAGGCCCTGCGCGAGCGCCTCGAACAGGACCCCGAACGCGAGCACGTCGTTGCCACACACGACCGCAGTCGGCCGCGGGGCGTTGGCGAGGAGAAGCCGCAGCGCCGCCCGGCCTTCGCCGATCCCGTAGGGTCGCTCGACCACGCACGAGGCGGGAAGCTCGATGCCGCGCGCCCCGAGCGCCTCGCGCACGCCGCGCAACCGCTCGGCGGCGCGATCGTTGCCGCGGGTGATGCCGCTCACGACCCCGAAGCGGCGGTGGCCTAGGTCCGCGAGGTGGCTGGCGAGGCGCGCCATGGATCGGCGGTTGTCGAAGCCGATGCAGGGGTCCGGACCCGCAGGATCGAAGATCCACGTGCATACGAAGGGCACGCCGCGCGAACGCAGCAGGCCGACGGTCGCGGCGTCGTGCTCGCCGCCGACGAGCACCAGCCCGTCCACGCCGTGCTCGACCATCGCCCGTACCTGCGCGCTCTCCCGCGCGCGGTCGTACTCATCGAAGGCGACGAGCAGGCGGTAGCCGGCGGCGTCGAGCGCCGACTGCAGGGACTGGATCGCCTTGGCGAAGATCGCGTTGTCCACCGTGGGGACTACCGCGCCGATCGTCGCGGAGCGTCGCGACACGAGCGCGCGCGCCGCCCGGTGCGGGACGTAACCGAGCTGGCTCGCCGCGGAGCGCACTTTCGCCACGAGCTCGGGACGCACGCGGTCCGGCCGCGAGAGGGCACGCGAGACTGTCGCGACGGAAACGCCGGCGACGCGCGCGACGTCCACGATCGTCGCGGCACCGCCCGCCCCGGTCCGGAGCCCCTGCAGCAAACGTTTACCGACGGGCATCGTGCGATGTTTGCATGGCTTCGCGCCGCCGCGCAAGGATCCCCTCTCTGTTGCGGCGCCGCATCGCGGCCGGTGTCCCGGCGCTTGACAGCGCGGGCGCACTTCGCTAGCCTGCCGGCAAGAAAACGTTTACATCCCTGCCGGCGCGAGCGACCCTCACAGCCGGAAAAGGGGGGCCGGCGCAGGCCGGCTCTGCAAGGAGGAGGAGTCGTCGCTTGTCGAGGCCGTCGTCCGCCGTCGCAGAAGCCGGTTCCCGCGCGGCCGCGCGCCGAAACTACCGGATCGCCGCCGCCGCGCTCGCCGTGTACGCCGTCGACGTGCTCGTCGGCAAGGCGGGCGTGGTGCTCAGGTTCGTGCCCCCATTCCGCCTCGGCGAGGTCGGCGAGTTCCTCGTCGTGCTCGTAGCCGTGGTGTTCTTCGTCGCCGGGCTCCTCGTCGAGCCCCCGTCCCGCCCTTCCGCCGCCACTCAGGAGGAGTCATGAATCAGCCCGTCCAGTCTCCCGATCGCCGCCGGTTCCTCGAGATCGCCAGCCGCTACGGCTTCGGCACCGCCGTCCTGGCCGCAACCGCCGGCCTGCTCTGGGACAACCGGGCGATCGCGCAGACCGCCGCCGACGAAGCGGCGAAGCAGAAGGCCGCGAAGACGACGATGATCTTCGCCACCGAGTACAAGATCGAGGACTACGTCCGCTATCCCGTCATGCAGGCGCGGTTCAAGGAGAACGTCGAGGCGGCGACCAAGGGCCAGATCTACGTGAAGCTCCACCCGGCCGGCCAGCTCGGCATCGGCGCGGCGCTCGCGCAGAAGATCCAGGCGGGAACGGTCCAGGGTGGCGCGGTGTCGCTTTCGAATTTCTCGCCGTTCGCGCCGGCCGTGGACCTCATCAACATCCCCTACTGGTGCGGCGAGAACCAGAAGTTCGCGAACCTCGTCACCTCGCGCGCGTGGGACAAGGAGATCACGCCGAAGGTCGTCGCGCGGGGCTACAAGCCGATGTTCTACTTCACCGTCGACCCGCGCACGGTCTCGGTCCGCAAGGGATTCGGCAAGGTGATCCGCACGCCCGCGGACATGCAGGGCATGAAGATGCGCGTCCCGCCGTCGCAGCTCCTGCAGCAGTTCTACCGGCTCGCGGGCGCCAACCCGACCGTCGTGCCCTGGGGCGAGACCGCCACCGCGATCAAGCAGGGGGTCGCCGACGGGCTCGACCCGGCGGTGTCGGCGCTCGCCACGTTCGGCTTCTCGGACATCCTCGAGACGGTGAGCACGGTGCGGTCGGTGCCCGACGCGCAGATGTTCGCCGCGAACGCGAACTGGTACAACCAGCTTCCCGTCGAGCTGAAGGCGGCGTTCGAGCTCGCCTCGGAAAAGACCCAGGTCGAGACCTTTGCGCAGATCGAGAAGGCGCGCGCCGTCTCGATGGAGCAGATGCGCAAGGGCGGTGCGAAGTTCTACAACCCGACGCCGGCCGAGTTCCGCCAGTGGGTCGAGCAGTGTGGCGAGTCGCGGCCGGAGTGGAACGAGTTCAAGATCAAGCTCGCCGGCTCGATCGACAACTTCGACCGGCTCAAGGAAGCGGCGAACACCAAGGGGCCGATCACGGTCGGCGACTTCGCCGGCTGAGCCCGCCGGCGCCCCTGCGCCCGAGGCCCGGCGCGACGCCGGGCCGCCGGGATCCCGCGGCCCGGCCGCGCGCGATGGCCCCCGACCGATGACGCCCAAGCGCCTCTACGAACTGCTCGACGCGAACGCCGAGCGTTACCTGATGCTCGTGTTCTACTGCTTCGTCGTGTTCGTGATCGTCCAGGAGGTGGTGCGCCGGTTCGTGCTCAATTACTCGTCCGCGTGGGGCGAAGAGGCGGCGCGCTACGGCTTCATCTACCTCGGCTGGATCGGCGCGGCCTACGCGGTGAAGGAGCGCGCCCACATCCGCTTCGACATCCTGCTCAACCGGCTGCCGCAGCGGCTGCACGGGTGGGTCTACGTGTTCGCCGACCTCGCGACGCTCGTGTTCGCGTGCATCGCCATCTACTGGTCGCTGCATACCATCGAGAACCTGGTGAAGTTCGACGCCGCCACACCGGTTCTGCGCGTCAACAAGGCGTGGTTCGAGGCGGCCGTCCCGATAGGCTTCGGCCTCATGATCTGGCGGCTGCTGCAGTCGCTCGCACGCGACCTGCGCGACCTGCGCGCCGGGCGTCCCGTCTTCACCGGCAAGGCCATGTTCGAGGAATAGCGGGAGCCGGGTGCTGTGGCCATCGCGCTCTCGATCCTCTTCACGGTCGTCCTGCTCGTCATCGGCGTCCCGTTCTGGGTGTCGCTCGGCCTCGGCACGGTCGCGATCCTCGCGTCGACCGGCGCCTTGCCGCTCACGCTGATCGGCGAAGCGCTCTTCGAGGGAGTGGACTCCTTCGCCCTCATCGCCATTCCGCTCTTCGTCCTCACCGGGGACGTGATGGTGCGCAGCGGGCTCGCCTACCGCCTGCTCGACTTCGCCGAAGCGACCTTCGGCTCGCTCCGCTCCGGATTCGGCACGTCCACCGTGATGGGCTGCGGGCTGTTCGCCTGCATTTCCGGCTCGGATGCCGCCGACGCGGCGGCGATCGGGCGCATCACCATGGCCCGGCTGCAGGAGAAGGGCTACCCGCGGGCGTACGCGTGCGCGCTGGTCGCCTCGGGCGCGTGCACCGGGATCCTGATCCCGCCGTCGATCGCCTACATCATCCTCGGCCTGGTGCTCGGCATCTCGTCGGCGACGCTCTTTCTCGCCGCGTTCGTTCCCGGCGTACTGGTCCTGCTGGCGGTGATCGTCACCAACGTCCTGGTGAACCGCGCGCGCGGCTACGAGCGCTCGACCGATGCGTTCTCGTTCGCGCGCTGGCTGCGCGCGCTCAACGACGCCAAGTGGGCGCTCTCCATCCCGGTCATCATCCTCGGCGGCATCTACTCGGGCATCTTCACGCCCACCGAATCGGCCGCGGTCGCGGTCGCCGTCGCGATCGTCATCGGCATGGTGCAGCGCCGCCTCACGCTCGCGCAGTTCCCGGCGATGCTCGGCACGAGCGCGCGCGTGTGCGGCGTCGTGCTGCCGATCATCGCGGTGGCGCTGCTCTTCTCGCAGGCGCTGACCGTCGTCAACGTGCCGCAGGACTTCGTCGCGTGGGTGCTCTCGTTCGGAACGGGGCCTGGCGCGGTCGTGTTCCTGATGCTGGTCATCCTGGTGGTCGCGGGGATGTTCATGGAGACCGGGCCCAACATCGTGGTGCTCGGGCCACTGCTCTTCCCGCTCGCGCGCGAGATCGGCATGGACCCGGTGCATTTCTGCGTATTCATGATCACGACGCTCGGGCTCGGCTTCATCACCCCGCCCTTCGGGCTCAACCTCTTCGTGATGGCGGGGCTCACGCGCACGCCGATCACCGCGATCGCGCGGCACGCGTTCCCGTTCGTGATCGCGCTCCTCATCGTGTCCGCGATCATCGGCTACGTGCCGGCGATCTCGACGTTCATGCTCAAGTGACCGGGCGGGTGGCGCGGTGAGGGCTGCCGTTTTCCATGGCGACCGGCGCATCTCGATCGCCGACGTTCCGCCGCCCGAGGCAGCGTGCGGGGAGGTGGTGCTGCGCGTCGCGCGCACCGCGCTGTGCGGGAGCGACGCGAAGCTCTGGCTGCGGGGTGCCGAACACACGCCGGGCCACGAGATCTTCGGCGTCGTCGACCGGCCGGGTCACGCGCTCCACGGCCGGCGTTCGCTCGTCTACATTCCCGTGCACTGCGGCCGGTGCGCCTCCTGTGCCGCGGGCGACACGCACCTTTGTCTTGCCGAGTCGACGCTCGTCGGCTGGAACCGGCCCGGCGGCTACGCCGAGCGCCTCTCGGTCCCGGCGCAGTGCCTGCTACCGGTGCCCGACGACGTTCCCGACGATCTCGCGCCGCTGCTCCTCGACACCATCGGCACTTCGGCGCACGGCATCCGCATGGCGCGGCCGCTCGTGCCGGCGGGCGACGTGCTGGTTACCGGTGCCGGGCCGATCGGGCTGGGCGCGATCATCGCGCTTCGCCACTTCGGCTACGAGCGGGTGTGGGTTTCCGATCCGCGCGAGAGCCGGGTCCGGTTCGCCACCGAGCTCGGCGCGACGCCGCATCCGGTCGGCGAGCTGTCGCGACGCTTCAAGCTCGTCGTGGAATCGAGCGGCTCGCACGCGGCGCGCAACCAGGGGCTCGAGGTCGTGCTGCCGAAGGGCGTCGTGCTGCTGCTGGGGGAGAACGACGCACCCTGGACGATCGAGGAGAAGAAGCCGATCCGGCGCAAGGACTTCTGGATGCTGCGCTCGTTCTATTTCCCCAAGGGGGACTTCGCGGACAACGTCGAGCTGTTGCGCCGCTACCGCGACGAGTACGCGCGGCTGGTGGACGCGAAGTTCGGCATCGACGCGTTCCCCGAGGCCTTCGCGCGATTCGCAGCGGGGCAGCTCGTGAAGCCGCTGCTCGCATTCGATTGAGGTCCCGCCCCCGCATGCCCGCCCGGGTCGTCTGCGTCGGACACAGCGCGCTCGATCGCGTGTTCACGCTCGACGCATGGCCGCCGCCGGGCACGAGTGCGAAGGTGCCGGCCACGAGCTACGCCGAGTCGGGCGGGGGGATGGCGGCGAACGCGGCAGTCGCGGTGGCGCGCCTCGGCGGGGCGGCGGCCTTCGTCGGGCCGGTCGGCGACGACGCCGTGGCCGAGGTGATGCGCGCGGAGCTCGAGCGCTGCGGCGTCGACGCGAGCGGCATGCGGCGCATGCCGGCCCGGCGCTCGTCCACCTCGGTGATCCTCGTCGATGCACGCGGAGAGCGGCTCATCGTCAACTATCGCGGCGACGCCGTGGCGAGCGGCGCGGAGTGGCTGCCGCTCGACCGGATCGGTGGTGCCGCGGCGGTGCTCGTCGATGTCCGCTGGGTGGCCGGCGCAGAGGCGGCCTTGCGGCACGCTCGCGCCGCGGGCGTCCCGACCGTGCTCGACGCCGACGTCGCGCCGGCGCGGACACTCGCGGCGCTGGTTCCCCTCGCCGAGCACGCGATCTTCTCGGAGCCGGGCCTCGCGGCGTTCGCGGCCGGCCGCAGCGACGCGGAAGCGCTCCGCGCCGCGCTCGCCGCGGGCGCCCGGGTGGCCGGCGTGACGCGCGGGGCCGCGGGGTTCGAATGGATCGGCAGCGGCACGCCGCAGGTGCAGCACGTTCCCGCGCCGGTCGTGCGGGCGGTCGACACGACCGGCGCCGGTGACGTCTTCCACGGCGCATACGCGCTGGCGATCGCGGAGGGGCGCAGCGTCGGTGACGCGGCGCTCTTCGCCTGCGTCGCGGCTGCGCTCAAGTGCGAGCATCCCGGCGCCCGCTCGGTTCCGACACGGGCGCAGGTCGAGGCGCTCGCGGATCGCGCGGCATGAGCGGCAGCGTGCTTACGCCCGGGAAGGCGTGGGGCCTGCGGCGGCTCGCCGACGCTGCCGGCAACTTCATGATGCTCGCGGTGGACCAGCGGCCGCCGATCGCCGAGCTCGTGGCGCGAGGCCGGGGCGTCCCGGCGGTTGCGGCGGGCTTCGCGGACATCGCCGCGGTCAAGCGCTGCCTCGCCGAGGCGCTCGCGCCGCATGCGACCGCGACGCTCGTCGACCCCAACTTCGCTTACCCGGCGGCGATCGCAGCCGTCCCCGCGTCGCGGGGCCTCCTGCTGACGCTCGAGGAGCATCGCTTCGAGGAGACGCCGCACGGGCGCAAGTCGTCCTCCATCCCGGGCTGGAGCGTCGCGAAGATCCGGCGCCTCGGCGCCGACGCGGTCAAGGTGCTCGCGTGGTACCGGCCCGACGCGTCCGAGGCGGCCAAGGCGCACCAGCGCGCCTATGTCGCCGCCGTCGGCGAGGAATGCCGGCGCCACGACATCGCGTTCGTCTTCGAGCTGCTCGTCTATCCGTTTCCCGGCGAGCGCGGGCACACGAGCGCCTATCTCGAGGACGGCGCCAAGCGTCCGGAAGCCGTGCTTGCGAGCGTCGCGGAGTTCGCGGACCCGCGCTACGGGGTCGATCTCTTCAAGATCGAGAGCCCGATCCCGGCGCCGCGCCTGCCCGATCCGCGCAGCCGGGCGGCAGTGCCGGCGCAGGCGTGGTTCGACCGGATCGCCGCAACGCTCGCCGCGCGCGACTGCCCGTGGGTGATGCTTTCCGCGGGCGCGGGGAAGGCCGAGTTCGAGCGGGTGCTGACGTACGCATACCGTGCCGGGGCGAACGGCTATCTCGCCGGCCGCGCGATCTGGTGGGAGGCGCTGCGCGCTTTCCCCGACCTCGCCGCGTGCCGCGCGCGCCTCGCGGCCGAGGCGGTGCCGTACATGCGGCGGCTCAACCGGTTGACGTCGCGGCGGGCGCGGCCGTGGCACGCCGACGCGCGCTTCGACGTCACGCGCGAGGGCGATTTCGCCCGCGGCTATCCCGACTGTGCCGCGGCGTGAGGGGGCGGCCCGGCAGTTCCGACCCGAGGCGCGGCCGCCCCGCCGCGCCGCGGGCCTTTGACGAGAGGAGCAACGCATGGCGGTGGAACACCTGAAGCGGGCGGCCAAAACGCCGGAGAGCGAGGCGGCGACGGCGCAGAAAGTCGTCGCCGAGATGCTCGCCGAGATCGAGCGCGAGGGCGAGGCGGCCGTACGCGCTTACGCCGAGAAGCTCGACAAGTGGACCGGCGAGATCGTCGTCACGGCGGAGGAGGTCGAGCGCCGCACGCGCGCCATCCCCGATCCGGTGAAGCGGGACATCGAGTTCGCGACCGCCCAGGTGCGCCGATTCGCGCTCGCGCAACGCGAGTCGATCCGCGAGTTCGCCATCGAGCTGCATCCCGGTGTCACGGCCGGCCAGCGCCTGATCCCGGTCAACGTCGCCGGATGCTACGTCCCCACCGGCCGCTACGCGCACATCGCGTCGGCGTACATGAGCGTCGCCACCGCCAAGGCCGCCGGCGTCCCGACGGTGATCGCCTGCTCGACGCCGTACCGGGGCGAGGGGATCCACCCGCAGGTGCTGTACGCGATGAAAGTGGCGGGCGCCGACGTGATCATGACGCTTGGCGGCGTCCAGGCGATCGCGACCATGGCGTACGGCCTCTTCACCGGGAAGCCCGCCGACATCATCGTCGGCCCGGGCAACAAGTTCGTCGCCGAGGCGAAGCGCATGCTCTTCGGGAAGGTCGGCATCGACGTCTTCGCCGGGCCCTCGGAGGTCGCGGTGATCGCCGACGACTCGGCCGACCCGCACATCGTCGCGTCCGACCTCGTCGGCCAGGCCGAGCACGGGCACGAGTCGCCGGCGTGGCTGTTCACGACCTCGCGCCCGCTCGCCGAAGCGGTGATGGCGCTCGTCCCGCGCCTCATCGGCGAGCTCCCGCCCACGGCGCGCGACGCCGCCGGCGCCGCCTGGCGCGACTACGGCGAGGTGATCGTCTGCGACACGCGCGAGGAGGTGGCGCGCATCTCCGACCGATACGCGTCGGAGCATCTCGAGGTGCACGCGCGCGACCTCGACTGGTGGCTCGCGAACCTCACCACCTACGGGTCGCTCTTCCTCGGCGAGGAGACCACCGTCGCGTTCGGCGACAAGACCTCCGGCCCGAACCACATCCTGCCCACCAAGGGCGCGGCGCGGTACTCGGGCGGCCTCTCGGTGCACAAGTTCATGAAGACGCTCACCTGGCAACGCATGACGCGCGAGGCGGCGAAGCAGATGGCGCTGGTCACCGCGCGCATCTCGCGGCTCGAGGGGATGGAGGCGCACGCGCGCACCGCCGACGAGCGGCTCGCGAAGTACTTCCCGCAGGAGCGGTTCGACAAGGGCGTGCCGGTCACCACCTGACCGGGAACGCGCGATGGACGTCCGCGGGCTCTTCGATCTCTCGGGTCGCGCCGCCCTGGTGACGGGCGGCAACTCGGGCATCGGCGAAGCGATGGCGCGCGCGCTCGGCCAGGCCGGCGCGCGCGTCTGCCTCGTCGCGCGCCGCGAGCCCGAGCTCGAACGCGCCGCAGCCGCGCTCGCCCAAGACGGGATCGCCGCGAGCTACGTGCCCTGCGACCTCGCCGATCCGCGGGCGATCGCCCGCTGCGCCGAGCTCGCGCGGACGCTCGTCGGGCACGTCGACATCGTCGTCAACGCGGCTGGCGTGAACCTGCGCGAGCCGTTCATGCAGGTCACGCCGGAGAGCTGGGGCCGCCAGATCGCCGTCCACCTCACAGCGCCGTTCTTCCTGGTGCAGGCGCTCGCGCCACGGATGCGCGAGCGCGGGTGGGGCCGGATCATCAACCTCGCGTCGCTGCAGTCGCAGCGGGCGTTCCCGAACAGCGCGCCCTACGGTGCGGCCAAGGGCGGCATCGTTCAGCTCACCCGCGCGTTCGCCGAGGAATGGTCGCGGCACGGGATCACCGCCAACGCGATCGCCCCCGGGTTCTTCCCGACGGCGCTCACCGCGCCGGTGTTCGCGGAACCGGCCAGGGCCGCGGCGAACGCGGCGCAGACGGCGATCGGCCGCAACGGCGAGCTCGAGGACCTCTACGGGGTCACCGTTTTCCTCGCGAGCGACGCGTCGGCGTACATCACCGGGCAGACGATCTACGTTGACGGCGGCTTCACCGCCAAATGACACGGGGAGCGAGATGAAAGCGCTGGTCTACACGGCACCGAACGAGGTCACGTACCGTGACGAGCCCGAGCCCGTCCGCGGCGAGGGCGAGGCCGTCCTGCGGATCGACGCCGTCGGGATCTGCGGCTCGGACATGCATGCCTTCCACGGCCGCGACCCGCGGCGCGTGCCGCCGCTCATCCTCGGCCACGAGTTCTGCGGCACGATCGTCGCCGGACCGGGCCAGGGCAAGCGCGTCACCGGCAACCCGCTCATCACTTGCGGCACTTGCGAGTATTGCGTGCAGGGGCGCAACAACCTCTGCGCCAACCGCACCATGGTGGGCATGACGCGCGCCGGGGCGTTCGCCGAGCGGATGTCCATCCCGGCGACGAGCCTGGTCGAAATGCCGCAGGACATGGATCCGGTCAAGGCCGCGCTGACCGAGCCGGCGGCGACGGCGCTGCACGCCCTGGACCTCGCGACGCGTGCGGCGCGGCGCCCCCTGCCGGAGCTTGCGCTCTACGTCATCGGCGGCGGCGCCATCGGCCTGCTCACGGCGCTCCTCGCGCGGAGCTACGGATGCCGCCGGATCGTGCTCGCGGAGACCAATCCGCTGCGGCGCGCTTCCGCAGAGCGCGCGGCAGGCTGCAGGGTGCTCGATCCGCTCGCCGGCGAGGCTCCGGCGGATGGTTCGATCGACCTCGTGATCGACGCGGTCGGTGGCGGCGCGACGCGCAAGGCCGCGCTCGCCGCCGTGAAGCCGGGCGGCGTCGTGCTCCACGTCGGCCTGCAGGACTGGGCGAGCGAGATCGACATGCGCAAGCTGACGCTCGCGGAGGTGACTCTGATCGGCACGTACACCTACTCCACGGCCGACCTGCGCGCGACGGTGAAGGCGCTCGCCGAGGGCGCCTTCGGCGATCTCGCCTGGGTGGAGACCCGGCCACTCGCCGACGGCGCACGGGCGTTCGACGACCTCGACAAGGGACGCTCGGCCGCGGCGAAGATCGTGCTGACCCCGGCTTGATGCCCGGGCCGCCGGCGGCGACAATGGCCGCGGCCGTCGCCCGGCGTGGGGGCGGCCGCAACCTGAACCGGGGGGCACTGCCATGAGGACGACTTTCGCTGCGCTCGCCGTGATCGCGGCGCTTTCCGCCGGTGCCGCCGGCGCCGCCGTCGTCTCGGGCGTCAAGGTGGACGACAAGGCGCAGGTCGCCGCCGGCGGGCCCGAGCTCGTGCTGAACGGCGCGGGCGTGCGCACCCGGCTCATGTTCGACGTCTACGTCGCCGCCCTCTACCTCCCGGAGAAGAAGACGAACGCGGCGGACGTGCTCGCGGCTGCCGGCCCGAAGCGGGTCGCGATGACGATGATGCGCGACGTGGGCGCCGATCAGCTCGCCGAGAGCCTGAACGAGGGCATCCGGCTCAACACCCCGCCGGAAGAGCTCGCGAAGATGAAGGCGCAGCTCGACGAGCTGATGGCGACGATGAAGGCGGTCGGCACCGCGAGGAAGGGCGACCTGATCGCGCTCGACTTCGTGCCGGAAGCCGGGACGCGCGTCTCGGTGAACGGCAAGGAGACGGGCAAGCCGATCGCGGGCGCCGATTTCTACCGCGCGCTGCTCAGGATCTGGCTCGGCGAGAAGCCGGTGCAGGACAACCTGAAGAAGGCTTTGCTCGGCGGCGGCTGAGGCCGGGGCGCGAGGATTCGGGATCCAGGCGGAGCGGCGGGATGCGCGGCGACCCGAGGCGCGTCGGCAACGCGCAGCGCCGCCTCCGCGAGCGCCCGTCCGCGCCCTGAATCGTCCAGCCCGACGCACGTATCCCCGACCCCGAATGCCGATTCCCGTTCCGTGATTCCCGAGCCATGCATCCGTTCCATCTCGCCTTCCCCGTGACCAGCCTCGCCAAGGCGCGCGCCTTCTACGGCGGCCTGCTCGGGTGTCCCGAAGGGCGATCCTCGGACGACTGGGTGGACTTCGACTTCTACGGGCACCAGATCGTCGCCCACCTCGCGCCCGAGGAGGCGGGGCATCGCAAGACGAGCGCCGTGGACGGCGACCAGGTCCCGGTGCGCCACTTCGGCGTCGTGCTGCCGATGGACGAGTGGGAGCGGCTCGCGGCGAGGCTCCGGGCGGCCGGCGTCGAGTTCATCATCGAGCCGCACGTCCGCTTCAAGGGCGAGGTGGGCGAGCAGGCGACGATGTTCTTCCTCGATCCGTGCGGCAACGCCCTTGAGTTCAAGGCGTTCAAGGACATCGGCCGGCTCTTCGCGAAGTAGCGCGGGCGCCCGGCGGGAGTTCGCCGGCTGGCTATAATCGCTGCGCTCGCGGCGGCGAGCGGTCCGGGGGGGCGATGCTCCGGGCCGGGAGAAAGGGTGCCGGCCAAGGCCCTGCGTCGTCTCGCCGCGGCTTCACCAACACCGGAGGAGCATCGATGAAACGGACGCTGTTTTCGCTCGCGCTCGCCGCGGGCGTCGCGCTGGCCGGGCCCGCGGCCGCGCAGAACATCTCGATCGGCACGGGCGGCACCGGCGGGGTGTATTACCCGATGGGCGGGGGCCTCGCGAACATCCTGTCGAGGTACGTGAGCGGGATGCAGGCGACCGCCGAGGTGACCGGTGGCTCGGTGGACAACCTCAAGCTCCTCGGGAGCGGTAAGGCCGACGTCGGCTTCTCCATGGCGGACGCCGGCTGGGACGCCTACAAGGGCCAGGACAAGTTCACGGGCGCTCCCGTGCCGGTGCGCACGCTGGCCGTGCTCTACCCGAACCGCATGCACGTCGTGACCGTGGAGGGCACCGGCATCAACACCATGGCCGACCTCAAGGGCAAGCGGGTCTCCACCGGCTCGCCGGGCAGCGCGACGGAGGTGATGGCGTTCCGGCTGATCGAGGCCGCCGGGCTCGACCGGGAGAAGGACCTCAAGCGCGAGCGCCTCGGCGTCGCGGAGAGCGTGAACGCGCTCAAGGACAAGAAGATCGACGCGTTCTTCTGGGTCGGCGGAATCCCGACGGCGGCGGTCACCGACCTCGCCGCGACGCCGGGCGTGAAGATCAAGCTGATCGATCACGCCGAGTTCGTCGACGCCATGAACAAGAAGTCCGGCCCGCTCTACGTGAAGGACGTCATCCCGGCGAAGTCCTACGCGGGGCAGGACGCGCCCAACCAGATCGCGAGCGTCTGGAACATCCTCGTGGCCTCCGAGAAGATGTCCGACCAGACCGCCTACAACATCGTGAAGACGCTGTTCGAGAAGAAGCCCGAGCTCATCGCCGTCCACAAGGAGGCGCAGAACATCGACTTCAAGTATCAGAACAACAGCGCGTCGCCGGTCCCCTACCACCCCGGGGCGATCAGGTACTTCAAGGAGCAGGGCATCGAGCTGCGGTGACCCCGCCGCCGCGAGGCGGCCACGCCATCGCGGCGGTTCGGTCGCGGTGCGGTCGTCGCGAGCCGGCCGCGAGGGGGCGGCCGGCGTGGCGTTTCAGCCTCCCGGCTCCGCGCTCACGCCCTTCGCCATGAGGGCGTCGATCTCCGCCTCCGAGTAGCCGGCCTCGCGCAGGACCGCGCGGGAGTCCTCGCCCAGGCGCGGCGCAGGCCTGCCGGGCTCGGGCTGCGAGTCCGACCACGAGGTCGGCACCGCCATGCGGCGGATGCGGCCTTCGGTCGGGTGGTCCTCCCAGCGGAAGAACCCGACGGCCTCGAGGTGCGGATGCGCGAGCAGGTCCCCGACGCTGTTCATCGGCGCGGCGGGGATGTCGGCCGCCTCGAAGAGGGCGAGCCACTCCGCGGTGGTGCGCGTCGCCATCACTTGCGCGACGTACGCGTACACCTCGGCGATGTGCGCCGCGCGGTTCGAGTGGGTCGCGAAGCGGGCATCGCGTTCCATCCTCTCCGGCTCGCCGATCGCCGCGAAGAAGCTCTTCCACTGCTTGTCGTTGTAGATCAGCACGCAGACATGCCCGTCCTTCGTGGCGTACGGCCGCCGGTGCTCGGCGAGCAGCCGCGCGTAGCCGGGCGTGCCGAGCGGCGGATCGAAGGTCTCGCCGCCCAAGTGGTCACCCAGCACGAACTGCACCACGGCCTCGAACATCGGCACCTCGACCGACTGGCCGCGGCCGGTGCGCTCCCGATGAAAGAGCGCGGCGCACACCGCGTAGACGACGTGCAGCCCGGTGAGCCGGTCGGCGAGCGTCACCGGCGCGTAACGCGGCGTGGGGTTGCCTTGGGCGCGGAACAGGGCCGGAATCCCGCCTGCGCCCTGGATGAGGTCGTCGTACGCGGGCTTGGCGGCGTAGGGGCCGCGCTGCCCATAGCCGTATGCGCCGACGTAGACGATCCGCTCGTTGGCGGCGCGCACCTCGTCGTAGGAGAGCCCGAGCCGGGCCATCGCCTGCGGCCGGACGTTGTAGACGAGGACATCGGCGCCGGCGGCGAGGCGCAGCAGCGCGGCGCGGCCCTCGGGCGCCTTCAGGTCGAGCACGATGCTCCGCTTGCCCCGCCCGGCGTGCAGGTAGATGTGACCCATGCCCGGGTTCCGGAACGGGCCCACGTGGCGCATGTTGTCGCCCTCGCGCGTCTCGACCTTGATCACGTCGGCGCCGAGGTCGGCGAGGATCTGGGTGGCGAACGGGCCCATGACCACGGTGGTCATGTCGATGACGCGCACGCCTGCGAGGGGGCCGGGCAAGGAGGTCTCCGCAAAAAGAGCGTTCGCGCAGCGTCCCCACCGAGCACGAGGAGCCCGCCGGCTGCGCCGGGCGGCAAATTCTAGCGGTTCGCGCGGCCGCGGCGCGTCCCGTACAATGCCGCCGCCTCGCGCGCGATGGCGAGCGGCGCCGGGCGTCGCCGAGGCACACCACCGGGACCACAACGGATGGGGCAGAAGAACGCCGCAGGGGAGGGGCTCGACGGGACGCTTCCCGCCGTGAGCGAGGCGGCGCTCGCGAAGGCCGAGGAGTTCGTCGAGGAAGAGGAGGGCGCGCTCAACCGCTTCCGCGGCGCGCTCGGCGTCGCGGTCGCGCTCGGCGCGGTCGCGATGTCGCTCTTCCACCTGTACGCGGCCTACTGGATCGTCCCCGCGATGCAGCTCCGCGCGATCCACGTCGGCTTCGCGCTGGTCCTCACCTTCCTCCTCTACCCGGTTTCGCGGCGCTTCCGCGACCGGTTGCAGTGGTTCGACGTCGTGCTCGCCGTGCTCGCGCTCGCCGCCATTGGCTGGATGCTCTACTGGGGCGACGACTTCGGCGACCGCGCCACCGATCCGACCACGGTCGACCAGGTGCTCGGCGTCGTCCTCGTCCTGCTCATTTTGGAGGCGACGCGCCGCAGCTCGGGGTGGGTGATGCCCGCGGTCGTGGTGCTCTTCGTCGCCTACGCCATGGCGGGCCCGCACCTGCCGCCGCCCTGGACGCACCGCGGCTACGACGTGGCGCGCCTCATCGGCCAGCTCTACATGACGCTCGAGGGCATCTTCGGCGTGGCGATCGACGTGTGCGCGACGCTCATCATCCTCTTCACGATCTACGGCGCGTTCCTGCAGTTTTCGAAGGCCGGCAAGTTCTTCATCGACTTCTCCTTCGCGGCGATGGGCGGCAAGCCCTCGTCGGCCGGGCGCGCCGTCGTGCTGGGGAGCTTCCTCCTCGGCGGGCCCTCGGGCTCGGGCGTCGCGACGACGGTGACGCTCGGCTCGGTCGCGTATCCGCTGCTCGCACGCTCCGGCTACGAGAAGAACGCCGCCGGGGGGCTGCTCGCGGCCGGCGGCCTGGGCGCGATCCTCTCGCCGCCGGTGCTCGGCGCGGCGGCGTTCCTGATCGCGGAGTTCCTCAAGATCTCGTACCTCGACGTGATCCTGATGGCGACGATCCCGACGCTGCTCTACTACTTCTCGATCTTCCTCATGGTCGAGATGGACGCGCGCAAGTACGCCATGCACGACGTGCCGCTCGGCGAGCGCGCGAGCCTCGCGACGCTCACGCGCCGCTACGGCTTTCACTTCCTCTCGCTCGCGGCGATCGTCGTCTTCATGCTGATGGGCTACTCGCCGATGCTCTCGGTGTTCTGGGCTATCGGCGTGGTGTTCGCCCTGTCCTTCATCCAGCGCGACACCGCGCTCGTCGACTACGGCGTCTTCACCGGGCGGCTCCCGCTGGTGCGCGGCCTGTGGGGCTCGGGCCTGCGCAAGGCGCTCGAGACGGGCTCGACCGGGGTGCTCAACGTGTCGGCGACGTGTGCCTCCGCCGGCGTGATTGTCGGCGTCGTCACCCTGACGGGGCTCGGGCTCAAGTTCAGCGCGATCGTGCTCGACTACGCCGACGGCGGCGCGCGCGGCCTGGTGCAGCTCTGGGGGCTCTTCGGCGCCGCCGACACCCCCGCGCTCCTCGCGCAGATGAAGCTCCTCCTGACGGCGCTCTTCACCTCGCTGATCGTCTGGATCGTCGGGCTGGCGGTCCCGGTGACCGCGAGCTACATCATCTGCGCGGTGATCGCGGCGCCGGCGCTCATCAAGCTCGGCGTGCCGGACTTCGCGGCGCACATGTTCATCTTCTACTACGCGGTGCTCTCCGAGGTCTCGCCGCCGACCGCGCTCTCGCCGTTCGCCGCCGCCGCGATCACCGGCGGCGACCCGTACCGGACGACGCTGCAGTCGTGGAAGTACACCATGCCGGCCTTCCTGGTCCCCTTCATGTTCGTCCTCGATCCCGCCGGCGTCGGCCTGCTGCTCAACGGGTCGTTCAAGGCCCTGGAAAGGGCGGACTGGGCCTCGATCCTGCTCATCTCCGGGGCTGCCGCGATCGGCATCACAGCGCTCGCCGCGGGGCTTCAGGGCTGGCTGTTCAAGAAGACCACGCGGCTCGAGCGCTGGATCCTCGTGGCCGCCGGGGTCGCGATCGTCTATCCCGCGGCGGTCACGGACGCGATCGGGCTCGGCGGCTTCCTGCTCGCGCTCTTCCTCCAGTGGGTGCGGCGTTCTCCGCGGCCAATGGCGACGTGACGCGCCGCGCTTGACATGCAAATGAGAACCATTATCATCTGAGCCGTGCCGCGGGCTGCGGGGCGGGGGCCCCTCCGACGGCGAGACCGGAGGGGAACGCATGGATCGCCATCCGCACCAGGACGCCGAGCGGGCCGACATTCTGTTGAGCGCCGCGCTTTACCTCATCTCCCGCTATGCCGCCGCGGCGGCTCAAGGGTCGGTGTGCTCGCGGCTCGCCGTCTCGATCCAATGCCACCTCGAGATCCTGGCGGAGCGGACCGACGTCGCGCGCCTCGTGCGCGACACCTGCGGCCTGCTCGCCGAGGAGTGGCGCCGGAGCGTCGCGAACGAGGCGGAGCGTCCCTGCGGGCCGGCGTTGCTCGCGCTGGTGGCGCGCGCACGGATGCGGTGAGCCGTCGCGAAAGCTTACATACGACCCGGGCCGGCCTGGGCGGGATCGGCGTAAGAACTTCACTTCCATGATTTTTCTTCAGCCGGCGCGGTTTATGCATCCCTCACCGACTCACGCTCGCGGTTGTCGCCAAGGGCCGTGCTCGAGCGGCCGCTTGGACGGGGAAGGGAGCCATGGCGAGCTTTCGACTCGACCGATCAGGGATGCTGGTGCGCCGCATCGCCTGCTCTCTGGGCGCGCTGGCGGTCGTCGGGCTCGGCCTGGCGACCGCGGCCGCGCGGGCCGCGGTGATCACGTCTCAGGCCGTTGCGACGTTCACCGACTCCAAGGCACCGTACCTCGGGGCGTTCACGAAGAAGAGCTTCCCGATCTACTCGGACAGCTTCGCCGATTCGATCGGCGGGATCTATGCCGGCGTCGGCGCGCAGGCGTCCGGCAGCGTGTCCGCGACGCTGGAGGGGTTCGTCGAGGCATTCTGGCTCCCCACTTACAGCTACGCGTACTCGTCGAAGAACAGCATCCAGCTGAACTGGGCGGGCGAGAAGATGTCGGTCGGCGACTCGTTCTTCCTGCAGGCGAGCGCGATACCCGTGGGCTGGGGCAAGGTCACGCTGGAAGACGAAGGCTTCAAGGGGGGATTCGGGCTGCGCGAGAGCGTGATCGCCGCAGCGAGCGCAAAGGGCTGTCTCGGCGGGTGCCTGGAGCTCGGGCTGAGCCTGGCGCTCAAGCAGGAGCAGGAGCTTGCCACGCTGCTTGGCGGCGCGCTGATGGTTCTCGGGCAGAACGTCGGTAACGTCCTGCCCTACTCCTACACGTCGGCGGACAACACGCTCTCGCTCGACATCCACGCGCCGAACTTCGCCGCGCCGCTGAATCAGGTCGCGGGCAAGACCGGACCGGCGACCCACACGAGCACCCAGACGCTCGCGACCGGCGCCGTGGACGTCGCGCAGCTCATCGCCAACCTGATCGGCCTGCCGGTGCCGCTATCCGGCAGCGTGGGCGGCTTCGGGTACACGCTGATCGAGGCGCTGGTCGGTCTCGGGCTGGAGCTCGAGCGCTGGTTCAAGCTCGAGGCCGCCAAGCTCTACACGTCGCTCGCGTTCTCGGCGCCGGTCGTCATCTCGACCGATGGGGTGAACTGGAGCGAGGCGAAAACGTCGTTCACCCCCGAGCCGGGCACGGCCTACGAGATTCGGCCCGTGAACGACGCGACGACGCTCGGGATCGTGCCGTCTTACGGGTTCTACACGAACCTCGAGGCGAGTCTCGCCCTGGTTCCGTTCGTCTTCGGGTCGGTGCGCGCACTCGAGGTCGATGGACACGGCGTGAGCCTCGGCCCGCTCCTCAAGGACTCGATCAAGCAGCCGCTCGCTCACTTCGAGCTCGACTCGTACCAGACGCAGCGGAGCAAATGGGTTACGGGCCAACCGATCAACCTGACCTTCGACCCGCTCGTTGCCGACGCGAACAACCAGCCGGTCGGCACGCTCTGCCCGAACCTCGGCGACTGTCTCGCCACCGGCTTCATTCCGATCACGACAGCCGGGGACGGCGGGTGGCGCTCGAGCGAGATCGTCCTGGCGAGGAATCTGACGGGCGCGTGTCTCCTCGGCATCCTCGACGACCCCGACAGCCCCTGTGACCTCGATCCGGTATTCGTGCCACTCCGCTATGACTTCCGCGAGGGTGCGAGCCGCATCGATCCGATCGAATTCACTCCGCGGTACGACGTGCTCCGATCGATCCTCGGCGCCGTGGACCCTGTTCCCGGACCCGAGTCAGATGCCTGGATCATCGAGGCGAGCGTACGCGACGCGATCGCGCGGCTCGGCTTCGATCCCGATGCCGACGCGTTCCCCAGGCGCGCGCCGTGGGGCGATCCGGCCCCGACCGCGCCGATCGTCGGAGATACGGTCTACCTGGTGAATATCACCGCCGTACCCGAACCGAGCACGTTCGCGCTGCTCGCGGTGGCCGTTCTGGTGTTGCTCCACCCACGCGCGAGACTCGCCATCCGGCCCTGACCGCCGCGCGTGCGCGACGCGCGCCGCGCGCTAGGCCGCCGGTGCGGCCTCCGCCTCCCGGCTCGCGCGCTTGCGCTCGTGCCTGGACGAACAAGGGGGCAAGCGCCCCCTTGTTGATCCCCCAAGCCAGTGGCGGCGCGCGCTACGCCGCCGGTGCGGCCTCCGCCTCCCGGCTCGCGCGCTTGCGCTCGTGCTCCTTGAGGAACCGCTTGCGGATGCGGATCGACTTCGGCGTCACCTCGACGAGCTCGTCGTCGTCGATGAACTCCACCGCGAACTCCAGGGTGAGCTTCACCGGCGGCGTCAGCAGGATGTTCTCGTCCTTGCCCGCGGCGCGGATGTTGGTGAGCTTCTTCTCCTTGATCGGGTTCACGACGAGGTCGTTGTCGCGGGAGTGGATGCCGACCACCATGCCCTCGTAGACCCGGTCGCCGGGGCTCACGAAGAGGCGGCCGCGCTCCTGCAGGTTGAAGAGCGCGAACGCGACCGCGGCGCCGTCCTCCTGCGACACCAGCACGCCGTTGCGCCGCCCCGGGATCTCGCCCTTCAGCGGGCCGTAGTCGTCGAAGACGTGGCTCATCAGGCCGGTGCCGCGCGTGAGGTTCATGAACTCGCCCTGGAAGCCGATCAGCCCGCGCGCCGGAACGCGGTAGTCGAGGCGCACCCGGCCGCGGCCGTCCGGGACCATGTCGACGAGCTCGCCCTTGCGGTACCCGAGCGCTTCCATGACCGCGCCCTGGTGGGCTTCCTCCACGTCCATGCTCAGGATCTCGTAGGGCTCGCAGGGCGCGCCGTCGATCGTCTTCGTGATCACGCGCGGGCGGCCGACGGCGAGCTCGTAGCCTTCGCGGCGCATGTTCTCGATGAGGATCGTCAGGTGCAGCTCGCCGCGGCCGGAGACGAGGAAGACGTCGCTGTCGGCGGTGTCCTCGACGCGCAGCGCCATGTTGGTGAGGAGCTCCCGCTCAAGCCGTTCGCGGACCTGGCGGCTGGTCACGTACTTGCCGTCCTGCCCGGCGAGCGGCGAGGTGTTCACCTGGAAGTTCATGGTGAGGGTCGGCTCGTCGACCTTGAGCGGCGGCAGCCCCTCCGGCCGCGCCGGGTCGGCGATGGTGCTGCCGATCGAGAGCGCTTCGATGCCGGTCACGAGAACGATGTCGCCGGCCTGCGCCTCCGCGAGCGGCACGCGCTCGAGCCCCTTGAAGCCGAGGACCTGCCCGACCTTCGCCTTGCCGAGGACCTCGTCGCCGAGCATGACGACCACTTCCTCGGCCGGGCGCAGGCGCCCGCGCCGGATCTTGCCGACGCCGATGCGCCCGACGTAGCTCGAGTAATCGAGCGAATGGATGCGAAGCTGCAGCGGCCCCTCGACGTCGTCCTCGGCGGGCGCCGGCACGTGCGCGAGGATCGCGTCGAAGAGCGGCCGCAGATCCGCGCCGCGCACGCCCGCCTCGGCCGTGGCCCAGCCCTGCAGCGCCGAGGCGTACACGACCGGGAAGTCGAGCTGCTCCTCGGTGGCGCCGAGCTTGTCGAAGAGCTCGAACGTGTGGTTCACCACCCAGTCGGGACGCGCGCCCGGGCGGTCGATCTTGTTCACCACGACGATCGGCTTCAGCCCGAGGGCGAGCGCCTTCCTCGTCACGAAGCGCGTCTGTGGCATCGGCCCCTCGACCGCGTCCACGAGGAGCAGCACGCCGTCGACCATCCCGAGCACGCGCTCGACCTCGCCGCCGAAGTCGGCGTGGCCCGGCGTGTCGACGATGTTGATGTGCACGCCGGCGTAGTCGATCGCGCAGTTCTTCGCGAAGATGGTGATGCCGCGCTCGCGCTCGAGGTCGTTCGAGTCGAGCACCCGCTCGGCGACGTGCTGGTGCGCGGCGAACGTGCCGGCCTGCGCGAGGAGCTTGTCGACGAGCGTCGTCTTGCCGTGGTCGACGTGGGCGATGATGGCGAGGTTGCGGATGGGGCGGGGCATGCGCGGGCCGCGGGCGAAAAATCACGAGATTCTAACAGCTTGGACCCCAGAAACCGGTCCTTCCCGCAGCTCGGCGCCAGCGGCGGCGAGCCGGACCAGCGCAAGGCCGCCCTACCCGGGCCATCAACGGCCGCACGCGGTTCGCCTAAACTTCGCCGCCATGCGAGGCGTCGCGCGAAGATCGGAGCGGCCGATGGCCGGCAGCGGTCGCAGGGCCGCGCCGCGGATCGGCGCGCTGGTCCTGGGCGCGTGCGTCGCGCTCTCCACGCTCGCGCAGACGGCGGAGCGCAGCGAGGACCGGGCGCAGAAGGCGGCCCGGCTGGTCGCCGCCAAACCCTGGATCGGATCGGCCGACGAATACCTCAGGCTCGAGCCCGCGGTCGCCTCGCAGATCGAGAACGCGTCCGACGAGGTCGTGCGCTCGCTGCGCGGCGGCGGCGGGTGGAATCCAAACCATCCGAAGTGGGAAGCCATGCGCAACCGCGTGCGCGCCGACATGCGCGCCGCGTGGGACGAGGTCGGGCGGGCGCTCCTGGGCGGTATCGAGCCGGCGCGCTATCAGGAGCACCTCGTCGGACTGTACCTCGCGAGCTTCGACGATGCGGGGCTCGACGCGCTCCTCGCCTTCTACGGCTCGCCGGGCGGCACCGGCTACCTCGCGCTGCTCCGCGAGCTCACGGCCGCCGCGCGCGAGGCCGAAGCGGCGGTCGCCGACGTGCTCGCGGGCGGGCCGGCGCGCTGGCAGGGGCAGGACCCCGAGCGCACCCGGGCGCGGATCCGGACGCTGCTCGTGCTCGAGCCGATGCAGGCGATGGCGAACATCGCGCGCGAGCCCGACGACCCGCGGCTCGCGGCCGGCATGAGCGCGACGCTCCTCACCATCGTGGCGGTGCGCGGCGAACGGATCGACGCGCTCGCCGAGGGTCTCGACCCGGCCACCCGCGCCGCGGTGGACGGGCTGCCGCGCGACCCGGCGCGCGCACGGGAACGGGAGATGCTCGTCGCCGAATCCGAGCGGATCTACCGCGCGGCGGGCGAGTGGGCGTCGGCGCTCGGCGCCTTCCTGAAACGCCTCGCGGCACAGGAGTCGGTCTGGAAGGCGCTCGCCGCGGACTGAGTCGCTGCGCTCAGCCGGCGCCGCGGAGCGCAGCCGCGCGCGGATCCATCAGCCGCCGCCAGAGCGGCGGCACCAGCGCGACCAGGATCATCCCGGCGTAGCCCGTGGGGAGCTGCGGAGCCTCCGGGATGCTGCGCAGGATCTGGTAGGGCCGGCGCGCGTAGCGGTGGTGGTCGGCGTGGCGCTGCAGGTGGAAGAGGAAGAGGTTGGTGAGGAAGGCGTCGGCGTTCCACGAGTGCATCACGTCCACCGGCGCGTAGCGGCCGTCGGGAAGCCGGCGCCGCTCGAGCCCGTAGTGCTCGATGTAGTTCACCACCTCGAGCAGCGCGATGCCGACCGCCGCCTGCGCGACGAAGAACGCGACGCCGCGCCAGCCGAACGCGGCCCACGCCGCGGCGCCGAAGGCGGCGCAGAGCGCATACCACCAGAGGAGCTCGTTGCGCCAGTGGCAGGCCGGCAGCCCGCGCGCGGCGAGCCGCTCGCGCTCGAAACGCCAGGCTTTGCGGAAGTTGGTCGCGAAGGCGACCGCCAGGAACGCGTAGACGGACTGCCCGAGGCGCGCGGTGGTGTTGTCGCGCGGCGTGCCGACGTCGACGTGATGGCCGCGGATGTGCTCGATCTTGAAGCCCGGATAGAGCGACGAGGAGAGGAGCACGCCGCCCGCCCACTGGTCCAGGCGGGAGGCTTTGTGGACGAGCTCGTGGCCGACGTTGATCGCGATCGATCCCGAGATGGTGCCCACGGCGAGGATCCAGCCGAGCTGCCCGGGCGGCCCGAGATCCCAGTGCACGAACGCCCAGGCGCCGAAGGCGACGGAAGCGAGTTGGACCGGCACGCACGCGAGCAGCGCCGCCCGGTAGAAACGGTCGCGCGCGAGCGCGGCGGATTCGTCGTCGGTGGGGTTGACCGGGTCGGCGCCGATCAGGAGGTCGGCGAGCGGAATCAGCCCGAAGACGACGAAGACCGGGAACCACGCCGCGAGGTCCGCCGGCATCCCGTCGCGCGCGAGGAGCCAGGCCTGCAGCGGGAGCGTCGCCGCAGCGAACGGCAGCAGGAACCCGACCTTCTTCAGGCGGAAATACCGCCGCCGCGCGGCGCTGGTGGCGAGCATGTGCGGGCCGTATCGGAACCTGGGTGCGACTATAGGCGGGGTCGCGTCGGCGCTCAAGGCGCGGCGCCGCGGGATCCGCAGATCCGTAGAATGGCGGGCGTCGCGCCGGGTACGAGCGCCGGCCGATGCCGCAGCGGGTTGCGGCAGTCACGGCTCGCGAGGACCGCAGGCATGACGAGAGAGCAGCCGCTTGGCTTCGATGCGGTGATTCCGGCGCCGTTCGGCGCGCTCGGCCTGCGCCTTGTCGGCGAGGCGCTCTCGGGCATCGGGTTCCTGCCACCGGGCAGCCGCCCGCAGGCACCCGAAGGAGCAGCCGCGCGCGAGGCGGCGCGCCAGATCGCCGCCTACCTCGCTGACCCGCGGATCCGCTTCGACCTGCCGCTCGCGCGTTCCGGCACGCCGTTCCAGCGGCGCGTCTGGGCGGCGATGGCGCGCATCCCGCGCGGCGAGACGCGCACCTACGGCGAGCTCGCCGCGGCGCTCGGTTCGGCGGCGCGCGCGGTCGGGCAGGCCTGCGGCGCGAATCCGCTGCCGGTCGTCGTGCCCTGCCATCGCGTCGTCGGCAGCTCGGGCATCGGCGGCTTCGCCGGCGCCACCCGCGGATTCCTCGTCGAGGCGAAGCGCTGGCTGCTCGCACACGAGGCGCGCGCGGCGGCATGAGCGTGCAGGTCCTTCCCGCGGACGCCGCGCTGCTCGACGAGTTCTGCGACCGCCTCTGGCTCGAGGACGGGCTCGCCAGGAACACGCTGGAGGCGTACCGCCGCGACCTGCGCCTCTTCGGTGAATGGCTGGCGGCGCGGGGGCGCTCGCTCACGCTCGCGACCGAGGCCGACGTCGCCGGCTACCTCGCGCACCGGCACGCCGGTCCCGCGGCGCCGCGCGCGAGCACGCAGGCGCGCCTCGCCTCGAGCCTCAAGCGCCTCTACCGCTTCCTCGCCCGCGAAGGCCGGATTTCGGCCGACCCCACCGCCAGGCTCGATCCGCCGAAGCGCGCGCCGCGCTTCCCGCGGAGCCTCTCCGAAGCCGATGTCGAGGCGCTCCTCGGCGCGCCGGACCCGGGGACGCCGCTCGGCCTGCGCGACCGCGCGATGCTCGAGACGCTCTACGCGACGGGCCTGCGCGTGTCGGAGCTGGTGCACCTCAAGCTCGTCGAGGTCGCGCTCGACATGGGCGTGGTGCGGATCCTCGGCAAGGGCGCGAGGGAGCGGCTCGTGCCGCTCGGCGAGGAGGCGGCCGCCTGGCTCGTCCGCTACCTCCGCGAGGCGCGCACGGCGATCCTCGGTCGCGCGGCGTCGGACTACGTGTTCGTGACCTCCCGCGGGGCGCCGATGACGCGGCAGGCGTTCTGGAGCCTCCTCAAACGCCACGCCGCGCGCTCGGTTCCGGGCCGCGAGCTCTCGCCGCACACGCTGCGCCACGCCTTCGCGACGCACCTCCTCAACCACGGCGCCGACCTGCGGGCGGTGCAGATGCTGCTCGGGCACGCGGACATCTCGACCACGCAGATCTACACCCACGTCGCGCGCGAGCGGCTGAAGGCGCTGCACGCGAAGCACCACCCGCGGGGCTAGCGCGTGGACCGCGGCAGCGCGAAACGCGCGCGGGTTCGCGATGGAACCTCTCGGCACGGCGCGGCGCGCGGCTGCCACCCTCGCACCGCATGGCGCCGACCTCACGGGCGAGGGATGGCGCGGCGCTCCGTGGTCGAGGGCGGACCGTGCCGGCGCTCGCACGAGCGTCCTGCGTGCGCCTCCGCGTGCTTGGCGCCATTGCGGCTCTGAGGGAGTCATGTCGAAGCACGTCTCCGAGACCCCCGCCACCGCGTTCCTGAAGCGCCACGGCGTCGCCTACACGGAGCACGTCTACGAATACGAGGCGCACGGCGGCACCCGCGTGTCGGCGCGCGAGCTCGGCGTGGACGAGCACGCCGTGGTGAAGACGCTCGTGATGGAGGACGAGCGCCGGCAGCCGCTCATCGTGCTGATGCACGGCGACCGCACCGTGTCGACCAAGAACCTCGCGCGGCAGGCCGGGCGCAAGTCGATCGCGCCGTGCCGGCCGGAGGTCGCCCAGCGGCACACGGGCTACCAGGTCGGCGGCACCTCGCCCTTCGGGACGCGCAAACCCCTGCCGGTGTTCCTCGAGCGCTCGATCCTCGACCTCGAGCGCATCTACGTGAACGGCGGGCGGCGCGGATTCCTCGTCGGCATCGCGCCGGGCGAGCTGGTGCGGATCCTCGAGCCCACGCTCGTGGAGGTCGCGCTCGCCGGCTGAATGCGGGCGGCGCGAAGGAGGTCGCGACCGCCTACGCGCGCGAGCGCTCGATCGTCACGCCGACGTGCCGGACGCCCTTGATGATGCCGAGCTTCGCCACGGACACGCGCACCCAGGGCGCGTGGAACTCGTCGAGCAAGAGGTTGGCGATGAAGTCGGCGAGGTTCTCCACCAGCCCGAAGCGCCGCTCGCCGAGCTCGTCGCGGATGCGCTGCACGACGACCGCGTAGTCGATCGTGTCGGCGACCTTGCCGCTCGCGAACACCGCGGCGCTCGGCAGCCCGATCTCGAGGTCGAGCTCGATGGCCTGCCGGGTGACGCGCTCGCGCCGGTAGATGCCGACCATGGCGTCGAGCTTGAGCTCGCGCAGGAAGATGATGTCCATGCCGGGGATCGGGTCTCGGGGAATCGGGGATCGGGTCGCGTGATCGGGCAGCGTCGCCGGCCAGGGCCGCGCGGTTCGTGCTGCAGCAGGCTCGCGACGGTTCGCGCTACACTGCGCCGCATCCGCGTCTGCACGATGCCATGGCGACTGCCGCGTTCATTTTAATCGCTTACCTGATCGGGTCGCTTTCGTTCGCCGTGATCGTGAGCCGGGCGTTCGGCTTGCCCGACCCGAAGACCTACGGCTCCGGCAACCCCGGCGCGACCAACGTGCTGCGCACCGGCAACCGGCTCGCCGCGGCGCTCACGCTCGCGGGCGACGCGCTGAAAGGGTTCGCCGCCGTGATGCTCGCGCGCTGGCTCGGCCCGCAGTTCGGCGTCGGCGCGGCGGGGATCGACGCGGTCGCGCTCGCGGTGTTCGCCGGCCACCTCTATCCCGCGTTCTTCGGCTTCCGCGGCGGCAAGGGCGTCGCGACCGCGGCCGGCGTGCTGTTCGCGATGAACGTGTGGCTCGGGCTCGCGACGCTCTTCACCTGGGGGATCGTCGCCGCGCTGTTCCGCTACTCGTCGCTCGCGGCGATCGCGGCGGCCTTCGCCGCCCCGTTCTTCGCCGCGATGCTCTCCGGGCAGCCGCTCGCCGTCGCCACCGTCGCGGCGATCGCGCTCCTGCTCATCTGGCGCCACCGCGACAACGTGCGCCGGCTGCTGGCGGGCGCGGAGACGCGCATCGGGCGGAAGCCGGCGGCTCCCGCCGCCGAGCCGGGGATGCGCGACCAGGGGTCAGGCTAGCTCCGCGGCCGGCGCCAGGGCGGCGAGGTCCCAGCGCGGCCTTACGGTGAACGCGTGCGGCCCGGGCCCCTCGGCTGCCACCGCCCCGCCGGTCGCCGATCCTCGATCCCTCGCCGACGCGAGCCGCAGCGCGCCGGCGAACGCGATCATCGCCCCGTTGTCGGTGCACAGCTCGAGCTCCGGGTAGAAGACTTCGAACCCGCAACGCGCGGCCTCGGCATCGAGGCGGCTCCGCAGGTGGCGGTTCGCGCCGACGCCGCCCGCGACCACCAGGCGCGCGAGTCCGGTTGCGCGCACCGCGGCCGCGGCCTTCGCGACGAGGACGTCCACGATCGCGGACTGCAGCGCGCGCGCGATGTCCGCCTTCGTCTGCGCGTCCAGGATCTCCCCGCGCACGAGGTCGCGCACCGCCGTCTTCAGACCGCTGAAGCTGAAGTCGAGATCGCCGCTCGCGTGCATCGGCCGGGGCAGCCGGAAGCGTCCCTCGGCGCCGGACTCCGCGAGGCGCGCGATCGCCGGCCCGCCCGGATACCCGAGCCCGAGGAGCTGCGCGGTCTTGTCGAAGGCTTCGCCCGCGGCGTCGTCCAGGGTTTCTCCGAGGAGCCGGTAGCGCCCGACCCCTGCCACGCGCATGAGCTGCGTGTGCCCGCCCGACACGAGCAGCGCGACGAACGGGAAGGCGGGCGGCCGCGCGGCGAGGAGCGGCGAGAGCAGATGTCCCTCGAGGTGGTGCACGCCGATCGCCGGGATCCCGCGTGCGTAGGCGAGCGACGCCGCGACGCTCGCGCCGACGAGCAGCGCTCCGGCGAGCCCCGGGCCCTCCGTGTAGGCGATGCCGTCGAGATCGGCCGGGCTCGCGCCGGCCTCGCCGAGGACGCGCCGCGCGAGGGGGACGACGCGCCGGATGTGGTCGCGCGAGGCGAGCTCCGGGACGACGCCGCCGTACGCCTCGTGCATCGCCACCTGGGAATGCAGCGCGCGCGCGAGGAGGCCGCGCTCCGTGTCGTACACGGCGAGCCCGGTCTCGTCGCAGGAAGTTTCGATGCCGAGGACGAGCACGAGCGGGCGCCGCCGCAGGGGCAGAGAAAGTCAGCAACGGGTAAGGAAAAGGCCCGTAGCATAGCGCGCCCTTGCGTTCCTGAGGACTTCCCACGGTGTCCCGAGCCGCGGCCGTGCTGCTCCTGGCAGCGGCCCTCGTCCCCGTTCGCGCGCCCGCCCAGGCGATCCCGCGGGTCGAACTCGCCGCGCTCACACTCGCGGACGCCGAGCGCCTCGTGGCCGCGCGCAACCGCGAGGTCCTCGTCGCGCGCCGCGCGCTCGAGGGCGCGCAGGCCGACGTGGTGAGCGCAGGAGCGGCGCCGAATCCCGTCGTCACGCTGAATGCCGGCGTGGTGAATCCGCAGTCGGGTCTCGGCAAGGCAGCGATTCCGGGGGCCGCGCGCATCGAGCAGCTCATCGAGCGGGGCGGGAAGCGGGAGCTGCGCGTGGCCGCCGCGCAGCGGCTCGAGTCCGCGGCGAACGCCGAGCTCGCCGACACCCTGCGGCAGCAGCGGCTCGCGACGGTCTCGGCCTACTACGACCTGCTGCTCGCGCAGGACAAGGTCGCCACCGCCGGGGTGACCGCGGACCTCTTCGCGAAGAGCGTCGCCGCGACCGAGCGGCGGCTCGCGGCTGGCGACGTCGCGCCGGCGGATCTCACGCGCCTGCGCGTCGAAGCCCTGCGCGCGGAGAACGAGCGGCGGGCGGCCGAGGCCGAGCGGCAGCGCGCGCAGAACGCGCTCGCCTATCTCATCGGTGCGGAACGCGAGGCCGCCGCCATCCGCGCCGCGGACCCTTGGCCCTCGCTCGAGGAAGTCGCGCACGCGGCGATCGACGACGCGCTGCTCGACGCGCGCCCCGACGTGGCCGCGGCGCGCGAGCGGCTCGAGGCGGCGAACAAGGCGCGCGAGCTCGCGAGGAGCCTCGCGACGCGCGACGTGACCCTCGGGGCCGGCATCGAGCGCACGCCGCCGAGCGAGACGAACACCGTGGGTGTGGGGACGATCGTCGGCGTCTCGGTGAGCTTTCCGCTGTTCCTGCGCTACACCTACGAGGGGGAGATCGCGCGCGCCGAGGCCGACTACACGGCCGCCATCGAGCTCCTCGAGATCGCGCGCGCGCAGGCGCGCACCGAGCTCGGCACGGCGGCCGCGGACCTCGCCGCCGCGGCCGAACGGCTCAGGCGCTACGAGGTGAGCCTGCTCGCCGAGGCGAGGAAGGCCGCCGACTACGCGGAGTTCGCCTACCGCAACGGCGCGATCGGCGTAATCGACCTCCTCGACGCGCGGCGCACGCTGCGCGCGGTGGAGCTCGACGCCGCCGCCGCGCGGGCCGATTACGCGAAGGCGCTGGCGCGCTGGCGGTCGGGGCTCGCGCGGCACGAGCCCGCGAGCCCGGCGCGACGCCCGTGAAGAGGCGGACGCAGAGGGGAGCCGAGGGGAAGATGCGAAGCCGGCTGTTGGCCGTGGCGCTGCTCGCAGCCACGCTCGCCGCGTGCGGCGAGGAAAAGAAGACCGCGCCGCCCGGGCCCGAGGTGTCCGGCGAGCAGGTGTCGTTCGCACCCGGCAGTCCGCAGGTCGCCGCCATCCGCGCCGAAGCCGTCCGGGCAGGCGAGCCGATGATGGTGCGGCTGCCCGGGCGCCTCGTCTGGGACGAGGACCGCACGGTGCGCGTCTATCCCGCCTTCGCGGGCCGGGTCACGCGGATCGTGGCGAAGGTCGGCGACGCCGTGAAGCCCGGGCAGACGCTCGCGCTCATCGCCTCCCCCGACTTCGGCGAGGCGCAGGCGGACGCCGGCAAGGCCGCAGCCGATCTCGCGCTCGCGCAGAAGAACCTCACCCGCCTGCGCGAGCTCGTCGAGAACGGGGTGGCCGCGCGCAAGGAGCTGCAGGCCGCGGAGGCGGACTTCGCGCGCGCGCAGGCCGAGGCGGCGCGCGCTGCGGCCCGCGTCAGGCTCTACGGCGGCGGCAGCGCGGTGGACCAGAACCTCGTGCTCGCGGCGCCGGTCGCCGGCGTCGTCGTGGAGCGCAACGTCAATCCGGGGCAGGAGCTCCGGCCGGACGTGGCGATGGCGAACCAGCCGGCGCTGTTCGTCATCACCGATCCCTCGCGGCTCTGGCTGCAGCTCGACGCGACCGAGCGCGACCTGCCGCTGCTCGCGGCGGGCAAGACGGTGCGCATCCGGTCGAGCGCCTACCCGGAGGAGACGTTCACGGCGCGCCTCGACGTCGTCTCCGACTTCATCGACCGGGAGACGCGGACGATCAAGGTGCGCGGCTCGCTCGACAACGCGGATCGCCGCCTCAAGGGGGAGATGTTCGTCACGGCCGAGCTCGAGGTCCCGCCGGTGGCGGGCTTCGCGGTGCCGGCGAAGGCGGTGTTCCTGATCGGCGACCGCTATTTCGTGTTCGTCGAGGAGGCGCCGGGCCGCTACGTCCGCAGGCAGGTGCAGGCCGGGCCGGAGCGGGGCGGCAAGGTGCCGGTCGCGCGCGGGCTCGCGGACGGCGACCGCGTGGTGGTGGACGGCAGCCTGTTCCTGCAGCAGATCTTCGCCGCCGCGAAACGCTGAGCGCGGGGCGCCGCCCGACCGATGATCAAGCGCATCGTCCACTTCGCCCTGCACCAGCCGCTCTTCGTGGTGCTCGGCCTGGCGCTCTTCGTCGGCGCGGGCATCGCGGCGTTCAGGTCGCTGCCGATCGAGGCCTTCCCCGACGTCACCGACACGCAAGTGAACGTCATCACGCTCTACCCGGGGCGCGCGGCGGAGGAGGTGGAGCGGCAGGTCACGATCCCGCTCGAGGTCTCGCTCGCCGGCATCCCGAACGCGGTGCGGATGTTCTCGCACACGCAGTTCGGCCTCTCGTTCATCATCCTCACGTTCGACGACAAGCCGACCCCGTATTTCGCGCGCCAGCAGGTGATCGAGCGGCTGCGGGAGGCGGACCTCCCGGAGGGCGTGAAGCCGGAGCTCGCGCCGCTTTCGACGCCGATCGGCGAGGTCTACCGCTACCGGCTGAAGTCCGACGGCCACGACTCGCGCGACCTGCGCACGATCCAGGACTGGGTGGTGATGCGGCAGCTCAAGCTCATCCCCGGCGTGGCCGACGTGGTGAGCCTCGGCGGGCTCATCAAGCAGTACGAGGTCAACCCCGACCTCGCGCGGATGCGCGACTACAAGGTCACGCTGCACCAGCTCGCCACCGCGCTCGAGCGCGGCAACGCGAACGCGGGCGGTGGCTACACCGAGCAGGGGCGCCAGCAGTATCTCATCCGCGGCATCGGCCTCCTGCGCTCGGCCGACGAGATCGGGACGATCGTCGTCACCGAGCGCGACGGCGTGCCGGTGCTCGTGCGGGACGTCGCGCAGGTGACCATCGGGTCGGTACCGCGGCAGGGGATCGTCGGCCAGGACGCGGACGACGACGTGGTGACCGGAATCGTCCTGATGCGCAAGGGCGAGAACCCCTCGCAGGTGCTCGAAGCGGTCAAGGCGCGGGTGGCGCAGCTCAACGCCGGCGGCCTCGAGCCCGGTGTGCAGATCGTGCCCTTCTACGACCGCACCTGGCTCATCGGCAAGACCCTGAGGACGGTGTTCGGCAACCTCGTCGAGGGCGCGCTCCTCGTCACCATCGTGCTGGTGATCTTCCTCGGGAATTTGCGCGCCGCGTTCATCGTCGCGGTCATCATCCCGCTCTCGCTCCTCGGCACCTTCCTCGGCCTCACGATCGTCGGCATCCCGGCGAACCTGCTCTCGCTCGGCGCGATGGACTTCGGGATCATCGTGGACGGCGCCGTGATCGTCGTCGAGAACGTCTACCGGAGGCTCACCGAGGAGGCGAACGACCGCGTCCCGCGCCTGCAGAAGATCCTCGAGGCGACGGTGGAGGTCGGGCGGCCGACGCTCTTCTCGATGCTCATCATCATCGCGGCGCACATCCCGATCTTCACCCTGCAGCGCCACGAGGGCCGCATCTTCCAGCCCATGGCGTGGTCGGTCACCTCGGCGCTCGTGACCTCGCTCGTGCTCTCCCTGACGCTCGTGCCGCTGCTCTGCTACTGGCTGCTGCGCAAGAACCTCCCGCACGAGGAGAACCGGGTCATCCACTGGGCGAAACGGGTGTACGAGCCGGCGCTCGCCTGGTCGCTCGACCACCGCCGGATCGTGATCGGCACCGCGGTCGCTGCCCTCGCCGCGAGCCTCGCGCTCGCCGCGCGGCTCGGCACCGAGTTCCTGCCGGAGCTGAACGAGGGCTCGGTGTGGGTGAACGTGCCCTATCCGCCGAGCGTGTCCGTGCGCGAGGCGCAGGACATGAACCGGACGATCCGCGCCGAGCTCCTCTCGCTCCCCGAGGTGAACAGCGTGATCTCCAAGGCGGGGCGCCCGGAGGACGGCACGGACCCGAAGCTCATCAACATGGCGGAGTTCCTCGTGGACCTCAAGCCCGAGTCGGCCTGGCGGCCCGGGTACACGAAGCGCCGGATCCTCGACGAGATGGAGGAGCACCTCGAGAAGCTCCCCGGCGTGGACGCGAGCTTCTCGCAGCCGATCCGCGACAACGTGCTCGAGTCGATCTCGCAGATCGACGGGCAGATCGTGATCAAGGTGTTCGGCGACGACCTCGCGGTGCTGCGCGAGCTCGCCACCCGGACGCTCGCCGCGGTGCGCGACGTCGAGGGCGTGTCGCGCGCGTTCGTCGACCGGCTGGGCGAGCTGCCGCAGATCCAGATCCGCATCGACCGCGCCGCGGCGGGGCGCTACGGCCTCAACGTCGCCGACATCGAGGAGGCGGTCGAAACGACCCTCGGCGGCCACGTGGCCACCCAGCTCTGGGAGGGCGAGCGCCGCTTCGACGTGGTGCTGCGGCTGAAGGGCGACGAGCGCACGCTCGCGAAGATGCAGGACGTGCTCGTGACCGCGCCCTCGGGCGCGCACATCCCGCTCTCGCAGGTGTCCGAGTTCCGGACCGTCGGCGGCAGCATGAACATCAGCCGGGAGAACGGCAGGCGCGTGCTCTCCATCGGCATCTTCATCAAGGACCGCGACATGGGCAGCGTGGTCGCCGACATGAAGGAGCGCGTCGCGGAGAAGGTGACGCTGCCGCCCGGCTACACGATCACCTGGTCCGGCGAGTTCGAGAACCAGGAGCGCGCGATGGCGCGGCTCGCGATCATCGTGCCGATCTCGGTGCTCATCATCTTCCTCTTCCTCTTCGACGCGTTCCAGTCGTTCAAGAGCGCGCTGCTCATCATGCTCAACATCCCGTTCGCGCTCATCGGCGGGATCGTCGCGCTCTACGCGACCGGCATCCCGCTCTCGGTCTCGGCCGCGATCGGCTTCATCGCGCTCTTCGGCCAGGCCGTGCTGAACGGCGTGGTGATGGTGGCCTACTTCAACCAGCTGCGCAGCGCCGGCATGCCCCCGCGCGAGGCCGTGATGCGCGGCTCGCTCGTGCGGCTGCGCACGGTGCTCATGACGGGGCTCCTCGCGATGCTCGGCCTCCTGCCGATGGCGCTCTCGCACGACATCGGGTCGGAGACGCAGAAGCCCCTTGCCGTCGTCGTGATCGGCGGGCTCATCTCGGCGACGCTCCTTACGCTCATCGTCCTGCCGACCCTGTACCTCGTCTTCCAGCAGTTCCGGCGCCACAAGCACCGGCCGCACCCGCGCGCGGCATGATCCCGCCACACGGCGTGGGCTACCGCGACGCATTGTTTTGCAAGCACTTTTCAGCGCCAACCCGGTCGAGTGCCCCGGCTCGGCCTGACCCGCGGGGCTTCCCGTGCGGCCGGCGTGGCGTCCTGCGGGCGCGCGGGCGGCTTGTCGGGACGAGCAGTTTGCGAATAGAATTCAAAGCTTTCCGACGTCCAGCTCCGAGATCCGAGGTTTCATGCCGACCGTCCGCGTCAAAGAAAACGAGCCCTTCGAGGTTGCGCTCCGCCGCTTCAAGCGGACCGTGGAGAAGACCGGGCTCCTCACCGAGCTCCGCTCCCGCGAGTTCTACGAGAAGCCGACGCAAGCCCGCAAGCGCAAGCTCGCCGCGGCGATCAAGCGTCACTTCAAGCGCATCCGCAGCCAACAGCTGCCGCAGAAGCTCTACTAGGAGCCGGCGCTTCCGACGCGAAGGCCGCGGGGCGCGCGCGCGAGCCTTCGCGCCGTCGTGCTTTCTGGGCGCCCTGGACGGCGCCAACGCGAAGGACGCCGAGGCAGAGCACGACCGCCTCGTCCCCTCCCCGCGCGACGGCGGAGCATTCGAGGCAAGGCGTGATTCCCGGCGCCGATCGCTGACCCCGACCCCGGATTCCCGATGTCCCTGAAGGCACGGCTCAGCCAGGACATGATCGCGGCCCGCAAGGCGCGCGACGAAGTGCGCAAGGCCGCGCTCGAGTCGATCCTCACGGCGGTGAAGCAGCGCGAGGTGGACGACCGCAAGGAGCTCACCGACGCCGAGGTCCTCGCGATCGTCGAGAAGCTGCTCAAGCAGAGACGCGAGTCGATCGCGGGCTACGAGCAGGGCGCCCGCGCGGACCTCGCCGAGCGCGAACGCGCCGAGGCGGCGGTGCTCGCGGCCTACCTGCCGCAGCAGCTCTCCGAGGCGGAGATCGCGGCCGAGGTGGACGGGGCGATCGCGGCGGCGGGCGCGGTCGGGCCGCAGGACATGGGCAAGGTCATGGGCCTCCTCAAGACGAAGCTCGCCGGCCGGGCCGACATGGGCCGGGTGTCCGCGGCGGTGAAGGGGAAGCTTTCGGGCCGGTGAGGCACCGGCCTTGCGCTCCCGCGGGAATGGCCTATAAAGCCTGAATGGGCGGCCCGGCGAAGGGCGCACGCCGGGCGGGGGAGGCGGGACGGGCGAAGGGCGCCGCGCCGCCGCACGCAGAGACTGACAGGCTGTTGAAAAACGCTTCCCGGCACGCTCCGACGGCGACGACGACCGGCCCGCTCGAGAGGAATCGTCTATCAACGGCCCCTGAATCAGGGGGTCGATGGGGATGTGCCCCCTGTTCCAACACCCTGCCAACGCGCACCGTCTAGCGCAGGATCGCGCACCGCGAGAGTGATTCCGGAGTCGTTCAAGCAGGCGCTGCTCGCGCGGGTCGATCTCGTCGACGTGATCGACGCGCGCGTGCCCTTGAAGAAGGCCGGCGCCAACTTCACGGCGTGCTGCCCGTTCCACACGGAGAAGACGCCTTCCTTCACCGTGAGCCCGGCGAAGCAGTTCTACCACTGCTTCGGCTGCGGGGCGCACGGCAACGCGATCTCGTTCCTGATGGAGTACGGGGGCCTCGGCTACGTCGAAGCCGTGCGCGAGCTCGCCGAATCGGTCGGCATGCAGCTCCCGGCCTACGAGGAGAGCCGCGCGAGGCCCGCGCCCGGCCCCGACCTCTACGAGGTGATGGAGCGTGCGGCGAAGTACTACCGCGACAGCCTGAGGCGTTCGCCCCAGGCGATCGAGTACCTGAAGGGCCGCGGGCTCGAAGGGCGCACGGCCGCCCGCTTCGGGATCGGCTATGCCCCGGCCGGCTGGCAGAACCTGGAGGCCGTGTTCGCGAATTACGCCGACAAGGCGCTCGCCGAAGCGGGCCTCGTGATCGCGAACGACGAAGGGCGGCGGTACGACCGATTCCGCGACCGCATCATGTTCCCGATCCTCGACCAGCGGGGCCGCGTGATCGGATTCGGCGGGCGCGTGCTCGCCGGCACGGACGGCCCGAAGTACCTGAACTCGCCCGAGACGCCGCTCTTCGAGAAGGGGCGCGAGCTCTACGGCCTCGCGCAGGCGCGCGAAGCGATCCGCTCGAGCGGGCGCGTGCTGGTGGTGGAGGGCTACATGGACGTCGTGATGCTCGCGCAGCACGGCGTCGAGAACGCGGTCGCGACGCTCGGCACGGCCACCACGCCGCTCCACGTGCAGAAGCTCCTGCGCCAGGCCGCCGAGGTGGTTTTCTGCTTCGACGGCGATGCGGCGGGCCGCAAGGCCGCGTGGCACGCGCTCGAGGTCAGTCTGGGGGTTCTCTCGGATGCGGCGACGATCCGCTTCCTCTTCCTGCCGCCGGAGCACGACCCGGACTCGTTCGTGCGCGAGCGCGGGCGCGACGCTTTCGAGGCGGCGCTGCGCGCCGCCGAGCCGCTCTCGGCCTTCCTCGTCGCCGAGCTGCGGTCGCGGGCGAACCTCGGCACGCCCGAAGGACGCGCGCGGCTCGTGCACGAGGCGAAGCCGCTCCTCAAGCGCGTCGCGGCACCGGCCCTGCAGTTCCAGCTCATGCGGGCGCTCGCAGACCTCGCCGGCATGACGGCCGCGGAGCTCGCGCGGCTCGCCGAGATCCGCTCGCCGGCCGCATTCGCCACGCGCGGGACGGCGGCGCCGGCGCCGCAGCGTGGCGGGCACGGGCTAGACCGCAAGCTCGAGCGCGACATGCTGCGCTGCCTGCTCGCCAAGCCGGAGCTCGCGCGGGAGCTCCCGGAGGGCCTTCGCCTCGGCGCTCATCCCGAGGCCGAGGCGCTCGAGGTCTTTGCCCAGCTCGCCCACGAGAGCGAGCAAGCGCTCACGTCCGCGGTGGTCATCGAGCGTTTCCGGGAGACACCGCTCGCCGGTTTGATCGCCGAGCTCCAGGGCCGTAGCCTGGAGCTGGGGCACGACGAGGGGGCGGCCGAGGGCGAATTCCGCGGCGCGCTGCAGCAGCTGCACATCCGCGAGCTGAAGGAGCGATCCCGGGAGCTCGAACGCAAGGCCGGCGCGGTCGGGCTCACGCCCGCCGAAGAGCGGGAGGTCGCGAGCCTCGCCGCCGCCATCCACGAGGCCCAAGCCGCCTTGCGGCGAGGCGGGGCGGCCCCATCTAAGGTGCTATAATCTCGCCCTTTTTTCCAACCATCCCACTTCGGCCAGGAACCCCAATGGCAAAGCAGAAAGCGAAGCGCACGGCCCCCGCGAAGGCAAAGCCGAAGGCCGCGACCAAGGCGAAGCCGGCACAGGCGCGCAAGCTGCCGGCCAAGTCGCGCGCGGTTGCGAGGCCCAAGCCCGCCGCGAAACCGAAGTCGCCCGTGCGCGCCGCGAAGCCGAAAGGTCAGCCGAAGCGGCCGGCGAAGCCGGCGGCCAAGCCCATCAAGGCAACGGTCCGGGCCGCAGCGAAGCCTGCCAAGGCCCCTGCGGTGCCGAAGCCGGTCGCGGCGAAGGCGGCGGTTCGGGACAAGGCGCCCGCCAAGCCGGTCAAAGGGGTGCCCGGCAAGGCGGTGGTGGTGCCGCTGCCGGTGAAGGGCGCGAAGGGCAAGCGGCCGGAGGCGCCCAGCGCGAAGGAGGCCGCCGCCGCCCTGCTCGCGCAGCGGGCGGCGAAAGAGGCGGAGAAAGGCCGCCGCGGCCGGGGCCGGGAGATCGGCCCGGCGCCCAAGCCCGAGGACGCCGAGGCGCGGCGCATGCGCCTCAAGAGCCTGATCAAGCTCGGCAAGGAGCGCAACTACCTCACCTACGCCGAGATCAACGACCACCTGCCCGAAGTCGTGGACGCCGAGCAGATCGAGGCCATGATCACCACGTTCAACGACATGGGGATCCAGGTCTACGACGAGGCGCCGGACGCCGAGACGCTGATCCTGTCGGAGAACCAGCCGGCGCCGACCCGGGACGAGGACGTCGAGGAAGAGGCGGAGGCCGCCCTCTCGACGGTCGATCCCGAGTTCGGCCGCACGACCGACCCGGTGCGCATGTACATGCGCGAGATGGGCACGGTGGAGCTGCTCACCCGCGAGGGCGAGATCGAGATCGCGAAGCGCATCGAGGAGGGCCTGAAGCAGATGGTCCAGGCGATCTGCGCCCTGCCGACGACCATCGGCGAGATCCTGCAGCTCGCCGAGAGGGTCAGGAACGACACGATGCGCATCGACGAGCTGGTCGACGGGCTCGTCGACCCGAACGCCAAGGAGGAGCCGCTCCCCGAGATCGCCGAAGAGGCGGAGGTCGAGGAGGAGACCGAGGAGGGCGAGGGCGACGAGAGCGCGGCGATCAACGCGAGCCTGCTGCAGCTCAAGCAGGACTCGCTCGAGCGTTTCGCCAAGATCAACCGGCTCTACGAGCGGCTGAAGGGCGCGCTCGACAAGCACGGCCACCGGTCGAAGGAGTACGTGCGCATCCGCGACCAGATCTCGGCCGAGCTGATGTCGATCCGCTTCACCGCGCGCACCATCGAGCGCCTGTGCGACACCGTCCGCGGCACCGTGGACGAGGTGCGCCGCCACGAGCGCGCCATCCAGGACCTGTGCGTTGAGAAGGGCGGCATGCCACGCGCGCACTTCATCAAGGTGTTCCCGGGGAGCGAGACCAACCTCCGCTGGATCAAGAACGAGATCGCCGCCGGGCACCCCTACGGCGCCCAGCTCGCGCGCTACGAGCCGAACATCCTCGAGCAGGTGCAGAAGCTGCGCGACATCCAGGACCGCATCGGTATCCCGCTGAAGGATCTCAAGGAGATCAACAAGCAGATGTCCACCGGCGAGGCCAAGGCGCGGCGCGCGAAGCGCGAGATGACCGAGGCGAACCTGCGCCTGGTCATTTCGATCGCGAAGAAGTACACCAACCGCGGCCTGCAGTTCCTCGACCTGATCCAGGAGGGCAACATCGGCCTGATGAAGGCGGTGGACAAGTTCGAGTACCGCCGCGGCTACAAGTTCTCGACCTACGCGACGTGGTGGATCCGGCAGGCGATCACCCGCTCGATCGCGGACCAGGCGCGCACCATCCGCATCCCGGTCCACATGATCGAGACGATCAACAAGATGAACCGGATCAGCCGCCAGATCCTGCAGGAGACCGGCCAGGAGCCCGACCCCGCGACCCTCGCGCAGAAGATGGACATGCCGGAGGAGAAGATCCGCAAGATCCTGAAGATCTCCAAGGAACCCATTTCCATGGAGACGCCGATCGGCGACGACGACGACTCGCACCTCGGCGACTTCATCGAGGACACGTCCACGGTCAGCCCGTCGGACGCGGCGATGTACTCGTCGCTGCGCGACGTGACGAAAGAGGTGCTCGACTCGCTCACGCCGCGCGAGGCGAAGGTGCTGCGCATGCGCTTCGGCATCGAGATGAACACCGACCACACGCTCGAGGAGGTCGGCAAGCAGTTCGACGTCACGCGCGAGCGCATCCGCCAGATCGAGGCGAAGGCGCTCAGGAAGCTGCGCCACCCGTCACGGTCGGAGCGGCTGAAGAGCTTCCTCGACCAGAGCTGACGCCGCGGCCGGTTCCGGGAACGACGCCCCGCCCGAGCGCGGGGCGTCCTTTTTTCCGGCGCGCGCGCCGCTGTCCTCGGGCCGCGGGGTGCGCAGGCGACGCCGAGTTGGACGAGAATCCGCAGCGGCCGGTACGGCGCCGCCGTCCGCGGGCCGGGAGCCGGGATTCGCCTCAGGGCGCGGCTCCGCGTCTTGCCCGGCGAACGCGGCCGCCGGCCGGGCGCGGGACCGGAATCATCTGACGGGCGGCAGACATGGCTCACTTCGACTACGACCTCTTCGTGATCGGCGGCGGATCGGGCGGCGTGCGCGCGGCGCGGATGTCCGCGGGCTACGGCGCGCGCGTCGCCATCGCCGAGGAGCACCGCTACGGGGGCACCTGCGTGATCCGCGGCTGCGTGCCGAAGAAGCTCTTCGTCTATGCGTCGCACTTCCGCGACGAATTCGCGGACGCGCGCGGCTTCGGCTGGACGCTCGGCGAGCGCTCGTTCTCCTGGCCCGCGCTCGTCGCCGCGAAGGACCGGGAGATCGCGCGCCTCGAGTCGGCGTATCGCGGGCTTCTCGAGAAGGCCGGCGTGACGGTGCTCGCCGGGCGCGCGCGCCTTCTCGATCCGCACACGGTCGAGCTCGGCGGGCGGCGCCTGAGCGCGCGCTACATCCTGGTCGCCACCGGCGGCCGGCCCTTCGTGCCGGACATCCCCGGCCGCGCGCTCGCGATCACATCGGGCGAGGCGTTCCACCTCGCCGAGCTGCCGCGGCGGATCGTCGTCGCCGGCGGCGGCTACATCGCGGTGGAGTTCGCCGGCATCTGGAACGGGCTCGGCGCCGAGACGACGCTCGTCCACCGCGGCACGGAGATCCTGCGCGGATTCGACCACGACGTGCGCCGCTTCCTGCACGCGGAGATCGCGAAGAAGGGCGTGCGCGTGCTGCTCGGCACCGAGGTGCGCTCGCTCGAGCGCCGCGACGGCGCGATCGCGGCGCAGCTCGCCAGCGGGGAGACGCGCCTCGCCGACGCGGTCATGTTCGCCACCGGCCGCGTGCCGAACACCGAAGGGCTCGGGCTCGAGGAAGCGGGCGTCGCGCTCGCGGCCGACGGCTCGGTGCGCGTCGATGCGCACTCGCGCACGAGCGCCGCGAGCGTCTACGCGATCGGCGACGTGACGCATCGCCTGCAGCTCACGCCGGTGGCGATCCGCGAGGGCGCCGCCGTCGCCGCGACGCTCTTCGGCGGGAGGCCGACGCCGGCCGACCACGAGAACGTGCCGACGGCCGTCTTCAGCCAGCCGCCCGTCGGGACCGTCGGGCTCACCGAGGAGGCGGCGCTCGAGCGCTACCCGGAGCTCGAGATCTACCGCACCGATTTTCGCCCGATGAAGGCGACGCTCTCCGGATCGAGCGAGCGGACGTTGATGAAGCTCGTGGTGGACCGCGCCACGCAGCGCGTCGTCGGCGCGCACATGGTGGGCAACGACGCGCCGGAGATCATCCAGGGCATCGCGATCGCGGTGAAGGCGGGGCTCGCGAAGTCCGATTTCGACGCGACCGTCGGCATCCACCCGACCGCCGCCGAGGAGTTCGTGACGCTGCGCGACAAGGTGGTCGTGACGCGCGCGGCGGCCGCGGCGGGCACCCCGATATAATCCGCCGCCGTTTCGCCGTGGCGCGGCGAGCGCCGCTCCCGGCGCGTCGAAGGGCCTGTAGCTCAGCGGTCAGAGCAGGGGACTCATAATCCCTTGGTCCCTGGTTCGAATCCAGGCGGGCCCACACTCCGGAACTCGGCTCTGGCCGTGCGCAGTGTCCGTCCCTCACCCGAGCGCCGCGGTCGCGTCCATCGCGAGCGCACCCTCGTGGTCGCGCGCCCAGAGCCGTACCGTTGTCCCGTCGGCCTCGGGCGCGCCGCACACGTCGAACGCCTGCGTGTCGAAGAGCGGCCGGACGGCCCTGAACGCGAAACGCGCGATGCGCGCGCCGGGCAACACATCGGCGAGGAGGTCGAGGAGCAGCGTCGCGATGAGCGGTCCGTGCACCACGAGCCCGGGATAGCCCTCGACTTGGGTGGCATAGCGCCGGTCGTAGTGGATGCGGTGGCCGTTGAACGTGAGCGCGGAGTAGCGGAAAAGCAGGACGTCATCGGGCATCCAGCGCTTCGTCCACGCCGCCGGCTCCGGCGCGCGCTGCGGCGCGGGCGGCGCGTCACCCGCCTTCGGCGCATCGCGATAGACGATGTCGTGGCGCTCGGTGAGCGCGACCTCGGCCTCGTCCGCGCGCCGGATCTCGTGGCGCACCCGCACGAACACGAGCGCGCCGCTGCGCCCCGTCTTCGCGGTCACGTCCTCGATGGTCGAGGTGCGCATGACGGAGTCGCCGACGAGGATCGGCCGGTGGAACGCGAGCTCGCCCCCGGCCCACATCCGCCGCGGCAGCGCGACGGGCGGCAGGAAGCCGCCGCGCCGCGGATGGCCGTCCGGGCCGAGCTCGGAGCGGCGGACGACGGGCAGGAAGTAGAGCCAGTGCCACAGCGGCGGCAGCGGTGTGCCCGGCGCGGGCCGGTCCGCGCTGCGGTCGAGCGTGGCCGCGAGGGCCGCGAACGGCGCGGCGGTCACGACGTCGGCGACGGTCTCCGACCGGCCGACCCAGTCTCTCGGATCCATGCTGGGCGCTCCTCCAGGTTCCGCTCGTGTCGCCGGGATTCTCGCAGGCGAATCCGGTGGCCGCTGTGCACGTTCGCGGGCGAAAGCCGCGGGCGGCGTCTTCGGCTGCGGCGAACGTTTCGGGCGGAGCTTCCCGCTCAGGCCGACACGACCGACTCGGCCCAGTCGACGATGCCGCGAAGGCGCGGCGCGAGGAGCGCGCGCGCCTCGTCGAAGCTCGCCCAGCGCCATTCGTGATGCTCCGGGCGGCCGAGCTCGGCGCTCACCGGCAGCGCGATGCGCTCGGCATCGGTCTCGCCGAGGTAATAGCGGGCGACCTTCCCGCCCGCGTAGGGGCCGGTCTCCCGGAACGCGTGTCCCCAGGGAAACGCGAGGCGCTCGATGCCGGTCTCCTCGCGGACCTCGCGGACGGCGGCCGCGAGCGGCGTCTCGCCGGGCTCGACCAGGCCCTTCGGGAAATCCCAGTTGCGATAGGCGCGCAGGAGGAGGACCCGCCAGCCCGCGCTCGTCCTGCGCAAGACGACGACCCCGGCGGAACGCTTCGGCGCGGACGAGTCCAAAAACGAGCCTCCCGGGAGGATAATAACGGGGCCGGCCGCCCGAACAACACGAAGCGAACCCCCGCCGCGATGAACGCCCCCTCTGACATCGACCTGCGTCCCGACTACGACGGCGGGAGCATCGTCAACCTGATGGCGACGCTGATGGCTTCGCTCGGCGGGCACGCGGACGGCTACCTGCCGCTCGCCGCAGCGCGGCTCGACGGCCTGGCGGAGGCGCGCACCGTCGTGCTCGTCGTCGTCGACGGCCTGGGCGACCTCTGGCTCGACCGCCTCGGGCGCGGCGGGCCGATCTCGGCGCATCGCCGCGCGTCGCTGACGTCGGTGTTCCCCTCGACGACGGCCTCCGCGGTGACGACGTTCTTCACCGGGCTCGCGCCGGCCCAGCACGCGCTCACCGGATGGCACGTCTATCTGCGCGAGCTCGGCGGCATCGCCGCGATCCTGCCGCTCACCGCGCGGCCCGGGGGGCAGCCGGTGCTCGCCGCCGGGGCCGACCTGCGCGCGTTCTTCCGCCACGAGCCGGTGTTCGATCGCATCGCGGCGGCATCGACGATCGTGCTGCCGAAGTGGATCGCCGACTCGCAGTTCACCGTGGCCCATGCCGGGCGCGCGCGCCGCGTCGGCTACCACGGCGTGGAGGAGATGTTCGGCGCGATCGCGTCGGTCGCGCGCGCGGGGCGCGGCCGCCGCTTCGTGTACGCGTATTACGCGGACATCGACGCGCTCGCCCACGCCCACGGCATGGCGAGCGATGCCGTCCGCGAGGACTTCGGGCGGCTCGAGCGCGCCTGGGAGAAGTTCCTCGCCGGCATCGCGGGCACCGGCACCGCGGTCGTGCTGACGGCCGACCACGGCTTCATCGACACCACGCGCGAGAGCGTGGTCGACCTCGCCGACCTGCCGGGGCTCGCCGACACGCTGGTGCTGCCGCTCTGCGGCGAGCCGCGCGCCGCTTACTGCTACGTCAAGGCGGGCCGGGAAGCGGAGTTCGAGCACCACGTCGCGACCGAGCTCGCGGGGCGCGCGACCGCTTACCGCAGTGCCGACCTCGTCGCCGAGGGGCTGTTCGGACCCGGGCTGCCGGACCGCCGCCTCGCGGGCCGCATCGGGGACTACGTGCTCGTCATGCGCGGGAACCACGCGATCCGCGACCAGCTCCTCGGCGAGCATCGCCACCCGCAGATCGGCGTCCACGGCGGCGCCACGCCGGACGAAATGCTGGTCCCGTTGGTCGTGGCGCACGCCTGAGGCGCGCGCGCCTCGCGGACCGGCGCCCGCGCGGCGGGGTCCGCCGCGTCCGACGGGAGCGCGAGCGAACGCCGATGGCGAGGATGCCCCGCAAGTACCACCACGTGATCGGGTTCGACGACGCGCCGTTCGACCGCGCGCATCGCGGCGACGTGCTCGTGGTGGGCACCGTCTTCACCGGGACCCGGCTCGAGGGCGTGCTCTCGGGCAAGGTGCGCCGCGACGGCGTCAACGCGACCCGCGTCCTCGCCGGGATCGTGCGCCGCTCGCGCTTCCGCGCGCACGTCGGGCTCGTGCTGTTGCAGGGGATCGCGCTCGCCGGCTTCAACGTGGTGGACATCCATGCACTGGCGCGCGAGACGGGCCTCCCGGTGCTCGTCGTCATGCGCCGCCGCCCTCGCTTCGACCGCATCCGTCGCGCCCTGCTCGAGAACGTCCGCGGCGGGCGGGCGAAGCTCGCGCTGATCGAGGCCGCCGGGCCCGTCGAGCCCGCGGCGGGGCTCTTCGTGCAGCGCGCCGGGATCGCGCTCGCCGACGCCGCTGCGGTCCTGAAAGCGCTCGCCGTCGCCGGCCGCCTGCCCGAGCCGCTGCGCGCCGCGCATCTCATCGCGGGGGGCATCGGCACGGGCGAGAGCCGGCACCGCGCCTGAAGGGCGCACCGCGCGCCCGGCGTGCCGCGTGACCGACTTCCCGAGGGCGCGCTCCGTCCCCTATGCGCGCGCGGCGGTGCGGCATAGAATACGCGCGAACCGGTGCCGCTAAGGCGGCGCGTCGAAAGGGGAAACGCCGATGAAACTGCGCGCGATCGTGCTGGCGGGCGTGCTGGGCTCCGCGCTCGCGGGCTGTGCGGGGATGGACGCGAAGGACGTCAAGGTCGTGGAGCTCGGCGCCGTGCCGCAGGGTTCCTACGATCTCGTGGCGCGCGTGTGGACCGAGACGTGGATGACACCCTTCTGGATTCCGTGGTACGCCACCGAAGCGGACGCGATGGAGGGCCTCAAGTCGCAGGCCGCGCTGCGCGGGGCCGACGCGGTCGCGAACGCCGTGTGCATTCCGGCGCCGACGGCCTGGGGCGGCACGCGGTACTTCTGCCACGGCGACGCGGTGAAGATGCGGCCCGCGGCGGACCGCCCGTTCTTCACGCCGCCGAAGACCTGAGCGCGCGAAGCGCGCGCCGCACCGTCCCGGGAGAGGGCCCATGACCGGCCAGGCCACCGTCGACCTCCTTCGCCAGACCAAGCTCGCGGTCGAGCTCGACGACGCCGAAGCGAAAGTGCTCGCCGAGCGCGTGACCGTGCGCGACCTCGCCGACGGCGAGATCCTGTGCGACGAGGGCAGGAGCGACGACCGCGTGCACGCGATCCTCTCCGGCGCGATCGCGGTCGCGAAGCGCCAGCCCGACGGCGCGTATCTCAACCTGAACGTGCTCACCACGGGCGACCTCGTCGGCGAGCTCGCGTTCATGGACGGCAAGCCCCACTACGCCGCGTTGAAGGCTCTGGGGCCGACCCGCGTGCTCAGCCTCTCGCGCGAGGCGCTCGAGCAGCTCCTCGACACGCACCCGCGCGCCGTCTACCACGTGATGCGCGCGATCTTCCGGGTCGTGCACGCCATCCTCCACCGGATGGGCGCGCAGCAGTCCGAGCTCACCAACTACATCTACAAGCTGCACGGGAAGTACTAGGACAAGGGAAGCTCTGCGCCGCTCGCCGTAGGGATCGGGGCTTCCGCGGAAGCGGGGGGCGAAGGGCGACCATTCCCTGTCCGGACATTCCCCGGCGCCGCGCGGCGTCCGCCGGCTGGCGTGGGGGCACCCGTCCGGAGCGTTGGGCCGGGTTACAATGAGCGCCCCTTCCGGCCCGGCCCGACAGGAACTCGCGGTCGCCGCGCCGGTCATTCGAACCATAGCCGGCGTCCCCGCGCCCCGGGCGCGAACCGTCACCCGTGAAACCCCGTCACAAGCGCATCGCGATCATCGTCGGCGGGCTCGCCGCGCTCGGCGCCGCCGCGGCGCTGGTGTTGAACGCGTTCCAGTCGAATCTGGTGTTCTTCTTCAGCCCGAGCCAGGTGCAGGCGAACGAGGCGCCGAAGGACCGGACTTTCCGCATCGGCGGGCTCGTCGAGGCGGGCAGCGTGAAACGCGAGGGCGTCACCGTGCAGTTCAAGGTGACCGACACCGCGCACGCCATCCCGGTGGTGTACACGGGCATCCTCCCCGACCTCTTCCGCGAGGGCAAGGGCGTGGTCGCGCAAGGGCGCTTGGGGCCCGACGGCGTTTTCCGCGCTTCCGAGGTCCTCGCAAAGCACGACGAGAACTACATGCCGCCCGAGGCCGCGCACGCGGTCGAGCAGGCGGCCAAGGCGCAGAAGACCCTCAAGGCCCAGTGAGGGCGCGGCGGCGATGATCCCGGAGATCGGACACTTCGCGCTCATTCTCGCCCTGCTGCTCGCGCTGGTGCAGGGCGTTTTCCCGATCGCCGGCGCGGCGAAGCGCATCCCTGCGTGGATAGCCGTCGCGCGGCCCGCGGCGCTCGGCCAGTTCCTGTTCGTCCTCACGGCGTTCCTCGCGCTCGCGTGGTCGTTCGCGACCGACGATTTCTCGGTGCTGAACGTCGCGACGAACTCGAACACCCGCACCCCGTTGCACTACAAGCTCGCGGCGAGCTGGGGATCGCACGAGGGCTCGATGCTCCTCTGGTCGCTCATGCTCGCGGCGTGGACCTTCGCGGTCGCGCTCTTCTCGCGGCACCTGCCGCGGGAGATGGCCGCGCGCGTGATCGGCGTGATGGGGCTCGTGAGCGCCGGTTTCCTCCTCTTCATCCTCACCACTTCCGATCCGTTCGACCGGCTCCTCCCGCCGGCGCCGGAGGGGCGCGACCTGAACCCGCTCCTCCAGGATCCGGGGATGGTGTTCCACCCGCCGATGCTCTACATGGGCTACGTGGGCTTCTCGGTCGCGTTCGCGTTCGCCATCGCCGCGCTGCTCGGCGGCCGGCTCGACGCGACCTGGGCGCGCTGGTCGCGCCCCTGGACCACCGTCGCGTGGAGCTTCCTCACCGGCGGCATCGCGCTCGGCAGCTGGTGGGCCTACTACGAGCTCGGCTGGGGCGGATGGTGGTTCTGGGATCCGGTCGAGAACGCGTCGTTCATGCCGTGGCTCGTCGGCACCGCGCTCATCCACTCGCTCGCGGTCACCGAGAAGCGCGGGAGCTTCAAGAGCTGGACGGTGCTGCTCGCGATCTTCGCGTTCTCGCTTTCGCTCCTCGGCACCTTCCTCGTGCGTTCCGGGGTGCTCACGTCCGTGCACGCGTTCGCGACCGACCCGAGGCGCGGCGTCTTCATCCTCGGCTTCCTCGTGCTCGTCATCGGCGGGTCGCTCGCGCTCTACGCATGGCGTGCGCCGCGCGTCGGCCTGGGCGGGAAGTTCGAGGCCGTGTCGCGCGAATCGATGCTGCTGGTGAACAACGTGCTGCTGGTGGTGGCGGCCGGCTCGGTCATGCTCGGCACGCTCTATCCGCTGTTCCTGGACGCGCTCTCCGGCGGGCAGAGCAAGATCTCCGTCGGGCCGCCCTACTTCGACACCGTGTTCGTGCCGATCATGGCGCCGCTCGTCTTCCTGATCGGCGTCGGCCCGATCGTGCGCTGGAAGGCCGACACGGTGCTCGACCTCTGGACGAAGCTCAAATGGGCGCTCGCGGTGGCGGTCGTGAGCGCGGCGCTCCTGCCCTTCACGCTCGGCCGGTGGTCGCCCTTCGTCGCGTTCGGCCTCGCGCTCGCGCTGTGGATCGCGGCGGCCTCCGTCGTCGCGCTCCGGGAGCGGGTGAGGAACGTCCCCGCCGGCGAGCGCCTCGCGCGCCTCGCGCGCCAGCCGCGCGCTTTCTGGGGCATGGTGCTCGCGCACCTCGGCGTCGCGGTCTTCATCGCCGGCGTGACGCTCGTGAAGGGCTACGAGGTCGAGCGCGACGTGCGCATGGACGTCGGCGACACGGTCGCGATCGGCGACTACACCTTCCGCTTCCTCGGCACGCGCGACATCACCGGGCCGAACTACCGCGGCACCCGCGGCGAGGTCGAGGTGACGAAGGCGGGGCGGCCGGTCGAGCGGCTCTACCCGGAGAAGCGCATCTACCACGCGCAGCAGATGCCGATGACCGAGGCGGCCATCGACACCGGGTTCTTCGGCGACCTCTACGTGTCCCTGGGCGACCCGGTCGAGGGCAGCGCGTGGACGGTGCGCGTGTACGCGAAGCCGTTCGTCACCTGGATCTGGGGCGGCGCGTTCCTGATGGCGCTCGGCGGCTTCCTCGCGATCTCCGACCGGCGCTACCGGTTCGCGGCCGCCCGCGAGGGCGCGGCGCTCGCGGGCCGCGCAACGGCGTGACGCCAGACGGAGCCGAACGGTGAAGCGCGCGCTCGTCTTCGCGATCCCGCTCGCGATCTTCCTCCTCCTCGCGGTCTTCCTGCTGCGCGGCCTCGGCCTCAACCCGCGGGAGGTGCCCTCGCCGCTCATCGGCAAGCCCGCGCCCGCCTTCCAGCTCGCGACGCTCGCCGACCCGGCGAAGGCGTTCTCGCAGAAGGACATGGCCGGGAGGGTGTGGCTCCTCAACGTGTGGGCCTCGTGGTGCGTCGCCTGCCGCCAGGAGCACCCGCTGCTCGTGGAGGTCGCGCGGAAGAACGTGCTCCCCATCGTCGGGCTGAACTACAAGGACGATCCGGCCGACGCGAAGGCCTGGCTCGCCCAGTTCGGCGACCCCTACCTCCTCTCCGTCGCCGACCGCGACGGGCGGGTGGGCATCGACTTCGGCGTCTACGGCGTGCCCGAGACCTTCCTCATCGACAAGACCGGGACGATCCGCTTCAAGCACATCGGGCCGATCACGCCCGAGGCGTGGGAGAAAAAGATCCTGCCACTGGTGCGTGAGCTGGAGAAGGCGTGATGCGAGCGCATCGAGAGTGGGGGAGCTGCGAGGGGGTGTGCCCCCTCGCTCGCGCGGGCATCCTGCCACTGGTGCGTGAGCTGGAGAAGGCGTGATGCGAGCGCATCGAGAGTGGGGGAGCTGCGAGGGGGCCTGCCCTCTCGTTCCCGCGGCCATCCTGCCGCTGGTGCGCGAGCTGGAGAAGGCGTGAGACGCTTCGTCGCAGCCCTTCTGCTCGCTGCCGGCGCCGCGGCTGCGCAGCCGCCCGCCGACCCGCGCGCGCCCGCCGAGACGGCGAAGGCGGCGCTTCCCACGCCCAACGATCCGGTCGCGGCGAAGCGCGCGGTGGCGCTCGGCAACGAGCTCCGCTGCCTCGTGTGCCAGAACCAGTCGATCGAGGAATCGAACGCGGAGCTGGCGGTGGACCTGCGCCGGCAGATCCGCGAGCAGATCGCCCAGGGCAAGTCCGACCGCGAGATCATCGACTACATGGTCGCCCGCTACGGCGACTTCGTCCTCTACCGCCCGCCGTTCAAGGCCACCACCGCGCTGCTCTGGATCGGCCCGTTCCTCCTCCTCGCCGTCGGCCTCGCGGCGGCGCGCCGGGTGATCGCGGCGCGCCGGGCGCGCGCCGACGAGCGTCCTCTCACCGAAGCCGAGCGCCGCGAGGCCGAGCGCCTGCTCGCCGGCGCACGCGAGAGCGAATGACTGCCTTCGTCGCCATCGCCGTCTTCATGACGGCCGTCGCCCTCGCCCTCGTCGTGCGTCCGCTGCTCGCCGCGCGCCGTCCCGCGGCCGACGTCGGGCTCGCGCAATCCAACCTCGCGATCCTGCGCGCGCAGCGCGCCGAGCTCGACGCCGACCTCGAGGCCGGGACGCTCTCGGAGACGCAGCATCGCGAGGCCGTGGCGGAGCTCGAACGCCGCGCGCTGGAGGAGGCGCGGCCCGCCGCGGGCGAAGCCCTCCGGCCGGCGCCCCGGGGCGCAGCGACCGCGGCTGCGCTCGCAGTGGGGATCCCGCTGGTCGCGGGTCTCCTGTACTGGCAGTTGGGCACCCCGCTCGCCTTGTCGCCCGAAGCGCAGCAGGCCGCGGCGCACGCGGGCGGCGAGGGGCGCCAGTTCACGCAGGAAGAGATCGACGCGATGATCGCGCGGGTCGAGGAGCGGCTTGCCAGGTCACCGGACGACGCGCAGGGCTGGGCGGTGCTCGCGCGCACCTATTACACGCTGCAGCGCTTCCCCGAGGCGGTGCGCGCGTTCGCCGAGCTCGCGCGGCTCGCGCCCGACGACGCCGACGTCCTCACCGATTACGCCGACGCGCTCGCCATGGCGCAGGGGCGCAGCCTCGCGGGCAAGCCGATGGAGCTGGTGCAGCGCGCGCTCGCGGCCGACCCGAAGCACTGGAAGGCGCTCGCGCTCGCGGCGAGCGACGCGATGAACCGCAAGGACTACAAGACCGCGCTCGGCTACTGGGAGCGCCTCGCCGCCGTCGTGCCGCCCGGCTCCGAGATGGCCCAGGCCGTCGCGTCGAACATCGCGGAGGCGCGCGAGGCGGGCGGGATCAGGGCGCCACCGGCCGCCAAGGCCGCGCCGGTGCCGCGCGCCGCGACGGTGGGAGGGACGGTGAGCCTCGCCCCGGCGCTCGCGGCGAGGGCCAGCCCCGAGGACACGGTGTTCATCTTCGCGCGGCCGGCGCAGGGCGCCCGCATGCCGCTCGCGATCGTGCGCAAGCAGGTGAAGGACCTGCCCGTGTCGTTCTCGCTCGACGATTCGATGGCGATGGCGCCGAACATGAAGCTCTCCGACTTCCCGGAGGTCGTCGTCGGCGCCCGCGTCGCGAAGGGCGGCACCGCGACCTCGCAGCCGGGCGACCTCGAGGGCCTCTCGGCTCCGGTGAAGACGGGCGCGACGGGCGTCGCGGTCGTCATCGACCGGGTGCTGCCCTAGGGAATGTCTGAACCAAGGGGGACACATCCCCCTTTGGCCGCCGATGTCAGACGAAGCCCTGATCCATTCGGGGAATCGATCAGAGCTTCCCTGGCGATCCGCCCGGGCGGGGCCTCCCCGACGGCTCAGGTCTCGAGGACATAGGCGCCTGGCGCGGCGGCGAGCGCGGGGTGGCTCGCGGTCGCGACCGGACGGGCGGGGACCATCTCGCCGCAGAGCGGCGCGAGCCACGCGACCCAGTCCTCCCACCAGCTGCCCGGCGTCTCGGTGGTGCGCGCGAGCCACGACTCGACCGTGTCGGTGATGCGCGCCTCGCCGGCGCGGAAGCTGCGCTTCGCCGGCGTGACCGGCGGGTTGACGATGCCCAGGACGTGGCCAGCGCTCGAGCGGACGTAGCGCTTCGGGCCCGCCGCGAAGTTCGCGATCCGGAAGGTCTGCTTCCAGGGCGCGATGTGGTCGTCCTGGCAGCCGACCGCGTAGAGCGGCTGCGCGATCCGCCCGAGGTCGATCGGCGTGCCGGCGATCGCGAGAGCGTCGGGCTCGACGAGGCGGTTGGCGAGGTAGAGCTCGCGCAGATACCAGGTGTGCATCGCGGCGGGCATGCGCGTGGTGTCCATGTTCCAGAAGAGGACGTCGAGCGGGCGCGGCGCCTCGCCGTAGAGCCAGCCGCGCACCACGTATTGCCAGATGAGGCTGTTCGAGCGCAGCAGCCGGAACGCGGCGGCCATCTCCTTCCCGTCGAGGTAGCCCTTGCGCGCCATCGCCTCCGCGAGGTGCGCGACGGTCGATTCGTCGAGGAACACCTCGATGTCCCCCGGGCTCGCGAAATCGACCAGCGTGGTGAAGAGCGTCCAGTGCGGCACCGGCGCGTGCAAGGGCGCGGCTCGCGCGTTCGCCCAGGCGAGGTACATCGCGAGCGCCGTGCCGCCGAGGCAGTAGCCCACCGCGTGCACCTCGCCCGAGCCGCTCACGCGGCTCGCGGTCTCGACGAGCTTCGCGATCCCGTCCTCGATGTATGCGTCGAACGTGACGTCGCGCATCTCGGGCGTCGGGTTCTTCCAGCTCGCGATGTAGACGTCGAAGCCGCGGTCCAGGAGGAAGCGCACCAGGCTGCGCCCCTCGGCGAGGTCGAGGATGTAGAACTTGTTGATCCAGGGCGTCGCGATCGCGACCGGGATGCGGTGCACGCGGTCGCGCGTCGCGCGGTAGTGGATCACCTCGAGGAGGCGGTTGCGGAAGACCACCGCGCCGGGCGCCGTCGCGAGGTCCTTGCCGACGTGGAAGTCGCGCGGGTCGGTGAGCCGCACCGTGCCCGCCTCGAAGTCCGCGAGGAAATTGCGCCACCCTGCCGCGAGGCTCGCGCCGCCCGTCTCCACCGCCTTGCGCAGCGCCACCGGGTTCGTCCAGAGGAAATTGGTCGGCGCGGCGGCGTTCAGCCACTTCCGCCACCAGAACGCGGCCTGCCGGCGCTGCTTCTCCGAGAGGCCGGGGGTCCGGTAGAGCGCGTCCTGGACGTGGTGGGTGAAGGCGAGGTAGCCCTCCTTCAGGAGGTCCCACGCGACGTGCTCGCGCCAGACGGGGTCGGCGAAGCGCTGGTCGTCCGGGTGCGGCTCCACCGGATCGGCGCTCGGCAGCCCGGCGGCCCGGAGCCACGCGTGCCGTTGCAGCTCGAGCGCGAGACCCGCGAACTGCGCGCCGAGGTCGGCGAGCTCGCGCGGGTGCGCGAGCCACGCGAGCTGCGCGTGCAGCACCGGCGTCATCATCCCGTAGGGGTCGAGCGCGCGCTCGAGGAAGCTCGAGGCGGAAGCAGTGGAGCTCATGGTCGCGGTCCGGAGGACACGGAAACGGGGTCGCGGGGCCACTGCACCGCTCTTTCCCGATCCCGATTTCAGAATAGCCGCCCGCGAAGGGACCGCGCGGGGAAGGTTGTGCCGAACGTGCGCGATTGCGCGTGCCCGGAGAGGGTCCCGGACGCGCCAGTGCCGGTCGCCCGGGCAGGCGGCGACTTCCCGACGCCCGCGCGCGCGGCCCGGGCGTTACTCGGCTGGCGTTTCGGGCGCGGGTGCGGCGGCGAGCGCGCGGGCGAGGCGCGCGCGGGCGAGCAGGGTTTCCACGACCACGACCGCCACCGCGGCCGCGTACGAGCCCCAGACGTAGACGGCGTAGCCGCCCATGGCGAAGAACTGCACCGCGCTCTCCCACTTCATTTCGTCGCCCCTTTCGCCTTGAGGTCGCGCACCCAGTCCGCGTTGCGCTCCCGCTCGAGGATGATCGCGCGCACGCGCACCAGCACGACCGCGATCGAGTACATCCACGCCGCCAGCGCCATCACCAGCATTCCCCAGAGCATCGTCGTCGCCATGCTCGGGCTCCTGGTGAGACTGACGGAGGCCCCCTGGTGCAGCGTGTTCCACCACTGCACCGAGAAGTAGATGATGGGCACGTTGATCACGCCGACGATCGCGAGCACCGCGCCGGCGCGGTCGGCGCGCCGCGGATCGTCGATCGAGGCCTGCAGCGCCATGAAGCCGATGTAGAGGAAGAGGAGGATGAGCTCCGAGGTGAGGCGCGCGTCCCACACCCACCACGTGCCCCACATCGGCTTGCCCCAGAGCGAGCCCGTCCACAGGGCGAGGAAGGTCATGAGCGCCCCGGTCGGCGCGATCGCCTGCGCCATCATCGACGAGAGCCGGGTGTTGAAGGCGAGCCCGACCGCCGCCCAGAACGCCATCACCACGTAGAGGAACATCGACATCCACGCCGCCGGGACGTGCACGAAGATGATCCGGTAGCCCTCGCCCTGCTGGAAGTCGGTGGGCGCGACGAAGAAGCCGATGTAGAGCCCGATGGCGGCGAAGACCGCCGCGGCCACGGCGAACCACGGCACCATCTTCCCGGCGAGGGGATAGAAGGTGTTCGGCGCCGCGAAGTAGAACCAGTTGAGCTTGGGCATGGGGCGGGATGCGGGATCTCGGGTCTAGGATCGAGGATCCGGGATGGAGGATCCGGGATTCAACATTCGGAATTGAGCTCTCGATCCTCGATCCTCATTCCAACGAAATCCGCAGCCCCAGCGCCGCGGCCCAGGGCGCGAAGAATAGCGAGACCACGAGGAACGCGCCGAGGAGAGACAAGTGTGCCGCGGCGCCGGTTCCCGCCGCCGCGGCGTCGACGGCGCCCGCACCGAAGATGAGCACGGGGATGTAGAGCGGCAGCACGAGGAGCGACACGAGCACGCCGCCGCCGCGCAGCCCGAGCGTGAGCGCGGCGCCGACCGCGCCGATCAGCCCGAGCACGGGCGTGCCGACGAGAAGCGACGCCATCAGCACGCCGAGCGCGTCCCACGGCAGGTCGTACTGCAACCCGAGCACCGGCGCGATGAAGACGAGCGGCAGGCCCGAGACGAGCCAGTGCGCGGCGACCTTCGCGGCCACCAGCAGCCCGAGCGGCTGTGGCGCGAGCAGCATCTGCTCGAGCGTGCCGTCCGCGTAGTCGGCGGAGAACAGCCGCCCCAGAGCCAGCATGGACGCGAGCAGCGCGGCGACCCAGACGACGCCGGGCGCGATCTGGCGCAGCGTCTCCATCTCGGGGCCGACGCCGAGGGGGAAGAGGCTCACGACGATCACGAAGAAGACGAGCGTCGTCAGCACGTCGGCACGCCGCCGCAGGGCGAGCAGCAGGTCGCGGCGGACGAGGGCGCGGAACGCGTCGAGGCTGCCCATCACGCGCGTCCCCGCCGATCGGCGCCATGCGCGCCGCGCGCACGCTCGCGGTCGGCCCAGGGCGAGGGGGCGCCGCCGCCGCGGACCGTGGCGCGCGTCATGCCGCTCCGAGCCGCAGGGTGCGGCGCGTGCGCACGGGCACGTCCACTTCCTGGTGCGTCGTCAGCAGCACGATGCCGCCCGAGTCGGCCTGGTTGGCGATGAGGTCGGCGACCAGGCGCACCGCCGCGGCGTCGAGCGCGACGAACGGCTCGTCGAGCACCCAGAGCCGGCAGCGCTCGCGGAACGCGAGCCGCGCCAGCGCGACGCGGCGCTTCTGCCCCTGCGAGAGCACGCGCGTCGGCAGGTCCTCGAACCCCGCGAGGCCCAGGCGCGCGAGCGCGTCGCGCGCGGCTCGCGGCGTCGCGCCGCCGCCGGCCATCGTCTCCGAGAAGACGAGGTTCTCGACGCCGGTGAGGTCGTCCTTGATCCCGTTGAGATGGCCGAGATAGGCGAGCTGCCCGCGGAATTCCTCGGCAGCCGCGCGGATCGGCTCGCCCCGCCAGAGGATCTCGCCCGCCGCGGGGGCGAGCAGGCCGCACACCATGCGAAGCAGACTCGTCTTGCCGCTGCCGTTCGGGCCGACCACTTCGAGGAGCGTTCCCTCGGCGAGCTCGAAGCCGACGCCGCGGAAGAGCCGCCGCTCGCCGCGGACGCATTCGAGGTTGACGGCTTCGAGCATCAGGGCTTGGGCTGCGGCGCGCCGCGCGCGCGCCGCAGGCGCGGCGGCTCCGGACGCGGGGGCTCGGAGCCCGCCGGCGCTTCGCGCCTCAGATCTTCTGGATCACGCTGCCCGAAACGCGCACGCGGTCGCCGGGCCGGAAGGCCGGCGCCTGTTCGGTGCGCACGGTGCGGTCGATGCCGTCCTCGAACCGGACGGTCACGTCCCACACCGTGGTCTTGGCGACGTTCGAAGCGACCGCGCTGCCGGCCGCGGCGCCGCCCACGGCGCCGACGGTCGTGGCGATCGTCTGCCCGGTGCCGCCGCCGATGTTGCTGCCGAGCCAGCCGCCCAGCAGTGCGCCGCCGAGCGCGCCCACGACCTGGCCGCCGGTGCTCGCCTGCTGCACCTCGTGGATCGCGACCACGGTGCCGTTGCCGGTGATGTTCGCCTGCGGGCCGGCGGCGCAGGCGCCGAGCCCGAGCACCGCGGCGAGCGCGAGGAGCGCGCCGAGGAGTCTTGCCGTCATGCGTGTCACTCCGGAGTGGTGTTGAGGAAGAACATCGCCGCGAGCGCGGGGCTCGGCTGGCCGAAGCCGCCGAACCAGCGCCCGTAGATCTCGCCGATCGCGCCCGAGCGGTAGATCTGCGCGAGCGCGCGGTTGACCGCGAGCCGGAAGTCGGCGTCGTTTCGGCGCATCATCAGCCCGTAGGGCTCGAACGAGAAGTCCTCGTCGATGAGGTAGAGCTTCGCCGCGTCCTTCGCCTTCACCGCGAGCCCGATCAGCACGATGCGGTCGTTCGCGTAGGCGTCGAGCCTGCCCGACTCGACCGCCGCGAGCCCGTCGAGCTCGCCGGTCACCGTCACCACCTCGGCGTTGATGAGGCGCTGCTTCAGCGCTTCGCGCAGCCGCGCCTCGGTGGTGGTGCCCGCGGTGACGCCGATCTTCTTGCCCGCGAGGTCGGCGAAGCGCTTGATGCCGGTGTCGGTGCGCGCGATCACGCTCGCGCCGTCGACGAAGATCATGTTCGAGAAGTCCACCTCGCGCATGCGCCCGAGGGTGGCCGTCGTGGTGCCGCACTCGAGGTCCACCTCGCCCTTCACGACCGCGGGGATGCGGCTCTCGGCGGTGACCGGCACCCACTTGATGTTCAGGTCCGCGAGCTTGAGGTCGCGCTGGATCGACGCGGCGACGCGCTTGCAGAGGTCCACCGAGTAGCCGTTCGGCTGCTTGTCCCGGTCGAGGAAGGAGAAGGGCAGCGACGTCTCGCGGTAGCCGAGCGCGATCGTCTTCGTGTCACTCACCTTCTTCAGCGTGCCGGTGAGCGGCGCCTGTGCGGCAGCCGTCGAGGCCGCGGCGACGAGCGCGAGCGCGAGCAGGGTGCGTTTCATGTTCGGACGGTCTCCGGAGACGGATGGGGCCGCAAGTATAGCCGGGCGGCATGAAACGCCGGATCGCGCCCCCGCGCGGCTTCAGTCGAAGGTGTAGCGGTAGTGGATGCCGCCGCCGGTGCGCGTCCCCGCCTCGGCGCGCAGCGAAATCCTCTGCGTCAGCAGGTAGTCGAGCTTCACCACGCTGCCGGTCGCGGCGATCGCCTGCTCGTAGGTGAGGTAGATCCGGTCCGAGAGGCGCTTGCCGAAGGCGATCACCTGGCCCTGCAGTGCGCCGCCGGGGCCCGCGCCCGCGCCGGCACCCGTGCCGGTGCCGATGGTGATGTCGTCGAGCCCGAGGGCGCGTGCGACCTGGCGCGTCACCGGCGCGTTCTCGTCGCCGTAGAAGAGCGCCGCGGCGGCCACCTGCAGGGCCGCGAGGTCGGCCTTGTTCGAGGTGTCCGGCGGGCGTCCGAGCACGAGCCACGACAGCGCCTCGCCCTCCGGCACGGGCGGCTCCGACACGATGCGCACGCGCGGCGCGCGCACCGTGCCGGTGACCTCCACCCCCGCCGCGACCTGCTGGTTACGCCGCCACGCCTCGACGCGCAGCGCCGGGTTGGCGAGCGGCCCGTCGAACACGAGCTGGCCGCGCTCGATCGCGAGGTTCTGGCCGTAGGCGCGGTAGGTGCCTTTGCGAACGTAAACGGTGCCGCGCCCGAGCGGTTCGCCGCGCGGGGCCTCGACGCGGAGCTTCCCGCCGAGCATCGCCTCGAGGCCGTAGCCCGCGACGCGCAGCCGCTCGCCGAAATCGAGCGCGAGGTCGAGGTCGAGCGGCAGGTCGGCGAGCGTCTGGCGGCGCTCGCGCGGCGCGCCGACGATCAGCACGTCGTCGCCGAGCTCCGGCAGGCCGCTGCGGCCGAACTCGAAATTGCCCTCGTCGGCGCGGAGCTCGCCGGCGAGCCGCACGCGCTGGCCCGCGTAGCTCGCGGTGCCCGCGCCGGAGGCGACGAGACGCCGGTCGGGCCGCGCGAGCGCGAGGAAGCGGTCGGCGCGCCATTCGATCCTCGCGCCGTCGTTGCCGACGCGCGGGATCCGGCCCGACGCGCGGAACGACCCCTCGCCGCCGCGCACCGAGAGCTCCGTGAGCTCGAGTGACGAGGCCGTGAGCGCCGCGCGCACCCGGCCGTCGCGCCAGTCGATGCCGTGGGGGGGTGCCTCGATGCGCAGGCCGTCGCCCGCGAACGTGCCGGTGACGACCGGGCTCGCGAGCGTGCCAGCCGCGCGCAACGTGGCGCGCACCACGCCGTCGGCGATCACCTCCTGCGGGAAGAGCCGTGCGAGCACCTTGAGCGAGGCGAGGCCCGCGTCCACGCTCGCGTCGAGCGCGGCATCGCGCGTGAGGCCGGCCTCGCCCGCAGGGGCGAGCGTCGCACGCGCCCGGATCTCGCCGAGCCCCGCGCCGGATATCGCGAGGGTCGCCGCGAGGCGGTCCGCGACGAAACGCGCGTCGAGCCGCGCTTCCGAGAGGCCGAGCGGAAACGGCGGCGCGGTCGGAAGCACCGCATCGCCCGCCTCGCGGCGGACGGCGAGGGTTCCGTCGAGCCGCGGCGCCGCGGTGATCGACCACTCGCCCGCGAGCGTGAGATCCCCGTCCACGTTCGCGCCGAGGAGTCGCGCGAGCACGGCGGCGGGCAGCGCGCGGAACGAGCCTTCGGAAGCGATGCGGCCCTCCTCCCAGCGCGCCTCGCGCAAGCGGAAGGCGCCGTCCGCGATGCGCGCCTCGAGCGGGCCGAGGCGCGCGCGCCCCGGCGCGACCTCGAGGGAAGCGGGCGCGGCGAGCGCGGCGGGGTAAGCGCCCTCGTTCGTGAACGATTCGATCCGGCCCGACCAGCCGCGCCGCGCGTCCCAGCCGCCCGCGGCTTCCGCGCGCACGGCGAAGTCCGTGCCGGAAGCGGCGGCGCGCAGCCGGTGCCGGGCGAGCGTGCCCTCGGCGTTCGCTGCGACGCGCTCCGCCTGCAACCCGCGCGCGGCGACGCGGCCGGTGTCGATCTCGACGACCAGGGGCGCTTCCGGGCGAGGCGAGACTTCGCCGCGCGCCGCGAGCCGCGCGATCGTCGCCCCGCCGGGCAGCGCGAGCGATTCGCCCCGCACCGAGAACTTCGCCGCCGGCGCGGCGAGCGGGCCGGTGAGGACGAGGGAGCCGCTTGCGCGTCCGGCGATCGCGCGGTCGAGCTCGGCGAGCTTCGGCGCGTCCCAGTCGATGGCGAGCGCGTCGCCCGCGCGGCCGAGCGCGCCGCGCACGGTCGCCCGGTTCGCGCCCAGCGTGAGCGCCACGTCGGCTCTTGCGATCCGGTCGGGCGATGCCGACAGCGTCCCGCCGCCGGCGACCGGCGTCCCGCGGAACCGGCTCGGGCCGAGCCGCACGTCGGCGTCGGCGCGCCAGGGTGAGGCCGCTTCGCCGGCGACGGCCGCCTCGCCGGAGAGCGACGCGGCGGGATAGTCGCCGAACGCGCTCGGGTCGAACCGCGAGAAGGCGAGCTTCGCCGCGAAGGGCCGGCGGCCGCCGAGCGCGACGGCGCCGCTGCCCCGCACTTCGCCGCCGCGCGCCGCGGCGCGCGCCTCGCGGAACTCGACCGCGTCGCCGCGCCGCACCGCGTCGAACGCGAAGGCGAGGCCGGGCTCGGAGAGCGAGGCGCGCACCGACTGGACCTCCGCGGCGAGGTCCGCGTCGATCTTCCCGCCGAGCGCGCTCGTGCGCAGCTGCGAGTGCAGGCCGCGCAGGTCGAGCGCGCGCACCGTGAGCGCGACGCGCGCGCCCGAGCCGTCGATCGCCGCGGCGCCGGTCGCCGTGCCGTTTCCGGCGAAGGTCAGGGCGAGCGCTTCGAGCCTCGCCTTCCCTCCGGCGGCGAGCACATAGCGCGCATTCGCGGCCGCGACCGGAAGCCGCGCCTTGTCGAGCGGGCCCGGCTCGGCGTTCGTCGCGGCGAGGCTTCCGGCGATGTCGCCGTTCGCCGCGCCGGCGCCGTCGATCGTCACCGCGAGCCGCGTCGCGGGCCAGGACGGATCGAGCTTCCCGAGATCGACGGCCGCGACGGCGATGCGCGCCTCGGCGAGCCATGCGGGCCCGAAGGGCGTGACGCGCAAGGCGCCGTCGGCCCGCTCCCACGCGCCGGAGCGTGCGGCGAGCGCGAAATCCATCGCCGCGAGCGTGCCCCCGAACGTCGCCTCCAGCACGACCGGGAACGGCGGGCCGGGCCGCTCCGCCGCGGCGGCGCCGGAGATCGCGAACGGCGGCTTCGCGGCGATGGCGTAGCGCCCGTCGCGGAGCGTCGCGCCGAACGCGCGCCCGGAGACTTCGTCGAGCCGGTGCGCCGCGGCGTCGCCGCGGTAGGCCGCGCGCACGTCGTCGAGCGCGACCGTGGATGCGCCGCTCGCGATCGCGAGCCTCGCGACCTCCGCGCGCCCGATGCGCACCGGCAGCGGCAGCCCGATGTCGCTCGGCAGCGTCGCGGGCGCAGCGGAGGGCTTCACGGTGACCGTGACGGCGGCCGCGGTGAGGGAGGCGACGTCCACGCGCCCGAAGACGAGCGCGAGCGGCGACCAGTCGAACGAGACCGCGCGCGCTTCCACCGCGAGGTCCGGATCCTCGTAGCGGATGCGGCCGATCGCAGGGGCGCCGACGATCGCGCCGCGCACGCCCTCGAACGCGAGGCGGCCGCCCGAGGCCGCGGCGATCCGGCCGAGTGCCCAGGCGAGGACCGCGTCGCTGCGCGCGGCGACATGGAGGCCCGCCGCCGCGGCGAGCGCGAAGAGGGCGAGCGCGAGGACGGTGCGGCGGGCGGTGCGCATCAGAAGGTGTAGCCGAACGAGAAATGGATGCGGAACTGCCGCGTCTGCTCGCCGTAGGCGACGTCGAAGCGCAGCGGCCCGATCGGCGTGCGCACGCGCGCGCCGACGCCGGCGCCGACCGCGGGCTTCAGCCCCGAGATCGTGTCGGCGGCGTTGCCGGCGTCGACGAACGCGCCCAGGCCCCAGCTCTCGGCGAACCAGTGCACGAGCTCGACGCTCGCCACCGCGAGGTAACGCCCGCCGACGACCGCGTTGCCGACGTCGACGCCGAGGCTCTGGAACGCGTAGCCGCGCACCGTGTCGTCGCCGCCGGTGCGGAAGAGAAAGGTCGGCGGTACGCCGGCGGTGTCGCCAGAGCGCGTTCCCACCGCGCCGAGCTCGATGCGCGCGGTGAGGTCGTCGCGCGGCGAGAGTGGCAGGAGCCCGGTGACGCGCGCGCGGGCGCGGACGAAGCCCTGCGTGGAGACCCCGGGCGGCGCGCCGCCGAGCTCGAGCGCGGCGAGCAGGCCGCGCCGCGGGTTGAGGAAAGCGTCGGTGGCGCGGTGGATGAGGCGGTAGCCGAGGAAGAGCGCCCGCGTGCGCGTGGTCACGTCCTCGACCTCGCTGTCCTCGCGGTGATAGGAAAGCGAGAGGTACGAGGGCCACTGCGCTTCCCAGCCCCAGTTGTGCGAGACGCCGACCGCCGCCTGCCGGACGATCTGGTTCTGGACGTCCTGGCGCAGCGCCTTCGCCGCGAGCGAGTTCCACGCCCCGCCCTCGAGCGGCGGCGAGTCGAAGGTGGTGGCGAAGGACTGGATCTTCTGCTCGTAGCGGAGCTCGTTACGCCAGCGCCAGCTCGTGCCGAGGAGGTCGTAGTCGGCGTAGTCGCCGGTCACGCGGTAGCCGGTGTCGGTGGAGTAGCCCACGCCGCCTTCCACGCGGCGCGGGCGCGCCTCGACGACGGTCACGCGCACCGGCGCCGCGCCGGCCTGCGCCGGGTCGGGGTCGACGCCCACCTGCGCGGTCGCGAAGTAGCCGGTTTCGAGCAGGCGCCGCTGGTAGAGGGCGAGCATGTCGTCGTCGTAGGGCTCGCCGGGCTTCACCGGGCTCACTTTGCGGGCGATGTCGGGCGAGTAGCGCGCAAAGCCGCGCGCCTCGATCGCGCCGTAGCGGAAGGCCGGACCGCTCGCGAGCTCGACGAAGAGCTCGGCAGTGCGCGCCTCGGGATCGATGCGCGCTTCCGAGCGCGCGATGCCGGCGGCGGCGAAGCGCTTCTCCGCGAGCGTCGCCACCGCGCCGCGCTTCGCGGCGTCCCACGCGCTCTGCCGGAAGCGCTGGCCCTCGGGCAGCCGCCATTCTTCCCGGATGCGCTTCGCGATCGCCGCCGCGCCGGGGTCGTCGGCCGCCGGACCGGAGAGCGAGAGCTCGACCGACGTCACCAACGTCGGCGGCCCGGGTTCGACGCGCAGGCGCACCACCGCCCGATCCTGCACCGCTTCGACCGTGCTCGTCGCGACCGCGGAGAAATAGCCCTCGGTCCGCGCGGCTTCCTCGGCCTGCACGCGCGCCTCGGCCGCAAGGCGCGCGAGGAGGGAGGCCGACATCTCCGCGTAGCCCTGCCAGCGGACGAGGTCGAGCCCCTTGGCGAGGACGCCGCGCAGCGGCTCGGGCGCCTCGATCTCCACGCGGTAGGAAAGGCCGGCCGGCGCGCCCTCGCGCGCCTCGCTGGCCGCGAGCGCGGGCACGGCGGGAGCGAGCAGGAGCGCCGCGGCGCAGGCACGGAGCGCGCGAAAAGGCATGCGAAACCAGCCGCGGCGGCGAGGCGCCGCCAGCGTGCTACTCGGGGATGGCGTTCAGGAGGAACATCGCCTGCAGCAGCGGCCCCGGGGTGCCGAGCGCCCCGAACCAGCGGTTGTGGATCGGCGCGATCTCGCCCGAGCGGTACAGGCGCGCGAGCGTGCGGTCCACCGCGAGCCGGAAATCCGGGTCGCCGCGCCGCAGGACGAGCGAATAGGGTTCGTAGGAGAAGAGCTCCTCCGCGAGCCGGAACGCGGCCGCGTCCTTCGCGGTCATCGCGAGCCCGATCAGGATCACGCGGTCGGACGCGTACGCATCGGCGCGCCCCTCGCGCAGGGCCGCAAGCCCTTCCTGGTGGTCCTTCACGCCGACGTACGCGGGCTTCGCGAGCGCCTGCTGCAGCGCGCGCTCGAGCGCCTTCTCGGTGCTGGTGCCGGGGATGATGGCGACGCGCTTGCCGTCGAGGTCCTTCAGCGTCGCGATGTTCGCGCCGAGCCGGGTGAGGAAGCTCCCGCCGTCCACGAACGTGACCAGGCTGAAGTCCACCCGCTCGCGCCGGCCGAGCGTGTTGGTGGTGGAGCCGCACTCGAGGTCCACCTGTCCGCTCGCGACCTTCGCGAGCCGGTCCTCGACGGTCACCGCCTCCCACTTCACCTGGAGGTTCGCAAGCCCGAGGTCCTTCTTCAGCGTCTCCACCACGGCGCGGCAGAGGTCGATCGAGTAACCCGCCGGCTCGCGCCCCGGCGCGGCGAACGAGAAGGGCACCGACGCGACGCGATAGCCGAGCGTCACCGTGTTCGTGCGCTTGATTTTCTCGAGCGTGCCCGTTGGCGCGCCAGGGCCGCCGGGAGCCGTCGCGCAGCCGGCGGCGAGCGCGCACGCGGCGAGCGCGGCCATCGCCCGGATCGAAGCGGGGAAGCAAACCATGGGGTTCCCTCGGGGAGAGGCCGGAAGGCCGCTATTTTGCCCGAGGACGCGCGCCGCCGGGCCGCGGCGCCCTCGCGAGCTACAATCGCCCCCTCCCGCTGACGTACGGCTCCCGCGCATGCGATCCGCCCTCGCGCTTTCCCTCTGCCTCGCTTCGGCCGCGGCGCTCGCCCAGGGACCGGCCGGCGCCGAGCGCTGGAACCAGGTGGACCTCGCCGCGCAGGCTTCGCGCGAGGTGCAGAACGACGTCGTGCACGCGACGCTGTTCGTCGAGGCGAACGACGTGAGCGCCGCCAACGTCGCCGCGCAGTTGAACCGCGCCATCGCCGAGGCGCTGAAGGTCGCCGCGGAAGCGAAGACGGTGCAGGCGCGCACCGGGGCGAACGCCACCTATCCGGTGTACGACCGCAACCAGAAGCTCGCCGGCTGGCGCGGCCGGGCGGAGCTGCGCCTCGAATCGAAGGACTTCCCCGCCACCGCCCAGCTCATCGGGCGGCTCCAGCCGCCGCTCCAGCTCGCGCAGGTGAGCTTCGCGGTGTCGCCGGAGCTGCGCCGCAGGACGGAGGACGAGCTGATCGTCGAGGCGGTCGCCGCCTTCCGCGCGCGCGCCGAGGTCGCCGCGCGCGCCCTCGGCGGCCGCAGCTACCGCATCCGCCGCGTCGCGCTCGACACGCAGGGCACGTTCCCTTCGCCGCGCCCCTACGGCCGTCTCGCGCCGGCGGCCGCCGACGCCGCGCCGCCGCCTCCGCTCGAGGGCGGGACGGCCGTCGTGACCGTCGGCGCCTCGGGGACGATCGAGGTCGAGTGAGCGAAGGCGGCACTGGGCGGCTGCGGCTTCCCGTCGCGGTCGCCGTCACGCTCGCCGTCCAGGCGGTCACCTCGATGGCGATGGTGACGCCGTCGGTGCTCGCCCCGGCGGTCGCGCCGGCGCTCGGCGTCGCGCCCCAGGCGATCGGGCTCTTCGTCTCCGCGGCCTACCTCGCGGCGATGCTGTCGGGGCTCGCCTGCGGCGGGCTCGTCGCCGCGCTCGGCGTGCTCGCCGTGTGCCAGGTCTCGGTGCTCGCCGCGGGCGCGGGGCTCGCGCTCGGCGCCGCGGGTTGGGTGGTCGCGATGCCGGTCGCCGCCCTCGTGATCGGCGGCGGTTACGGGCTCGTCAACCCGGCGAGCTCGCACATCCTCGCCCGCGCGACCCCGCCCGGCATGATGGCGCTCGTCTTCTCGATCAAGCAGACCGGCGTGCCGATCGGCGGGATGGTCGCGGGCGCGCTCGTGCCGACGCTC
>JAOAEA010000122.1 GCA_026417035.1 Burkholderiales bacterium
CCTTGATAGTCTTGTACTTAAAGGCCATCTTTGTGGCGGCGTGAATGATGTGCAAGAACTCGGAACTCTTTTCACCGACCCTTAGCTCGGGAAGCGCCCGGATCGAGTCAGGGGTGGCGGTCTCGATTAACCACTGCCAAACCTCGGCAACTCTCGGGTCCTTCTCAAGCAAGACCACGCGGCGCCGCCACCTGTCGCCGTATAGAGCATAGGCTGCCGCCCCTGCGAACGGCTCTACGATCGTGTCGTAGGCCGGCTCGGGATAGTGGCGAGCGATCTGTTTCTTTCGGCCGTAGTAATAGAACATTTGTGCTTTGTGCGTGGCTCTTACAACTCGTAGACTATGGTATTCGCATCATCGGGCCCCTGTAAAGCGCCCCAACTGAAAGTAGACACCCTAAAAGTCGCTTTACAAAGCGCCAAACACCTGTACAAGACCACAGCTCCCCGAAAATCGCCCCCGAAGATCAAGGTCTTGTCCGGTTTTAGGACACCCTAAAACCGCCGGGCAAACGCACCTTGGGCGAGCGCGGCACGACGCCGCCCACCGCGTCGCGGGCGGGGCGGTGGCCGGTTTCATCGGTCGGGGTGCTGCGGCTCTCGGTCTGCCGCGGGACTCGGGGCGCGCGGGGCGTTGGCGCGCCGCCGCGCCGGCCTCAGCTCACCAGGTCCACTGGTACGGCGGCCAGAAGGGCGCCGGGACGAAGCGCATGGTGCCGGCGTTGTTCGGAAGGTCGAGGTAGAGCTGGCCGCCCTGCGCGAAGAAGGCCGTCGCGCGCGTCACGTCGGCGAGGAACTGGTCGCCGAGCGACGGGGCCATGCAGCCCTTGCGGCTCACGGACACGGGCTCGAAGCGGATGCGCCCCGCGGAGATCTCGTAGCGGGTGCGCACGAAGGTGCAGTCGGCGAGGATGTGCGCGACGCCGTCGTCCTGCAGCCGCAGCGAGTAGGTGCGCTGGACCGTGGGCTCGAGGGTGCCGGCCCGCGACGCCGTGCCGCGCCATTCCCAGACCTTGCCGACGGCGGCGGCGGGCGTGTCCGTGCGCGGGGCGCTCGGATCGGCCGGGGTGGCGCACGCGGCCACGAGCGTTGCGGCGATCGCCGCGGCGGTCGCGCCGGCGGACTTGCGGGACGGGCTCGTCATGGTCTCTCGCTCCCTTTTGGGGTTTGCGCCTATTTTTCCATGCCTTGCGGCCTGCGGACACGTCATTTTTTGGCGCGCGGGATGCCGGCCGGGGCCCGTCGCTATACTCGCCACTCGCGCCGGGCCGGTGACTTCCCGGGGGGGCGCGGGACCACCGACGGAGGCGGCGATGCGCTGGGACCAGGGACGCGAGAGCACGAACATCGAGGATCGCCGGGGCGCTTCCCCGGTGCGGCGCGGAGCGTTCGGCGGCGGGATCGGCCTCGTGATCCTGGTGCTCCTCGGGATGTTCTTCGGCGTCGACCCGCGGGTGCTGATGGGGCTCGGCGAGGTGGTCGAGCAGGTCGCGCCGCCGCCGCAGTCCGCGCCCGGCCCGGCGCCCGGCGAGGCGGGGCGGCCGGATCCCGAGGCGGAGCTGAAGCGCTTCGTCTCGTTCGTACTCGCCGACACCGAGGACACCTGGAACGCGCTCTTCCGGCAGGCGGGCAAGCAGTACCAGGAGCCGCGGCTCGTGCTCTTCAGCGGCGCGGTGCAGTCGGCGTGCGGCTACGCGCAGGCGGCGATGGGGCCGTTCTACTGCCCGCCCGACCAGAAGGTGTACATCGACCTCGGCTTCTTCCAGGAGCTGCGCGACCGCTTCAAGGCGCCGGGCGACTTCGCGCAGGCCTACGTCATCGCGCACGAGGTGGGGCACCACGTGCAGAACCTGCTCGGCATCGCCGACCGGGTGCGCGCAGCGCAGAGCCGCGTCGGCCAGCGCGAGGCGAACGCGCTCTCGGTGCGCATGGAGCTGCAGGCCGATTGCCTCGCCGGGGTCTGGGCGCACCATGCGCACAAGGCGCGCAACGTCCTCGAGAGGGGCGACGTCGAGGAGGGCCTGAACGCTGCCGCGCAGATCGGCGACGACCGCATGATGAAGCGCTCGCAGGGCTACGTGGTGCCGGACGCCTTCACGCACGGCAGCGGCGAGCAGCGGGTGCGCTGGTTCCGCCGCGGGCTCGAGACCGGAGCCGTCTCCCAGTGCGACACCTTTGCCGCGCGGGAGCTGTAGCGGGCTCTCCCGGGCGCGCTTCCCGCGAGGTCGCCACGGCCCGCCACGCCTCCGGCTCGCGGCTGACGGCGGCGCGGCTCGCGGCGACGGAACGTTGTCGTTGCGAGGAGGAGCCGCGAGGGGAGACCGCGACGGCCGGGGCAGGTTGATGCAAAAGGGGCCCCACGCCTGAGGTTTCCCCGGTTTTCATGGTCGGATTCCCAGGCGCCGTTCGAGGGCTTCTTGCGCATGCT
>JAOAEA010000123.1 GCA_026417035.1 Burkholderiales bacterium
GTGGTGCGCCACGAGGGCGAGAACGCGCGCGTCGCGGTGCGCAACCTGCGGCGCGACGCCATCCACCACCTCAAGGAGCTGCTCAAGGCCAAGTCGATCTCCGAGGACGAGGAGCGGCGCGCGCAGGACGAGATCCAGAAGCTCACCGACAAGTACGTCAGCGAGGTCGACAAGGTCCTGCAGCAGAAGGAGGCCGACCTGCTCGCGGTCTGAGCGGCGGCGCACCGCCATGTTCACCAGCTCGACGCGCGAGATTCCGGCGACCGCCGCGGTGCCGCGCCACGTGGCGATCATCATGGACGGCAACGGCCGGTGGGCGCGGCAGCGGTTCCTGCCCCGCGTCGCCGGGCACCGCCGCGGCGTCGAGACGGTGCGCACGGTGGTGCGCGCCTGCGCGGAACGGGGCGTAGGCTACCTCACGCTCTTCGCCTTCAGCTCCGAGAACTGGCGCCGGCCGCCCGACGAGGTGAGCGTGCTGCAGCAGCTGTTCCGCACCGCGCTCGAGCAGGAGGTCGAGAAGCTGCACCGCAACAACATCCGGTTGCGCGTGATCGGCGACCTCGCGCCGTTCGGGGAGGCGATCGTCTCCCTGGTGCGTGCCGCCGAGGCGACGACCGCCGGGAACTCCCTCCTGACGCTCACCATCGCCGCGAACTACGGCGGGCGCTGGGACCTTCTCCAGGCGATGAACCGGCTCGCGGTCGAGCACCCGGAGAAGGCCGGGCGCTACGAGGAGGCCGACCTCTCGCCCTACCTCTGCCTCAACTACGCGCCCGAGCCCGACCTCTTCATCCGCACCGGCGGCGAGGAACGCATCTCGAATTTCCTGCTCTGGCACCTCGCGTACACCGAGCTGCACTTCACGCCGACGCTGTGGCCGGACTTCGACGCGGCGGCGCTCGACGCGGCGATCGCCTCCTACGCGACCCGCGAGCGCCGCTTCGGCCGCACGAGCGAGCAGCTTGGCGCCGCCCCGGCCGCCGAGGCTTCCGCGGCGGCCCCTGAGCGCGAAGCGCACCGCCGGCGCGCCTGACAGCGCGATGCGAGGCGCTGCAGTGACGCCGAACGCCGCCGCGCGCGCATGCCGCGCCCGATCGGGGCGCGCGTCTCGCGTCATCGGAGTCGGGGATTCGAAAGGGGGCAGGGCCCCCCTTGCGTCGGGCTGCTGAGGGCGCGCGACCGCCATGCTCAAGACCCGCGTCGCCACCGCGGTCGTCCTCGCCGTCCTCCTTCTCGTCGCGCTGTTCGCGCTGCCGCCCGCGGGATGGCTCGCGTTCGCGCTCGCCGTCGGCGCGGCGGCGGCATGGGAATGGGCCGGCCTCGCGCGGGCCGCGGCGTCTTCCCGGCTCGCCTATGCCGTGGCGACGGTGGCGGCGGCTGCAGCCCTGGCGGTGTTCGCCGGGCTCCACGAGGGTGCCGCGAGCGCCCCGCTGCTCGTTCCGGTGTATGGCGCCGCCGCGCTCTTCTGGCTCTTCGGGGCGACCGCGTGGCTGTGGCGCCTGCCGCCCGCCCCGTCGGTGGCGCTCGTGCTCGTGCTAGGATGGCTCGTCCTCATTCCGACCCTGCTCGCGCTCGTCGAGCTGCGCAACGCCGGCCCGGTCCTGCTGCTCGCCATCATGGTCACCGTCTGGATCGCCGACATCGCCGCCTACTTCGCCGGCCGGGCCTTCGGCCGGCGCAAGCTCGCGCCCCGGGTGAGCCCCGGGAAGTCGTGGGAGGGGGTCGCGGGGGCCTTCGCCGCCACCACCGCGTATGCGCTCGCGTGGCGCACGTTCGGCCCCGATTTCCTGCCGGCGCTCCCGCCGGTGCTCGCCCACCCCGCGGGCTTCGTCCTCTTCGTCTGGATCCTTACGGCGGCGAGCATCCTCGGCGACCTCCTCGAGTCGGCCCTGAAACGGCAGGCGGGCCTGAAAGACTCGAGCGGGTTGCTTCCCGGCCACGGGGGCGTGCTCGACCGCATCGACGCGCTCACGCCCGTGCTGCCGCTCGCGGCGCTGGCGGTCGCCCGATGATGCGCAGGCAGCGCATCGCCGTGCTCGGCGCGACCGGGTCGATCGGGCGGAGCACGCTCGACGTCGCCGCCCGTCACCCCGACCGCTTCGAGATCGTCGCGCTCACCGCGAACCGGCACGGCGCGGCGCTTCTCGATCTCGCCGCGCAGCATCGCCCGCG
>JAOAEA010000124.1 GCA_026417035.1 Burkholderiales bacterium
GAATAGGTCTTCAGAGGCTGGTCCGCATAGTCCTCCAGCTCGGCAAAGTCGAGCGCGCGCTCAACCAGCTGGTATCGAAGGCGCACGGCGTGCTGTACGGGCGCGCACCCGGCAGGCTTTCCGCAGCAGTGCGGTTCGTGGCGGTCGAGTATCCGCGCCTCGTGCGCCGCCACTGGAAGATGGTCGCGCTGTCTGCGGTCTTGCTGTTCGGCTCGGGCCTAGCGGGTGGAGCGATCGCGCTCGCGGACAGAGACCTCGCCCGGACGCTCCTGCCCCCGATGTTCCGCGAGATGCTGGGCGAGCGGGAGTGGAGCGGGCCGAGCGGCGGCCTCGCGGGTCTCGCCCCGCTGCTTTCCGCCGCCATCACGAGCAACAACATCCAGGTGTCGCTCTACGCATTCGCTGGAGGCATCACGTTCGGTGCCTTGACGGTGTACGCGTTGGTCCAAAACGGGCTCATGGTCGGCATCCTCGGGGGCGCCATCGGGACCGGCCCCCGTGCGATCGAGTTCTGGTCGCTGATCGCGCCGCACGGCGCGCTAGAACTCCCCGCCATCGTCCTCGCAGGGGCGGCCGGCCTCACGCTCGCGCGCGCGCTCGTCGCGCCCGGCGACCTTCCGCGCGCTGACTCCCTGAGAGCGGCCTCGAGGCCAGCGGTGCAGCTGGTGCTCGGCGCCGTCCCTCTGCTCGTCGTCGCCGGAGCCATCGAGGGTTTCGTCACGCCCGCCAAGCTGGACCCTCGGATCAAGCTCGCGTTCGGTGTCGCCATGGCCGTGCTCCTGGCGGCGTACGTGCTCTTGCCTGGCCGGACACCCAGACCGCGTGGCAGGACCCCCTAAAGCCGTCCGCGCGCCTTGGCTTCGAGGTATCGGTTCACGGCAGCCACGGACAGCCGCTCCGGTTCCACGTCCACGACGAGCACGCCACGCGCCGTGAGCGAACGGAGCGCTTCGGCCTTGTCACGCAGCAAGTCTTCTGCGACTGCGGCCGCAAACGCATCCTCGACGCGCACCACCTCGGCCAAGACGCGCTCCTCCAGAGCACGGGAACGCTGGGTCGCAACGAGCGCAAGGTGACGGGGCGCCAATCCGCCGAGCACCGACAGCAGCCGCTTCGACGGCTCTGCGCCCGCGACGTCGGTGAACAGCACGACGAGAGACCGCCGGGAGAGATTCTGCGCGAGGAAGCGCAGCGCCCGGTCGTAGTCGGGCTCCTCGATCCTCGCCTGCACGTCGTACAGCGCGTCCAACACGGCGCTCAGATGCCGACGCCCCTTGCGAGGTGGCAGGTAGGACTGGACATCCCGGCCGAAGACCAGAAGCCCGACATGGTCGCCCATCTCCAAACCGAGGTACGCCAGCAGCAGGGCGGCGTTGACGGCGCGGTCGAGCTTGCTCAGAATCCCGGACCTCGCGGCCATCAACCGCCCGGCGTCGATCGCGATCACCAGCGTCTGGCTGCGCTCCGGCTCGTACTGCCGCACGGTCGGCCTGCCGCGCCTGGCGGTGGCTTTCCAGTCGATGTCCCGGTACGGATCGCCCGGCTGGTAGTCGCGCAGCGACTCGAACTCAGTGCCCGCTTTCGCGAGGCGCGCTGCGCGCACGCCGATCTCTTGCAGCTTCCCGCGCCGGGCCAACAGCGCGTATCCTCTGACCGCCGTGATGTCAGGGTAGACGGCGCACCGCTGCGCGCTCGGCACGACCGTCTGACGGAAGACCGCCCCCAGGGGTCCGAGGGCGCGGATACCAACGTCGCCGAAGTCGAACGCGCCACGGGACGGCGGGACGAACGCAAGCTCGATGCGGGCCTCCCCGTACGCTGGAACCGTCACAGGACCTGCGAGCCGCTGACCGGCGAAACCCGAAGGGGGCGTCTCCCGCACCAGCAGCCGCGCCTGCCGCGGCGAGGAATTGCGCACGGTCAGGGCGACTTTGTTCGCAACCCCGACTGAGAGCCGGTCGGGCATCTCGCGCTCGACGGTCAGGGAGCCGACGGGGGGCAAGAGCCGAGCGTCGAACGCCACCACGGCAGCCCAGCATCCCGCCACCACGACGGCGACCACCCACGCGC
>JAOAEA010000125.1 GCA_026417035.1 Burkholderiales bacterium
GCACGGGAGTACGCCGCCGGAGGGATCCCGTTGCCGAGCGACGCGGTCGCCGAGATCAGGCGCACGGCTGCCCTGCTCGCGCTGGAGCCGCCCCGCTCGCTATGAGCTGGAGACGACGGACATGGATCTGGGACTTGCGGGGAAGAGAGCCATCGTGACCGGCGCGACGCGGGGCATCGGCCGTGCGATCGCGGAGACGCTCGCCGCCGAAGGATGTCATGTCGCGATCTGCGCCCGCGACGGGGCAGCCGTGGCGGCGGCCGCCGCGGGGCTGGCCGCGACGGGCGTCCGTGCCACCGGACGCGCCCTCGACGTGCGCGATGGCGCCGCGCTCGCCGAGTGGATCGCCGCGGTGGCGGCCGAGCTCGGCGGGCTGGACATCCTGGTGTCCAACGTGAGCGCGATGGGCGGCCTCAGCGGTGACGAGGGGTGGCGGCGCTATTTCGAAATCGACCTGATGGGCACGGTGCACGCGGTGGAGGCTGCGCGGCCGTTCCTCGCGGCGTCCGATGCAGCGGCCATCGTCCAGATCGCGAGCATCGCGGCGATCGAGGTGGGTCACGACGTCTTCCCGGACGGCTTCCTGCAGGCCTATGGCGCGATGAAGGCCGCGCTCACGAACTACGTGGCGGAGATCAGCCGGACCCTGGGCCCGCTCGGCATCCGGGCGAACACCGTGACGCCGGGACCGATCTACTTCCCGGGTGGCGTCTGGCACAGGCGCGAGCAGGAAGGCAATCCGATGTACGCGAAGGCCCTCGAGCGGGCACGGCTCCACCGGCTGGGAGCCCCCGAGGACGTCGCGCGCGCCGTGGCCTTCCTCGCGAGCCCGGCCGCGCGTCACATCAGCGGTGCGAACCTGGTGATCGACGGCGCGTTCACGCGCCGCGTGCACTGACGCGCGAGCGCACCGAGCCCGTCGCCGCGTGCCCGGCCCGCAGGTCGGACACCGCCCGCAGGACGCTGCCCGCCATGCGCTTCAGGCGCCGAGCCCGCGCGCGAGGTCGGCCTGCAGGTCGGCGACCGATTCGAGGCCGACCGCCACGCGCAGCAGGCCCTCGCCGACGCCGGCCCGCGCGCGCGCCTCGGCGCTGATGCGGCCGTGCGTCGTCGAGGCCGGGTGCGTGATGGTCGTCTTCGTGTCGCCGAGGTTCGCGGTGATCGAGATGAGGCGCGTCGCGTCGACGACCCGCCAAGCCGCCTCGCGGCCGCCCTTCACCTCGAAGGCGACGATCGCCCCGCCGGCGCGCTGCTGGCGCATCGCGAGCGCGTGCTGCGGATGCGAGGGGAGACCGGGGTAGTGCACGCGCTCGACCGCCGGATGCGCCTCGAGCCACCGCGCCAGCGCGAGCGCGCGTTCCGACTGCGCGTCCATGCGGATCTTCAGGGTCTCCAGCCCCTTCAGGATGACCCACGCGTTGAAGGGCGAGAGGCTCGGGCCGGCGGTGCGCAGGAAGGGGAAGATCGCATCGGTCACGAGCTCGCGGCGGCCCGCGACCGCGCCGCCGAGCACGCGCCCCTGGCCGTCGAGGTACTTCGTCGCCGAATGGACGACGAGGTCGGCGCCGAGCGCCAGGCCGCTGGCGATGCACACCACGGTGAACGCCGCGACGTCGCCGGCGCCGAGCAACGCGGCCCACGCGAACGCGGCCACCGCGAGCCTGTCTCTTATACACA
>JAOAEA010000126.1 GCA_026417035.1 Burkholderiales bacterium
GCAGCTTCTGGAGGAGGGGTCCAGGACCCGGGAGGAGCTGCGGAAGCGGGTCTGGGCCGGCCTCTACCGCAAGGTAAAGGTGCTCGTCCCAGGGGATCCAGAGGTCCTGGAGGGGGTGCCGGGCCTCCGCCAGGCCTGGGAGGCTGCCCGGGAGGGGGATCCCGAAACGGCGATTCCCCTCCTGAATTGGGCCAACGGGGTGAATTTCAGGGACAATCCCTGGCGCGGGCTCAAGGGCACATTCCCCTTTCTCGAAGGGCTCCGCGAACTCCTGGTCCAGGAGAACGGGTTGCTGGGCGACCGGCCCGCAGATGGCCTCCTGTGGAAAGTGTGGCCCCAGCTTGGGAAACTGGTGAAGGGTGTGCTTCGGCGCCTTGAGGAGCACCGCTCCCGCGCCCGACGCCTCGGGTACGCCGACCTGGAGGTCCACGCCCTCCGGGCCTTGGAGAGGGCCGAGGTGAGGGAGCACTACCGGGAGCGCTTCCGCCACCTCCTGGTGGACGAGTTCCAGGACACCAACCCCGTCCAGTACCGGCTCCTGAGGGCCCTCTTCCCCCACCTGCGGGCCTGGAGCGTGGTGGGGGACCCCAACCAGTCCATCTACGGCTTCCGCCGGGCCGACCCAAGGGTCATGGGGGGGCTCCGGGAGGAGGCCGAAGAGAAAATGCAGATCCTTTCCCTGGACACCACCCACCGCTACCACGAGGGGCTGGCCCGCTTCCACAACGCCTTCTTCGGGAAGCGCCTCCCCTACTACACCCCCGTAAAGGCCGCCCGCCAGGAGCCCCGGGAGGGGGCGTCTGTGTTCTTCTTCCAGGGAAGCCTGGAGGAACAGGCCCGCCTCATCGCCCAGGAGGTGGTCCGCCTGAAGGAGGAGGGCTTCCGCGTCTGGGACCGGTCCCTCGGGGACTACCGTCCCCTGGAATACCGGGATGTGGCCGTGCTGGGCCGCAAGTGGGCCCACCTGGCCCAGGCGGCCGAGACCCTGCAGGAGCTGGGGGTGCCCGCGGTGGAGGCCAGGGGAGGGAACCTCCTGGAA
>JAOAEA010000127.1 GCA_026417035.1 Burkholderiales bacterium
TGTGTATAAGAGACAGGAGCTACATCGGGGGCTGACCGCGATGCGCACAGCCTCCTCAAGCGCAGGCTGGACGCCCCCGCAGGCGGGGGCCGTGACTGGCCTGATCCTGGCCGGCGGCCTTGCGCGCCGCATGGGCGGCGTGGACAAGGGGCTGCAACCGTTTCGAGGGGCGCCGCTGGTGCTGCACGTCTTGCTGCGGCTGCAGCAACAGCGGGGCGGCTGGATCGGTGCGCACATGATCAATGCCAACCGCAATCTGGCCGCCTACGAGGCGCTGGGGGTGCCGGTGTGGCCGGACGTGCTGGAAGGGCACGCGGGGCCGCTGGCCGGCATGCTCACCGGCCTGCTGCACGCCGACACACCGTGGCTGCTGGTGGTGCCGTGCGACTCCCCGCTGTTGCCGCTGGATCTGGCTGATCGACTGGCACAGGCGGTGCTGCGCACGCGCGCCGATCTGGCCGTGGCGGCCGCCCCGGAATCCGACGGCCAGCTGCGGCCGCAACCGGTGTTTTGCCTGCTGGGAGCCCATCTGCTGGAAAGCCTGCAGGCTTTTGTGCAGGGCGGTGGACGCAAGATCGACGCCTGGACCGCCCAGCTGGCCACGGTCGTCGTGCCGTTTGACGCGCCGCACGATGATCCGCTGGCCTTTGCCAACGTCAACACTCTGCCGCAATTGCACGCGCTGGCGGCCGCTGCGCCGCGCAACCCGTCCCCGCTGGCTTGAACCGCATGAAATCGCTGGAAGAACTGGCCGCTGAACTGCAGGGCTACGACCCGCATGCCTTGCCTGCCTCTGCCGTCCACGCCTTTTTGCAGCGGTGGGTGGAGCCGATCCGCGACGTCGAGCGCGTGGCCCTGCCGGCCGCCCGCGAGCGCATCCTGGCGCAGGCCGTCGTGGCGCCGATGGATGTCCCCCCTCACGACAATGCGGCGATGGACGGCTACGCGGTGCGCGGTGCGGATTTGCATCCCTCGCAGCCGACCACGCTGCAGGTCCTGGGCACGTGCTACGC
>JAOAEA010000128.1:0-693 GCA_026417035.1 Burkholderiales bacterium
ATGAGCGCGCTCACGCAAGACCTGAATGGTCTCATCATCCAATCCCATCATCTTGCTCAGTTCCTCGACCGGCACATAGGCGATATCCTCGATATCGAGGAAACCCTCGTCCACCAGCAGCCTGGCCAATTCCTCATCGATACCCAGTTGCGCCTTGAATTGGGCGACGAGATGACGGGTCTCCTGGTCTTTCTTAGCGGCGGCTTCTTGTTCGTTCATGACATTGAGCTCCCACCCGGTCAAGCGGGTGGCAAGCTTCACATTCTGACCGAGGCGCCCGATGGCTTGGGCCTGATTCTCCTCCTTGACGACCACATCCATGCTATGGGTCTCCTCGTCCAGGATCACTGAGACCACCTCGGCTGGCGCCATGGCCTTCATCACAAAGTGCACCGGGTTCTCATCCCAGAGGATGATATCGACCCGTTCGCCGTTGAGCTCGTTGGAGACCGCCTGGACCCGCGAGCCGCGCATGCCGACACAGGCGCCCACTGGATCGATGCGGGGATCACGGCTGCGCACCGCAATCTTAGCGCGCGATCCTGGATCGCGCGCTGCCCCCAGGATCTCGATCAGACCTTCACCGACCTCCGGCACCTCGAGCTTAAATAATTCGACGAGCAGTTCGGGCATGGTGCGGCTGACGAAGAGCTGAGGCCCCTTCTGCTCAGCGCGCACATCGTAGAGATAGCC
>JAOAEA010000128.1:703-1008 GCA_026417035.1 Burkholderiales bacterium
GATAGCCGCGCAGTCGGTCGCCCGAGCGCACCGACTCGCGCGGGATGACATGCTCGCGGGGGATGATCGCCTCTGCATTATTGCCCAGATCGAGAAAGATGGCACCGCGCTCGACCTTTTTGACGATCCCCGTGACGAGCTGTCCCTTGCGGACCTTGAAGGCCTCGACGACCTTAGCGCGTTCAGCGTCGCGCACGCGCTGCATGATGGCCTGCTTGGCGCTCTGCACGGCGATACGGCCAAAGGATTCAGATTCGATCTCTTCCTCGATAAAGTCGCCGACCTGCAGATGGGGTTCAAGGAGT
>JAOAEA010000129.1:0-408 GCA_026417035.1 Burkholderiales bacterium
ATCTCAAGCAGCTCCTGCCGCGCCGACCGGACCTGAAGCTCATCATCACCTCGGCGACCATCGACCCCGAGCGTCTAGCTAGCCACTTTGCCGATGAGACAGGGCGACCTGCCCCGATCATCGAGATCTCAGGGCGGCTATATCCGGTCGAGATCCGCTACCAACCGCCAGAGGATGAGAACGCCGCCGAGTGCGATGAGGCCATGCAGCAGGCGATCGTCGAGGCCGTCGATCAGCTTGCGCGCCTAGGTCCAGGCGACATCCTGGTCTTTTTGTCAGGCGAGCGCGAGATCCGCACCACCGCCGAGACCCTACGCCGCCATCATCCCCCATCCACCGAGATCCTGCCGCTTTATGCCCGCCAGGGGCCTAAGGAACAGGCGCGGATCTTTCAGCCGCATGCCACCC
>JAOAEA010000129.1:418-1001 GCA_026417035.1 Burkholderiales bacterium
GCCGAGACCTCGCTGACCGTCCCAGGCATCCATTATGTCGTGGACACCGGCTTTGCCCGCATCAGCCGCTATAGCCACCGTACCCAGGTCCAGCGGCTGCCGGTCGAGCGGATCTCGCAGGCAAGCGCCAAGCAGCGCGCCGGGCGCTGCGGGCGGGTCGCCAATGGCGTCTGCATCCGGCTTTATAGCGAGGATAACCTCCAGGCCCGCCCCCCCTTTACCGAGCCTGAGATCCTGCGCACCAATCTCGCCGCCGTGATCCTGCGCATGAAGCTTCTGGGTTTCGGGGCGATTGAGCATTTTCCATTCATCGATCGCCCAGACCCGCGGCTGATCAACGACGGTTATCGCACCCTCGAGGAGCTTGGGGCCCTCAACCCCCAAGGTGAACTGACCCCGCTCGGTCGTCAGCTTGCGCGCTTGCCCTTGGATCCGCGCATCGGGCGGATGCTCTTGGCCGCCGATCGCTTCCAGTGTCTGGAGGAGGTCCTGGTGATCGCCGCCGCCTTGAGCGTCCAAGACCCGCGCGAGCGACCCCTGGACAAGCAACAGGCCGCTGACGAGATCCATGCGACCTTCAATC
>JAOAEA010000130.1 GCA_026417035.1 Burkholderiales bacterium
CGCTCGTCGGCAGCGTCAGATGTGTATAAGAGACAGCCACCAACCAGCTCGCGCGTGCGGCTCCCGCCTGGTACGTCAGGTGGACCGGCCAGACGGGACGCGGGGAGGCCTCGACGGAAACGCCGGAGGCCATCGCCGAGTACTTCATCCGCTGCTTCGCCGACTACTGCGTGCAACTCGGCATCTCGCGAGACGCTGCTCGCGAGTACTTCGCCGGGCGGACCGTGCTCGAGTACGGTCCCGGCGACGTTCCCGGCGTAGCCCTCATGATGCTGGCGAATGGAGCGCGCAAAGTCTTCCTCGCGGACCGGTTTCCGCTGATCGGCGATTCGGACAAGAATGTCGCCGCAGTCCGCGAGCTGCTTCACCGAATGTCGCCCGAGGAGCGGGAACGGGCACTCGAATGCCTCCGCGTCCCCGCGGAACTCCGATCCGGCTACCGCGACGACCGTCTCGAGTATCTCGTTCGCGATAGCGGGCTCTCCGGCTTGCGGGCGGAAGCGGACCTCGTCGTCTCGCGCGCGGTTCTCGAGCACGTGGATGATCTGGACGCCACGTTCGCCGACATGGAACGGGCCCTGAAGCCCGGGGGTGTCGCCCTTCACCTCGTCGACCTGAAAAGCCATGGGTTGCACACGCGTAACCCACTGGACTTCCTCACATGGCCAGAGCCCCTTTGGCGCAGCATGTATTCGGCGAAAGGCGTTCCGAACCGTTGGCGCGTCGACAGATACCGGGAGATCCTGTCTAACGGCGGGCTGCGCATCGAGCGGCTGGAGCCAACGGTGCTCGCTGGGGAACGGGACGTCGCGGAGGTGCGACCCAGGCTGGCGGCGCCGTTCAGGAACCTCTCGGACGAAGACCTGTCCTGGCTCGGTTTCTGGCTGGTCTGCCGCAAGTGAACGCGCCCATGCGCATCCTCCACATCCTCGACCACTCGATCCCGCTGCACAGCGGCTACACGTTCC
>JAOAEA010000131.1 GCA_026417035.1 Burkholderiales bacterium
GGCGCGGCGCCGCACCGACCGCCCCACCTGAGCGCCTGCGCCTGGTGCGGTTTAGGCGCGCGCGGGCTGCCCTGGCTCGGTCGCGGTCCACTCGATGCGGTCGCGTCCCGCCCGCTTGGCACGGTACAGCGCCGCATCGGCCCTGGCCAAACAGGCCGGCCAAGGCTCTCCGCAGGCATGCTCCGCCACCCCGACCGAAAACGTCACCGGCTGCTCGTCACCCGTGCGCAGCTGCGCCGCCACCGCGGCCCGCAAGCGCTGCAGCAGAACCTCGGTCGTCTGCCGCTGGCCGTGCGGCAGCCACAGCACGAATTCCTCGCCGCCGAACCGGTACAGCCGGTCGGTCTTGCGCAGCACGGCCTGCGCCACGGCGGCAAATCCGCGCAACACCGCATCCCCGCCGTCGTGGCCGAGGCGGTCGTTGATCGCCTTGAAGTGGTCCAGATCCAGCACCGCCAACACACCCAAACTTTGTCCCTTGGCGGCGGCCTGCGCCAACTCCAGCTCCAGCAACCGGCGGTTGCCGACCCCGGTCAGCGCATCCAGCAAGCTCAGCGCGCGCCAGCCGGTGATGTGGCGCTGCGCCTGCTGCGCCACGACGTAGCCCAGCAGCGCCGTCAGCATGGCGGTGAACACGAAGAACGGCAGCCCCTCGGTGCCGCCCAGCTCTTGCCACGACAGGCTGGCCGCTCCCCCGACCGCCACCACCCCGAGCAGCACCGCGGGCAGCGGCGGCACCAAGAAAAACAACATCAGCACTCCCGGATAGGTCCAGAACAGTGCGGCAAAACGCGCCGCCAGACCGATGGCCCAGATACCGCCGACGAGGGCCAACGCCACCACCCACCCCGGCCCGCGCGTGTCGCCGGTGCGCCAGGCATAGCCGGCCGCGCCGCTCAGCAGCACCGACAGCACCAGAT
>JAOAEA010000012.1:0-38941 GCA_026417035.1 Burkholderiales bacterium
TCGGCGGGTGCGCCGGCCGCGCCGGAGTTCACCCTCTCGGATTGAGCCGCTTGAACGTCGCCTCGGCGCCGCTGTCCCGAACGCCCGCCCCCACCGCCGAGCTGCGCAAGTGGCTCGCCGCCGAGCGGGCGGCGCTGCGCGACGAGTACCGGGCCGCGCCCGACGCCGCCCGCTATCTTCGCGAGCACCGGCGGCTGGTCGATCGCCTGGTGCGCGAGGTGTGGCGCGGGCTGCCGGTCGCGAGCCGCGCGGCGCTCGTCGCGGTCGGGGGCTACGGCCGTGGCGAGCTCTTCCCGCATTCGGACGTGGACATCCTCGTCCTCCTGCCGCACGAGGCCGCGGCCGAGGAGGCACGCGCCGTCGAGGGCTTCGTGACCGCCCTGTGGGACGCGGGCATCGAGCTCGGCCACAGCGTCCGCACGGTCGCCGATTGCTGCGCCGAGGCGGCGCGCGACATCACCGTCCAGACGACCCTCCTCGAGGCACGTCTGATCGCCGGCAGCCGCGGGCTCTTCCGCAGGTTCCAGGAGGCGGTGCGCGCGGGGTTCGACGCCCGGACCTTCTTCAAGGCGAAGCGCCTCGAGCAGGAGCAACGCCACGCCAAGTTCAACGACAGTCCCTACAACCTGGAGCCCAACCTCAAGGAGTCGCCGGGCGGGCTGCGCGACCTGCAGGTCATCCTCTGGGTGAGCCGGGCGAGCGGCTTGGGGCGCGCCTGGCGCGATCTCGCCCGCGCGGGCCTCGTCACGGCCGCGGAGTCGCGGCAGCTCGCGCGCGTGGAGCGCTTCCTCCAGGACGTGCGCATCCGCCTGCACCTCCTCGCGGGCCGGCGCGAGGACCGGATCCTGTTCGACTTCCAGACGGCGCTCGCCCGGGAGTCCGGCATCGAGCCGACGGCCGCGAAGCGCGAGAGCGAAGTGTTCATGCAGCGCTACTACCGCACGGCGAAGGCGGTGACGCAGCTCAACACAATCCTCCTGCAGAACCTCGGTGCGGCGATCTTCCCGAGCGCGGGCGCGGAGCCGACCCCGATCAACGAGCGCTTCCAGGCGGTGCGCGAGCTCCTCGACGCGCGCGATCCCGAGCTCTTCGAGCGCGAGCCGCGCGCGATCCTGGAGAGCTTCCTCGTCCTGCAGCAGCACTCCGAGCTGAAGGGGATGACGGCGCCCACGCTGCGCGCCCTCTGGCGCGCGCGCATGCGGGTGGACGGGCGGTTCCGCCGCGACCCGGCGAACCGGCGCCTGTTCCTCGAGATCCTGCAGCAGCCGCGCGGCATCGTGCACGAGCTGCGGCGGATGAACCAGTACTCGATCCTCGGCCGCTACCTCCCGCCGTTCGGCCGCATCGTCGGCCAGATGCAGCACGACCTGTTCCACGTGTACACCGTCGACCAGCACATCCTGCAGGTGCTGCGCAACCTGCGGCGGTTCACCATGGTGGAGTTCTCGCACGAGTACCCGCTCTGCAGCCGGCTCATCGCCAACTTCGAGCGGCACTGGCTGCTCTACGTCGCGGCGCTGTTCCACGACATCGCGAAGGGTCGCGGCGGCGACCACTCGCAGCTCGGCAAGGTGGACGTCGGCCGGTTCGCGCGCGCGCACGGCCTTGCTCCCGAGGACGTCGAGCTCGTCGAGTTCCTGGTCGAGCACCACCTCACGATGTCGAGCGTCGCGCAGAAGCAGGACCTCTCCGACCCGCAGGTCGTGCGCGCCTTCGCCGACGTCGTCAAGACCGAGCGCCGGCTGGTGGCGCTCTATCTCCTCACCGTGGCCGACATCCGCGGCACGAGCCCCAAGGTGTGGAACGCCTGGAAGGGGAAGCTCCTCGAGGACCTCTTTCGCGCGGCGCGCCGGACGCTGCGCGGCGACGCCGCGCCGATCGACCAGGACATCCAGGCGAAGCAGGCCGAGGCGCAGCGGCTGCTCCGCCTCTACGCGCTCTCCGACTCGGTCAAGGACGCGCTCTGGAAGGAACTCGACGTCGCCTACTTCCTGCGCCACGACCCGCAGGAGATCGCGTGGCAGACCCGCAACCTGCACTACCGCGTCGACGCGGCGCAGCCGGTCGTCAAGGCGCGCCTCTCGCCGATCGGCGAGGGCCTGCAGGTGATGGTGTACACGCGCGACCGCAAGGACCTCTTCGCCCGCCTGTGCGGCTACTTCGGCGAGATCGGCTACAACATCGTCGAGGCGAAGATCCACACCACCCGCCACGGCTACGCCCTCGACACGTTCCTCGTGCTCGGCATCGGTCCCGGGCACCACTACCGGGAGATGATCGGGCTCGTCGAGCACGACCTCGCGGAACGGCTCTCGGGCGACGCGCCCCTGCGCGAGCCGCCGCGCGGGCGCGTGTCCCGGCAGCTGCGGCACTTCCCGATCCAGCCGGAGGTCGACGTGCGGCCGGACGAGCGCGGGCAGTTCTACTCGCTCGCGATCACCGCGGGGGATCGCCCCGGCCTGCTCTACGGGATCGCGCGGGTCCTCGGGCGCTACGACGTCGCGGTGCGCACGGCGAAGATCGTCACGCTGGGCGAGCGTGCGGAGGACGTCTTCGTGGTGAGCGGCGCGGCGCTCGCGAACCCGCGCACCGTGCTCGCGCTCGAGCAGGACCTGCTCGCCGCCCTGCAGTAGCCCGCCCCCGGGCGTCGGACGCGCGACGCGCTGCCTCAGTCCTCGGGCCCCAGGCCGCCGCCGGGGAAGAGGACGTCGGCGAAGCCGAACTTCGCGAGGTCGCGGATGCGCATCGGGTAGAGGATGCCCGCGAGGTGGTCGCACTCGTGCTGCACCACGCGCGCGTGGAAGCCCTCCACCGTGCGGTCGATCGGTGCGCCGTCCGCGTCGAAACCGCGATAGCGGATGCGGCGGAAGCGCGGCACGAGCCCGCGCATGCCCGGGACCGAGAGGCAGCCCTCCCACCCCTCCTCCAGCTCGTCACCGAGCGGGGTGATCTCGGGGTTCACCAGCACCGTGTCGGGCACTTCCTCGACGTCCGGGTAGCGGCGGTTGCGGTGCACGCCGAAGATCACCACCTGCAACGGCACGCCGATCTGCGGGGCGGCGAGACCGGCGCCCTCGAGATGCGCCATGGTGTCGCGCATGTCCGCGAGCAGCGCCGCGAGCTCGGGCGTGCCGAACGCCGCCACCGGCCGCGCCTGCCCGAGCAGGCGCGGGTCGCCCATGCGCAGCACCTCGCGGATCAAGGCCGCTCCTCCGCGCCGCTCATCCGGCGACGACCAGCGCCTCGATGATCCGGCGCGCGCGCGCGAGTGTCTCGTGGAGCATGCGCTCGATGGTCGCGAACGGGATCGCGCGCGCGCTGTCGCCGCGCCCGGCCGCATGGTTCACGACCACGGCGAGGGTCGCGTACGGGAGCTCCAGCTCGCGCGCGAGCGCGGCCTCGGGCATCGCGGTCATTCCCACCATGTCCGCGCCGTCGCGCTCCAGGCGGTCGATCTCCGCCCTGGTTTCGAGCCGCGGGCCTTGGGTCGTGGCGTAGACGCCGCCGTCGAACACCACCTCACCGGCGGCGCGGGCCGCCGCGAGGAGCCGCGCGCGTACCGACTCGGTGAAGGGCTCGGTGAAGTCGACGTGCTTCACCGGGACGTCGCCGCCCTCGAAGTAGGTGCTGCGCCGGCCCCAGGTGTAGTCGAGGATCTGGTCCGGAATCGCCAGCGTGCCGGGACCGAGCTCGCCGCGGATGCCGCCCACCGAGGCAACGGAAACCACTTCCTCCGCGCCCTCGGCCTTCAGGGCCCAGAGGTTCGCGCGGTAGTTGACCTCGTGCGGCGGGATGGTGTGCCCGTAGCCGTGGCGGGCGAGGAACATCACCTCCCGGCCGCGCAACGTCCCGAAGGTGACCGCCCCCGAGGGCTCCCCGTAGGGCGTGCGCACGGCGCGCCGGTGGGTGACCTCCAGGTTGGCGAGCTGTGTCAGGCCGCTTCCGCCGATGATGGCGAGCATGGGGTATGGGGATCAGCGATCGGCGATCGGGACTCGGGGGGGCGGCAGCGCAGTGGGGCGACGTCGCGCAAGTGGAGCGGGGCGCGCCGCGGGGCGGCCGGCGCCGATCACTGTTCCTTGAGGGCGTAGATCTCGGGAAGATTCCGCCACGAGCCGTAGGCGTCGAGCCCGCAGCCGAACACGAAGCGGTCGGGGACGGTCACGCCGACGAAATCCGGGACGATCGGCTTCGGCTTCCCCGTGGCCTTGTCGGCGAGGACGGCGACCTCGCACGACGCGGCGCCGCGCTCGAGCACCTTCGCCTTGATGGCTGCCAGCGTTTCACCGACGTCCAGGATGTCGTCGACGACGACGACGGCGCGGCCCTTGACCGACTCGCGCGGCTCGACCCGCCATGAGATGCCGCGGCCGGACACCTCGTCGCCGTAGCGGGACGCGTGCACGTAATCGAGATGCAGCGGAAAGCGCAGCAGCGGGAGCAGGCGGCCGCAGAAGTAGACCGCCCCGTTCATCACGCACAGGAGCAGCGGATAGCGGTCTCGGAAGCGCGCGGTGATCTCGGCGGCGACCCTGCGGGTCCCCGCCTCGACCTCCGCCCCGCTCGCGACGCCCTCGGCCGCCTCGAGCATGCGCCAGGCTTCGTCGGCAGTGAGCGCCATCCGCCGCCGCTGCCGGCGATCAGTAGGTGAAGGTGACGACGTCGTCGTCCATCGCCTGGGAGATCACGTAGGCGCCGCCCACCGTCTCCTCGATCTCGGGGATCAGGTCCTGCCCCCACAGCTCGAGCGTGGGCGTGCACACCTTGAACTTGACGCCGGCCTCGTGCGCGTCCTTCATGAAGTCGTAGACGCTCTTCGGCGACCCCTCCTTCACGAAGAGCTTCTCCGCCACGCCCTTGATCGCGAGCTTGCCCGACGCGCCCGTCATGATGACCTCGACCTCGTACTCCATCGCGGCCGCCACCGTCGCCTGGAAGAAGGGCGCGCCGAGCTCGGGCCCGTCGCGCGGATCCGTGTTCACCATCACGATCATCAGCTTGTCGGCCATCCTTGCCTCCTCGGTGAAGAAATATTAGCGAACGCTGAAGTGGCGGGGGAGTATAAGCGCATTCCCGGGGCCTTCAAAGCGCGGGCTCACCGCTGCTGCCCGAGGCCGGCGAGGTAGTCGCGGAACGCGGTGCCCACTTCCGGGTGGCGCTGCCCGAACGCCACCGTGGCCTGCAGGTAACCGAGCTTCGATCCGCAGTCGTAGCGCGTGCCGGAGAAGCGGTAGGCGAGGACGCGCTCTTCGGAGAGGAGCGACGCGATGCCGTCGGTCAACTGGATTTCCCCGCCCGAGCCCGGCGCGATGCGCGCGAGATGGTCGAAGAGGCGCGGCGACAGGATGTAGCGGCCGATCACCGCGAGCGTCGACGGCGCGTCCTTGGGCTTGGGCTTCTCGACGATGCCGCGGATGATCTCCGTCGTCGTCCCCCACGCCTCGGTGCGCACGATCCCGTAGGCAGCGGTGTGCTCGCGCGCCACTTCCTGGACGCCGAGGACCGAGCACTGCTGCGCCTCGAAGATCTCGCTCATCTGCCGCATCACCGGCGGGTCGCCGTCGATCAGGTCGTCGGCGAGGATCACCGCGAACGGCTCGGCGCCGACCACCGGCCGCGCGCAGAGCACCGCGTGGCCGAGCCCGAGGGCCTCCGCCTGCCGGATGTAGATACAGTTCGCCGACTTCGGCGTCACCTCGCGCACCGCCGCGAGGAGCTCCCGCTTCCCCCGCGCCTCGAGCTCGGCCTCCAGCTCGTAGGCCTTGTCGAAGTGGTCCTCGATCGCCCGCTTGTTGCGGCCGGTGATGAAGATCATGTCGGTGACGCCCGCGGCAGCGGCCTCCTCCACCGCGTACTGGATGAGCGGCTTGTCGACGATCGGCAGCATCTCCTTGGGGTTGGCCTTGGTAGCGGGCAGAAAACGCGTGCCCAGGCCCGCGACGGGGAAGACGGCCTTGCGAACGCGCTGGAAGCTCATGAGTCGTCAGTCCTTCAGCAGTCTTCTCAACTGGCCCTCGGCGATCACGGCGACCCCGCGCGCCTCGGCCCTGGCGAGCTTCGATCCGGGATCGGCGCCCGCCACCACGTAATCGGTCTTCTTGGACACCGAGCCCGAGACCCTGCCGCCGCGCGCCTCGATCAGCTCGCGCGCCTCGTCGCGGGTGAGATTCGGCAGCGTGCCGGTCAGGACGAACGTCTTGCCCGCGAGCGCGCCGGCCCCGGCGGCGCGGGCCGGGCCCTCGTCCCACCGGACCCCGGCGCGGCGGAGCGCGCGGATCACCGCGCGATTGTGCGCTTCCGCGAAGAAGCCGCGGATCGACTCCGCCACCACGGGCCCGACGTCGGGCACCTCGAGGAGCGCCGGCACGTCGGCGGCCATGAGCGCGTCGAGGCTGCCGAAGTGGCGTGCCAGGTCCTTCGCCGTCGCCTCGCCCACGTTGCGGATGCCGAGGGCGTAGATGAACCGCGCGAGCGTCGTGTCCTTGGAACGCTCGAGGGCGTCGACGAGGTTCTGCGCGGACTTTTCCCCCATGCGTTCGAGCCCCGCGAGCTTCTCCACGTCGAGCGCGTAGAGGTCGGCCGCGGTCTCGACGAGGCCCGCGTCGACGAGCTGGTCGACGAGCTTCTCGCCGAGCCCCTCGATGTCCATCGCGCGGCGCGAGGCGAAATGGAGCAGCGCCTGCTTGCGCTGCGCGGGGCAGATGAGGCCGCCGGTGCAGCGCGCGACCGCCTCGTCGGGGAGTCGCTCCACGGCGGAGCCGCACTCGGGGCACTTCGCCGGCATGTGGAAGCGGTCCGAGGCACGGCGCGGGCCCGGCTGCGCGACGCGGACGACTTCGGGAATGACGTCCCCCGCCCGGCGCACGACGACGCGGTCGCCGCGCCAGACGTCCTTGCGGCGGACCTCTTCCTCGTTGTGCAGCGTCGCATTGGTGACGGTCACGCCGCCGACGAAGACCGGCGCGAGACGGGCCACCGGCGTGAGCGCCCCGGTGCGGCCCACCTGGACCTCGATCGCCTGCACTTCGGTCGTCGCCTCTTCCGCCGGGAACTTGTGCGCGACCGCGAACCGCGGCGCGCGCGCCACGAACCCCAGCGCGGCCTGCTGCGCGAGGCGGTTCACCTTGTAGACGACGCCGTCGATGTCGTAGGGGAGCTTCGGCCGCTTCGCCTGCATGTCGCGATAGTACGCGAGCAGTCCGGCGACGCCGTGCACGACCTTGCGCTCGGTGCTCACCGGCAGGCCCAGGCCGGCGAGCCAGTCGAGCAGCCCCGCCTGCGTTCCCGGCAGCTCCACGCCCTCGACCTCGCCCGTGCCGTAGGCGTAGAAACGCAGCGGGCGGCTCGCCGTGACGCGGGGGTCGAGCTGGCGCAGGCTGCCGGCGGCGGCATTGCGCGGGTTGACGAACGCCTTCTCGCCGCGGCTGCGCTGCCGCTCGTTGAGCCGCTCGAAGTCGCGCTTCAGCATGACGACCTCGCCCCGCACCTCGGCGAGGCGCGGCAGCCGCGTCCCGCGCAGCGCGAGCGGGATCGAGCGGATCGTGCGCAGGTTGGCGGTCACGTCCTCGCCCTCGTAACCGTCGCCGCGCGTGGTGCCGGCGGCGAAGCGGCCCTTTTCGAAGACCAGGTTGATCGCGAGTCCGTCGAACTTCGGCTCGACCTCGTACTCGACCTCGCGCACCTCGAGCGCCTCGCGCACGCGCCGGTCGAAGGCCTCGACCTCCTCGTCCGCGAAGGCGTTGTTGAGCGACAGCATCGGGACGCGGTGGCGGACGGTGCGGAACTCGGGCGCCGGGGCGCCGCCCACCCGTTGCGTGGGCGAGTCGGGCGTCGCGAGCTCGGGATGCGCGGCCTCCAGCTCCTGCAGCTCGCGGAAGAGCCGGTCGAACTCGGCGTCGCTGATGGTCGGCTGGTCGAGGACGTAGTAGCGGTAGTTCGCCTCCTCGATGGCGGCGCGCAGGCGGGCGGCCCGCTCGCGGAGGTCCTTCGGCGCCGTCACGAAAAGACCCGGAGCGCGACGGCGCTGCCGGCGCGGATGCCACGCTCGGCCATCGCCGCCTGGACCGCTTCGAGCTGCGCCCCGACCCGCTGCAAGGCCGCGTCGGTGAGCGGCCGGCGGTTGTCGTCGACGATCGTGCCGGATAGCGCTTGCGCGACTTGGCGCGTGAACTCGAGGAAACGCCTGAACGTCGCCGGCCCGTCGGGCGCGCGGGGGAGGTCGAGGGCGACCGTGAGGCCCGGCACCGCGAGCTCGCGCATCGCATCGCGCCGGAACGGCGGCCCCTCGAGCGGGCCCAGGGCGTAGATCTCGGCGCCGCCCTCGTCGCGGCGCCGGAACCAGCCGTCCGCGTCGAGGACGCATCCCGCCGTCTCGGCGAGCGCGCGGACCTTCGTTCCCGGGAAGGCGCCCCCGTCCTGGCGCACGACGTTGAAGCCGACCTGCACGTCGACCTCGGCGCAGAAGCGGTCGAGCGCCGCCGCCTGGGCGATGCCCTCGCGCAGGTCCGGAACCGCCGCGACGCCGCCGATCGAAGCCGCGAACGCCTGCGCGCTCGCTGCGAACGCCGCGATTTCGGCCTCGGAGGCCGGGCCCGACCGGTTCGCGAGCTGCAACCCGATGCGCAGCAGCTCGTAGCGGCCGCCATCGGCGCCACGCTCCCACGTGTCGGTCGCGGTGTCGAGCCCTTCCCAGTGCACCGGTCGGGAAGTCGAGCCGAAGTGCCCCAGCACGGCCGCGTGGACCGCCTGGCCGGCCACGGGCTCGGGGCACTCCACTTCGACCACGAAGTCCACGCCGGCCGTGAGGACCGGCGAGCGACCGGCCTTCGCCGCCGGGTCGATGGCGGCACCCAGGGTGTGCTCGATGTCGCGGGCCTCTCGCGAAGCGACGCCGGCGGCCGGAGCGGCGTCCGCCGCCGTGTCCGCGGGCGGCTGCGGTCCGCCGCCTTCGCCGAGAAGGACGTCCGGTCGCCGCGCGGTGAACGCGCCCTCCGTGCGGCGCCGCAGCCGCGCCTCCTGCCACTTGTTGTAGGCGAAGACGCCTGCGACCACCGCGATGCCGATGGCGAGCAGGCCGAGCTGGAGTTCGCTCATGTTTTTGCCTGGATCCCGGGCCGCCCGTCCTCGCTGCGCGCAGGCCGTCCGCCCCCGGCGCTCTAGGCCGCGACCGCGCGGTCGCGCATCTGCAGGGCCTCCTCGATGTCGACCGCGACGATCCGCGACACCCCCGACTCCTGCATCGTCACGCCGACGAGCTGCTGCGCGAGCTCCATGGTGATCTTGTTGTGGCTGATGAAGAGGAACTGGGTGTTCGCCGCCATCTTCTTCACGAGCTTGCAGAAGCGTTCGGTGTTGGTGTCGTCGAGCGGGGCGTCCACCTCGTCGAGCAGGCAGAAGGGCGCCGGGTTCAGCTGGAAGAGCGCGAAGATGAGGGCCGTCGCCGTGAGCGCCTTCTCGCCGCCGGAGAGCAGGTGCAGGCTCGTGTTCTTCTTCCCGGGCGGGTGCGCCATGATCTGCACGCCGGCGTCCAGGATCTCCTCGCCCGTCATCACGAGCTTCGCGTCGCCGCCGCCGAAGAGCGTCGGGAAGATCTCCCCGAAGTGCCGGTTGGCGCGATCGAACGTGTCCTGCAGCCGTTCGCGCGTTTCGCGGTCGATGCGCCGGATCGCGTTCTCGAGCGTGGCCAGGGCCTCGGCGAGGTCGGCCGACTGGGCGTCGAGGAAGTCCTTGCGCTCCCGGCTCGATTCGAGCTCCTCGAGCGCCGCGAGGTTGACGGCGCCGAGCTCGGCGATCGCCTGCTGGAGCCGGCTGATCTCGCCCTGCAGGGCGCCCGGCCGCACGCCCTTCTCCATCGCGGCCGCGAGCGCGGCTTCGTCGGCGCCGGCCTCGAAGAGCTGCTGCGCGTACTGCTCGTAGTTGAGGCGCGCCGCCTGCTCCTTGAGCTTGAGCTCGCCGATGCGGTCCCGCAGCGGCCCCAACCGCTGCTCGGTGGCGAGTCGTTCCTCGTCCGCGCTCCGCAGCCGGTGCGTGAGCTCGTCCAACCGTTCGCGGGCGGCCGCCAGGAGGCCCTCCCGCTCGACCCGGAGGTTGAGCGCGCCCTGGAGCTCGGCGCGCAGGGGTTCCCCCGCGAGCTCGGCGAGCTCGGCTGCGACCCGTTCCCGATCGGCGATCGCCCTCGCCTGCTGCTCATGTTCAGCTTCAATAAGACGTTCTAGTTCGCTGATTTTATTATCTGCTTCTCGTTGCAGGAACCCCGTCTCCTGGGCCTCGCGCTCGGCGGCCGACACCGCCTTTCGCTGCTCTTCGAGCGCAGTCTCCGCAGCCTGGTGGGCCGAGCGAACGAGCTCGAACTCGGCCCAGAGCCGGTCGATCTCCGCCTGATGCCGTTCGAGGTTCGCTTCCGCTTCGGCCTGCCGCGCCTGCTCGAGGGTCTTCTCGCCGCGGATCTCCCCGAGCTCGGCGTCGATCTGCGCGCCCCGCTCCTGGATCCGGACCTGGCTCTCCGCCAGGCGCAGGTGCTCCATCTGGGCGTCGTGGCGCCGCTGCTTGAGCTCGCCCTCGGCCTCGCGCGCGCGGCGCACCGCCTCCCCGTGGGCCGTCAGGCGCGATTCCGCCGCTGCGAGCGCGCCGCGCGCTTCCGTCACCCGGCCGGCGAGCGCCTCGGACTCGGCGACGAGCGCCTCGATCTCGCGCTGGCGGGCGAGGATCCCGGTGTCGGCGGCGTCCGGCGCATGGAACGAGACGGAGAGCCGCCGGAACTGGTGGCCGGCGGCGTTCACGAGCACCGCGCCCGACGGCAGGGCGAGCCGCGCCATGAGGCGCGGGACGCCCTCGACGGCGTGGTAGCCGGCGAGCCAGTCCTCCACGAGTGGGGCGATGCCCGGGTCGCTGCAGGACACGAGCTCGGCGAGCGGGCGGTAGCCTTCGATCCTCGGGGCCGGGCCCGGCGCCCCGCGCGAGAAGGCCGACACCTTCGCGGGCGGCGGGTCTTCGATGAGCCGCTGGAGCCGCTCCGGATCGTCGAGCTCGAGCGCGTGCAGGCGCTCGCGCAGCACCGACTCGAGCGCCGCCTCCCAGCCGGGCTCGACCCTGATCTTCTGCCAGAGGCGCGGCAGCGACGCCAGCGCATGGCGCTCCAGCCAGTCGTGGATCTGGCCGTTTTCCTCGACCCGGTCCTGGATCTGCTTCAGGGTGGCGAGCCTGCCGTCCAGGGTGCTCGCCTCGCGCTCGAGGGCCTGCAGGCGCCCGAGCGCCTCGGTGCGCGCGGACTCGTGCGCCGGGAGCTCGGCCGCGAGGGAGGCGAGTTCGTCGCCTCTCTCGGCGAGCGCCGCCCCGAGCGCGGCGAGCTGCGCCTCGAGCTCGGCGAGCCGCTCCGCGCTTGGCTCGGCGAGGCCTGCCCTCTCCGCGACGAGGCGTTCCTCGCGCGCCTCGAGCTGGGCGAGCACCTTGCCGGCGTGGGCGAGATGCGTCTGCTCCACCTGGAACGCCTGTTCGGCCTGCGCGACAGCCGCGCGCGCCTCGGTGATGCGCCCCTGCTCGTGGCGCAACGCCGCCTCGAGCTCGGGGAGCTTGGCCCGCTCTCCCGCCACGCGCGCCTCCGCAGCCGCGAGGCGCTCCCGCGTCGCCTCGCGTCGCTCCGCCCACATCGCGCGGGCGTCCGTGAGGTCCGCGGCGCGGCGCTCGGCGTCGGCGAGCTGCGCCGCCAGAGCGGCCGCCTGCGCCTCCAGTCGCTGCCGCGTCTCGGAAACGAACCGGATCTCGGCCTCGAGGCGCGAAACCTCGGTGTTGGCCTCGTAGAGGGCGGCCTGCGCGGCGTTCGCCGCGTCCTGCGCGTCGTAGTGCCCCGCGCGCGCCGCCTCGACCTCGCGCTCGATCTCGCGCAAGCGTGCCGTCTCGGCCTCGAGCTCGTTCACCGCCTTGTCGATCTCGCGCGCCTGGCGGTCGCGCTCGGCCCCGGCGTCGTTCTTGCGCACGAGCCACAGCAGGTTCTGCTTCTCGCGCACCTCCGCCTGGAGGGCGTTGTATTGCGCGGCCACCTCGGCCTGGCGCGCGAGCTTGTCGATCTGCGTCTCGAGCTCGCGGCGGATGTCGTCCACCCGCGCGAGGTTCTCGCGCGTGTCCTCGAGCCGTAGCTCCGTCTCGCGGCGGCGCTCCTTGTACTTCGAGACGCCGGCGGCTTCCTCGAGGAAGACGCGCAGCTCCTCGGGCTTGGCGTCGATGACGCGCGTGATCATCCCCTGCTCGACGATCGCGTAGGCACGTGGCCCCACGCCGGTGCCGAGGAAGATGTCCTGGATGTCGCGGCGGCGGACGACCTGGTTGTTGATGAGGTAGTGGGATTCGCCGTCCCGCTGCAGCACCCGCTTCACCGAGATCTCGGCGAAGCGCGACCACTGGCCGGCCGCGCGGCCCATCGAGTTGTCGAAGACGAGCTCGACGCTGGCGCGCGCGACGGGCTTGCGCTGCGCCGAGCCGTTGAAGATCACGTCCTGCATCGACTCGCCGCGGAGCGCGGAAGCGCGGGTCTCGCCGAGCACCCAACGCACCGCGTCGATGATGTTGGACTTGCCGCAGCCGTTCGGGCCGACGACGCCGACGATGTCGCCGGGCACGCTGATGGTGGTGGGGTCGACGAACGACTTGAACCCCGCGAGCTTGATGTGGGTTAGGCGCAACTTGACCGACTCGAGAGACCGGCTCGGGTGCCGGATTTGTTGGCGAAACGCACGGGGCTCACGCCCCGTTTGCCCGTCCCGCACGGCGCGGCACGGCCGGCAGCGTCCGGGAAAAAACCGGGCCGTATGATACCACCGGCCCCGGCGCCGCCCCGCGGGCGGGCCGCTTTGCGGGCGCCTCTTATAATCCCGCGCCTGCGCCTGCCGCCCCGCATCCGCGCCCTCCCGCCGTGAATCCGAACCTCGCCAAGCTGCAGCCGTATCCCTTCGAGCGCCTGCGCGCGCTGCTCGCGGGTGTGAACCCGCCGCCCGGCGTCGCGCACGTGAATCTCTCGATCGGCGAGCCCAAGCATCCGACGCCGGAGTTCATCAAGCGTGCCGTCGCGGACAACCTCGCGGGGCTGGCGAGCTATCCCCTCACCGCGGGTGCGGCGTCGCTGCGCGAGGCGATCGCGGACTGGCTCGTGCGGCGCTACGGCCTCGCCGCCGTCGACCCCGAGCGCGAGGTCCTGCCGGTGAACGGCTCGCGCGAGGCGCTGTTCGCTTTCGCCCAGACGGTGATCGACGCGACGCGCGGCGACGCGGTCGTGCTCTCGCCGAACCCCTTCTATCAGATCTACGAGGGCGCCGCGCTCCTCGCCGGGGCCGTGCCGCACTACGTCGACATGCGGGCCGACTCCGGCTTCGTCGCCGACTACGGCGCGGTCCCCGAGCCGGTGCTGCGGCGAACGCAGCTCGTCTACGCCTGCTCGCCCAACAACCCCACCGGGCGCGTCATGACGCTCGACGAATGGCGCCGGCTATTCGATCTCTCGGACCGCTACGGCTTCGCGATCGCGTCCGACGAGTGCTACTCGGAGCTCTACTTCGACGAGGCCGCGCCCCCGCTCGGCGCGCTCGAGGCCGCGCGCCGGCTCGGCCGCGACGGCTTCCCGCGCCTCGTCGTGTTCTCGAGCCTGTCCAAGCGCTCGAACGTGCCCGGCATGCGCTCGGGCTTCGTCGCCGGCGACGCGTCGCTGCTCGAGCGCTTCCGGCTGTATCGCACCTACCACGGCAGCGCGATGAGCCCGGTCGTGCAGGCGGCAAGCGAGGCGGCCTGGAGGGACGAAGCGCACGTGCGCGAAAACCGCGCGCTCTACAAACGCAAGTTCGCGGCCGCGCTCCCGCTCCTCGGCGCGCCGCTCTCGACCTACATGCCGGAAGGCGGCTTCTACTTCTGGGTGCGCACGCCGATCGCCGACACCGACTTCGCCCGGGAGCTCCATCGCCAATATAATGTGACCGTCCTGCCCGGCAGCTATCTCGGCCGCGGCGGGCCGGGCGGGAATCCCGGCGCCGGGCACGTGCGCGTGGCGCTGGTCGCCACGCTCGAGGAGAGCCTCGAGGGCGTGCGCCGCATCCAACGTTTCGCGGAAGGCCTCTAGCACCCATGGACGAGCTCGCACGGATCATCGACCAGGCCTGGGAGAACCGCGCCCAGCTCGCGCCGCAGAGCGCCGCCCCGGAGCTGCGGGAGGCCGTGGATACGGTGCTGGCCAAGCTCGACCGCGGCGAGATCCGCGTGGCCGAGAAGACCGGCGGCGCGTGGACGACGCACCAGTGGGTCAAGAAGGCGGTGCTGCTCTCGTTCCGGCTGAGCGACAACGCCGTGCTGCCGGGCGCCTGCACCCAGTACTACGACAAGGTGCCGACGAAGTTCGCCGGCTATTCCCCGTCGGACTTCGCGGCAGGCGGCTTCCGCGTCGTGCCGCCGGCGGTCGCCCGGCGCGGCGCGTTCGTGGCGCGCAACGTGGTGCTCATGCCCTCCTACGTCAACATCGGTGCGTACGTCGACGAGGGCACGATGGTCGACACCTGGGCGACGGTCGGCTCGTGCGCGCAGATCGGCAAGAACGTGCACCTCTCCGGCGGCGTGGGCATCGGCGGCGTGCTCGAGCCGCTGCAGGCGAACCCCACCATCATCGAGGACAACTGCTTCATCGGCGCGCGCTCGGAGATCGTCGAGGGCGTGATCGTCGAGGAGAATTCCGTCGTCTCGATGGGGGTGTTCATCGGACAGAGCACGCGCATCTACAACTGTCCCACCGGCGAGATCCTCTACGGCAGGGTGCCGGCGGGATCGGTAGTAGTTCCTGGCACCCTCCCGGCCGCGGACGGAAAATACGCGCTTTACGCCGCGATCATCGTCAAGCAGGTGGACGCGAAGACGCGCGCGAAGACGAGCATCAACGAGCTGCTGCGCGGCGACTAGCCGGCGCGGCGGGAGGAGGCCCCGATGTCCGCGATGCGACGCCTGTTCGAGATCATGGCCGAGAAGAAGGCCTCGGACATCTACATTTCCGCGGGCGCGCCGATCAGCATCAAGATCAACGGCGTGACCATGCCGATCAACAACCAGAACGTGACGCCCGATTCCGTGCGCGGGCTGCTCGGCGAGGTCCTGAACACCCGCCAGCTCGCCGAGTTCGAGGAGACGTTCGAGCTCAACACCTCCTACCCGATCACGGGCATCGGCAGCTTCCGCATCAGCGCGTTCATGCAGCGCACGACCCCGGCGGTGGTGGTGCGTTACATCCCCGGGGAGATCCCCCACTTCGACACGCTCGGGCTGCCCCCGGTCCTGAAGGACATCGCCCTCGAGAAGCGCGGGCTGGTGCTGATGGTGGGGGCGACCGGCTCGGGGAAATCCACGTCGCTCGCGGCGATGATCGACCACCGCAACGCCTCGCTGCCGGGCCACATCATCACCATCGAGGACCCGATCGAGTTCCTCTTCAAGCACAAGCGCTCGATCGTGAACCAGCGCGAGCTCGGCACCGACGCGAAGTCCTACCAGGTCGCGCTCAAGAACGCGCTGCGCCAGGCGCCCGACGTCATCCTGATCGGCGAGATCCGGGATCGCGAGACGATGGGCATGGCGATCGCCTACGCGCAGTCGGGGCATCTGTGCCTCGCGACGCTGCACGCGAACAACAGCTATCACGCGCTCAACCGGATCATCAGCTTCTACCCCCTGGAGAACCGGCCCGCGCTGCTGCAGGACCTCTCGGCGACGCTGAAGTGCGTCGTCTCGCAGCGGCTGATCCGCAACACCAAGGGCGGGCGCTCGCCCGCGGTGGAGGTGATGCTCAACACGCGCCACATCGCGGAGCTCATCGAGAAGGGCGAGATCAGCGAGATGAAGGAGGCGATGGACAAGAGCCTGTCGCCGGGATCGCAGACGTTCGAGCAGGCCCTCTTCAAGATGATCAGGGACGGCGTGATCACCCAGGACGACGCGCTCGCGAACAGCGATTCGCCGACGAACCTGCTCTGGCTCATCAACAACGCCGAGGCCCCCGCCGCCCCGGCTGCCCAGCAGAAGCAGCCTGAGAAGCCCGCCGACCGCGGCCCGGGCGCGGCGTCGTTCAGCGAGTTCAAGCTCACCCTCGACGACGAGAAGGCCGCGTGACGGCGCGCGCGGCCGACCGGGGCCGCGCGGTCACGGCTTACCCGCCTGCAGCGCGATCCGCACGGAGCTCGCCTGTTTCGCGCGAGCCCGGTCCCCGATCGCGTGCCGCGGCGCGCGCCGGCGCGCCGAGGGCCGCGCGTCCGCGAGCCACTTCGCCTGCGGCGGTCGATTACAATCGGCACCTCCCCGTCGGCCCGTGGCCGGCGCGGCTCACCGACCGCCTCTCCTCCCGACCTGATTGGCGACGATGCTCAGCTGGAAGCGGCCGAGGCCCGTAAGGCCTTCGTCCAAACAGGGGGCTGAGCCCCTTGCAGATCCCCCCTCGCCGAGGCTGGTCGCCAGTTCGGCTTCCCCATGACGGACACCCTCGAGCTCGCGCGTGAGCTGATCTCCCTCAAGTCGGTCACGCCCGCGGACGCCGGCTGCCAAGCCCTGATTGCGGCGCGGCTGGCAGCGGTCGGGTTCCGCATCGAGCCCATCCGCTGCGGCGAGGTCGAGAATCTCTGGGCGCGGCGCGGGGAGTCGGCGCCGCTCGTCTGCTTCGCGGGCCACACCGACGTCGTGCCCGCAGGGCCGCTCGAGGCATGGCACTCGGACCCGTTCGTCCCGACCGAGCGCGCCGGGAGGCTCTACGGGCGGGGCGCCGCCGACATGAAGACGTCGCTCGCAGCGTTCGTCACCGCGATCGAGGCGTTCGTCGCCGAGCGTCCGCGCCACGGCGGCTCGATCGCCCTGCTCCTCACCTCCGACGAGGAAGGGCCCGCGGTGGACGGGACCGCGCGCGTCGTCGAGCGCCTGCGCGCGCGAGGCGAGTCGATCGACTACTGCATCGTCGGCGAACCGACGAGCGTCGCGAAACTGGGCGACACGGTGAAGAACGGCCGCCGCGGCTCGCTCACGGGCCGGCTCGTGGTGAAGGGGCGCCAAGGGCACGTCGCCTATCCGCACCTCGCCCGCAACCCGGTGCACCTGGCAGCGCCCGCCCTCGCGGAGCTCGCCGCCGTCGAGTGGGACCGCGGGAACGAATACTTTCCACCCACCACCTGGCAGATCTCGAACGTCCACGCCGGCACGGGCGCGGCGAACGTCATCCCCGGCGAGATGGAAGTCCTCTTCAACTTCCGCTTCTCCACGGCGAGCACGCCCGAGTCCCTGGAGCGGCGCGTGCGCGAGGTGCTCGACCGGCACGGTCTCGACTACGCCATCGAGTGGACGCTCGGCGCGAGCCCGTTCCTCACGCCGCGCGGCACGTTGGTGGCCGTCCTCACGGAAGCGATCCGCGAGGCCGCCGGCGTGACGCCGGAAGTGTCCACGACCGGGGGGACCTCCGATGGACGCTTCATCGCGACGATCGCCCGCGAGGTGGTCGAGTTCGGGCCGGTCAACGAGAGCATCCATCAGGTCGACGAGCACGTCGAGGTCGCGTCCATCGAGCCGCTGCGGCGCGCCTATCTCGGCGCGCTGCGGCGTCTCCTCCCCTGAGCGATGGCGCGGCGATCGCGAGGCCCCTTCGCCGCCGCAGCCGCCGGGCTCGTCACGGTGCGCGACTGGCTGCGTTTCGCCGTGAGCCGCTTCACCGAGGCCGGCCTGCACTTCGGGCACGGGACCCAGGACGCTTACGACGAGGCCGCGTACCTCGTCCTCCACACGCTGCGGCTGCCGCTCGACCGGCTCGAGCCGTTCCTCGATGCGCGCTTGACCCGCGCGGAGGCGGCCGCGCTCGCCGCCGTGCTCGACCGCCGCGTGCAGGAGCGCATCCCCGCCGCGTACCTCACCGGCGAAGCCTGGCTCGGTGACCTGCGGTTCAAGGTCGACCCGCGGGTGATCGTGCCGCGCTCGTTCATCGCCGAGCTCCTGCGCGAGCGCCTGTCGCCGTGGGTCGTGGACCCGGATGCGGTGGCGGCGGTGCTCGATCTTTGCACCGGCTCGGGATGCCTCGCGATCGCCGCCGCGCTCGCGTTCCCCTCGGCGCGGGTCGATGCGGCCGACGTCTCCGCGGGCGCGCTCGCCGTCGCCCGCGAGAACGTCGAGGCCTATGGCCTTCGCGACCGGGTGCGCCTCGTGCGCTCCGACCTCTTCGCCGCGCTCGGCGGCGAGCGCTACGACGTCATCGTGTCGAACCCGCCGTACGTCGATGCGCCGTCGATGCGCGCGCTGCCGGCCGAGCACCGGCACGAGCCGCGCATCGCGCTCGCGGGCGGGAAGGACGGCCTCGCCTGCGTGCGCCGGATCCTCGACGCGGCGCGCGCGCACCTCACCGGGGACGGGATCCTGGTCGTGGAGATCGGGCACAACCGCGAAGCCCTCGAGGCCGCGTACCCGCGCCTTCCGTTCACCTGGCTCGACACGAGCGCCGGCGACGAGCACGTGTTCCTGCTCCGGCGCGCCGACCTGCCCGGCGCCTGAACCGCCGGGGCCGCGATCCTCAGAATCGGCGCATGCCGGAGCGAGCGGACGTTCCCTATTCCGGGCTCACGCCCGACCGCGTCCTCGATGCGGTCGAGAGCGTCGGCGTGCGCGGCGACGGACGCCTGCTCGCGTTGAACAGCTACGAGAACCGCGTCTACCAGATCTGGCTCGAGGAGCCGTTCGCGCCCGCGGGCGCCGGCAACGCGGTGGTCGCGAAGTTCTACCGCCCGTCACGGTGGAGCGACGCGCAGATTCTCGAGGAGCACGCGTTCGTCGCCGAGCTCGCGGCGCACGAGATCCCGGTCGTAGCGCCGGTCGCGGTAGCAGGGAAGACCTTGCACGCGTTCGCGGGGTACCGCTTCGCGGTCTACCCCAAGCGCGGCGGCCGCGCGCCCGAGCTCGAGGATCCGGCCACTCTCGAGTGGATCGGCCGCTTCATCGGCCGGATCCACGCCGTGGGCGCCGTCCGCCCTTTCGCGGCGCGGCCGGCGCTCGACATCGAGAGCTTCGGCGTCGAGTCGCGCGAGTATCTCCTCGGGCACGGTTTCATCCCCGCCGACCTCGCCGCCGCGTGGACGAGCGTGGTCGACCAGGCGCTCGCGGGCGTGCGCGGCGCCTTCGCCCGCGCCGGCGAGGTGCGCCGCCTGCGGCTGCACGGCGACTGCCACGCCGGGAACATCCTCTGGACGGACGACGGGCCGCATTTCGTGGACTTCGACGACAGCCGCATGGGTCCCGCCGTGCAGGACCTGTGGATGCTGCTGTCGGGAGACCGGGAAACGATGGCGCGGCAGCTCGAGCGCGTGCTGGCGGGCTACGAGCGCTTCCGCGAGTTCGACCCGCGCGAGCTCGCCCTCGTGGAAGCGCTGCGCACGCTGCGGCTGCTGCACTACTCCGCCTGGCTCGCCCGCCGCTGGGACGACCCCGCCTTCCCCGCGGCGTTTCCGTGGTTCAACACGCAGCGCTACTGGCAGGACCGCGTGCTGGAGCTGCGCGAGCAGATCGCGCTGATGAACGAGCCGCCGCTGCGCGTCGCGTGACGGCGGCGCGCGCCGCTACGTCCGGGACGCTCGGCCCGCGGCATCGTGCGAGAGGGGCTGGGGTGGCGGATGGGACTCGAACCCACGACAACCGGAATCACAATCCGGGACTCTACCAACTGAGCTACCGCCACCGTCGAAAACGGCCTGGGGCGCGCCCGACAGGACTCGAACCTGTAACCGCCGGCTTAGAAGGCCGATGCTCTATCCGGTTGAGCTACGGGCGCTCGTTCGGACCTGTCGGGCGGGTGCGGAACCTGGTCGGGGTGGAGAGATTCGAACTCCCGACATCTTGCTCCCAAAGCAAGCGCGCTACCAGGCTGCGCCACACCCCGGAGGGCGCGAAGTGTACTCGCTCGGGGAATGCCGGTCAACGCGCTGGGCGGACAAGGAAAATTGCCTTGCCCCACCCCCCTCTTTCTGGCATAAGTCGGCCTTCGTTTTCCGCCGCAGAGGATCGCACCCGGCATGCCCGTGGAATCGCTTTCGAGGAAGGTCTCCCCCTACGAACCGCGCACGGGCGAGGAGTACATGAGCCCGCGGCAGAAGGCACACTTCCGCAAGGTGCTGGAATCGCTCAAGCAGGAGCTGTCGCTCGACATCGACCGCACCGTCCACACCATGCAGGACGAGGCGACCCTCTTCGCCGACCCGAACGACCGGGCCACGCAGGAATCGGACATGGCCCTCGAGCTCCGCAACCGCGACCGCGAGCGCAAGCTCATCAAGAAGATCGACGAGACGATCGCGAAGATCGACGCGGACGAGTACGGGTACTGCGAGGGCTGCGGCGTCGAGATCGGGCTCGACCGGCTGGCGGCGCGGCCCACGGCGTCGCTTTGCATCGAGTGCAAGACGCTCCAGGAGATGCGCGAGCGTCAGGTCGCCAAGTAGCCGCGCGCGGGCGCCTCCTCCCGAGCGACAACGGCGCCCGCGGGCGCCGTTTCCTTTCGCGCCCGCGCGTCGCGCGCGGGTCTTCCCGCCCGGCCCCGCTCAGGACGTCTGAACCGCGGCCTCCGCCTCGGAGACGGCCTTCATCGAGAGGCGCAGCCGGCCCTTCTCGTCGGCTTCCAGCACCTTCACCTTCACCGCCTGGCCCTCCTTCAGGAAGTCCGAGACGTTGTTGACGCGGGTGTTGGAGATCTGCGAGATGTGCAGCAGCCCGTCGCGGCCGGGCAGCACGCTCACGATCGCGCCGAAGTCGAGGAGCTTCAGCACGGTGCCGTCGTAGACCTTCCCGACCTCCACGTCGGCGGTGATCTCGAGGATGCGCTTCTTGGCCGCCTCGCCGCCCTCGGCCGACAGGCTGGCGATCGAGATCGTGCCGTCGTCGGCGATCTCGATGGTCGTGCCGGTCTCCTCCTGCAGGCCGCGCACCACCACGCCGCCCTTGCCGATGACGTCGCGGATCTTCTCGGGGTTGATCTTGATCTTGATGATGCGGGGCGCGTAGGTCGAGATCTCCCCGCGCGGCGCCGTGAGCGCCTCCTGCATCTTGCCGAGGATGTGCATCCGGCCCTCGCGCGCCTGCGCGAGCGCGACCGCCATGATCTCCTTGGTGATGCCCTCGATCTTGATGTCCATCTGCAGCGCGGTCACGCCGCCCTGCGTCCCGGCGACCTTGAAGTCCATGTCGCCCAGGTGGTCCTCGTCGCCGAGGATGTCGGACAGCACCGCGAACCGGTTGCCTTCCTTGATCAGGCCCATCGCGATCCCCGCGACCGGCGCTTTCACCGGCACGCCCGCGTCCATCAGCGCCAGGCTGCCGCCGCAGACGCTCGCCATCGACGAGGAGCCGTTCGACTCGGTGATCTCGGAAACGACGCGGATCGAGTAACCGAATTCCTCGGCCGTCGGCAGGACCGCCGCGAGCGCCCGCTTGGCGAGCCGTCCGTGCCCGATCTCGCGCCGCTTCGGCGCGCCCATCCGGCCGGTCTCGCCGGTGGCGTAGGGCGGCATGTTGTAGTGGAGCATGAAGCGCTCGCGGTACTCGCCCGTGATCGCGTCGATGATCTGCTCGTCGCGGCCGGTGCCCAGGGTCGCCACCACCAGCGCCTGCGTCTCGCCACGGGTGAACAGCGCCGAGCCGTGCGTGCGCGGCAGGCAGCCGACCCGGATCGAGATCGGGCGCACGGTGCGCGTGTCGCGGCCGTCGATGCGCGGCTCGCCGTCGAGGATCTGGCTGCGCACGATCTTCGCCTCGAGGCCGAAGAGGATGTCGCCGACGAGGTTGGCGTCCGGGGGGTTGTCGCCGACGAGCACCGCCTCGTCCACCATCTTGCGGATCTCGTCGAGCCGCGCCGAGCGCGCCTGCTTCTGGCGGATGCCGTACGCCTCGCGCAGCGGGCCTTCGGCGAGCTCGGTGATGCGCGCCACCAGGGATTCGTCGCGCGCGGGCGGCTGCCAGTCCCACGCGGGCTTGCCCGCCTCGTCGGCGAGCTCGTTGATCGCGCGGATCGCCGCCTGCATCTGCTCGTGCCCGAACACCACCGCGCCGAGCATCGTGTCCTCGGAGAGCTCCTGCGCCTCGGACTCGACCATCAGCACCGCGTGCTCGGTGCCGGCGACGACGAGGTTCAGCCGGGAGCTCTTCAGCTGCGAGGCCGTCGGGTTGAGCACGTACTGGCCGTCCACGTACCCCACGCGTGCAGCGCCGATCGGGCCGTTGAACGGGATGCCCGAGATGGCGAGCGCGGCGGAGCAGCCGATCATCGCGGCGATGTCGCCATCGACCTCGGGGTTCGCGGAGAGCACGGTCGCGACCACCTGCACCTCGTTGTAGAAGCCCTCCGGGAAGAGCGGCCGGATCGGGCGGTCGATGAGCCGCGAGGTGAGCGTGTCCTTCTCCGAGGGTTTGCCCTCGCGCTTGAAGAAGCCGCCGGGGATGCGGCCCGCGGCGTAGAACTTCTCCACGTAGTCGACCGTCAGCGGGAAGAACGACTGGCCGGGCTTCGGCTTCTTCGCCGCGACGACGCTGCAGAGGACGACGGTGTCGTCCATGTTGACGAGAACGGCGCCCGTCGCCTGGCGGGCCACTTCGCCCGTCTCGAGGGTCACGGTGTGAGCGCCGTACTGGAAGGTCTTCCTGGTCACGTTGAACATGGCTGCTCCGATGGGGAGTGGGCATCGCGCGCGCGCAGACCCTCCCCTGCCGATGCCGGGAGGAGGCGGCGCATGCCGGTTGTCTCGGGATCCGAAAGCGAAACGCCCACCGCCGAGTTCGGGGTGGGCGTCATCGGGCTTACTTGCGCAGGCCGAGTTGCTCGATCAGCTTGCGGTAGCCGTCCGCGTCCTTGCGCTTGAGGTAATCGAGGAGCTTGCGGCGGCGGCTCACCATCCGCAGCAGGCCGCGGCGGGAGTGGTGGTCCTTGACGTTCGTCTTGAAGTGGTCGGCGAGGCCGTTGATGCGCGCCGTGAGGAGCGCGACCTGGACTTCGGGCGAGCCGGTGTCGCCCGGCTTGCGCTGGTGGTTCTGCACGATCTGCGCCTTGTGCGCAACGGTGACGGGCATGCCTGATCTCTCTCTCTGCTCTGTCGCGTCTCTCGGGTAAGCGCGCGATTTTACACGAAGTTCGCCGGCGCCAACAAGCCGGAAGCGCGACGGTTCCCGGGCCGTTTCAGCCTGCCCCGTCGAGCAGGAGGACGCGCCGCGGCCGGAGCACCCCGTCGCCGCCCGCTTCGCCCACGCCCAGGAGGCGCCCGCCGCAGTAGACGCGGCGCGACCCCGTTCCGGTGGCGGCACCGGGGATCGGCTGGCCATGCCGGAACGCCGCCGCGCCGCCGGCCTCGAGCTCCACGGCCGGCAGGGCCGCGACCAGGCTGTCCGCGGGAAGGAGCGCGGCCCGGCGTGCGGGAAGCGGCAGCGCGGCGAGCGCGTCGAGCGTGACCGAGCCCGCAATGTCGAAAGGGCCGACGCCCGTGCGCCGCAGCGCGGCGAGGTGCGCGCCGCAACCGAGCGCGGCGCCGAGGTCCTCCGCGAGGACCCGGATGTACGTGCCCTTCGAGCAGACCACGTCCAGCGTCACGCCATCGGGGGCGAGATCGCGCCATTCGAGGCTCGCGATCGTCACCGCCCGCGGTTCCCGCGGCACGTCGACGCCGGCGCGCGCATAGTCGTAGAGGGGCCGCCCGTCGCGCTTGAGCGCCGAATGCATGGGCGGCACCTGCTCGATCCGGCCGCGGAAGCGCGCGAGCGCCGCTTCCAGCTTCGCGGCGTCCACGGCCACCGGCCGCGTCTCGACGACCTCGCCCTCGGCGTCCCCGGTGGTCGTCCGCGCGCCGAGCGCCACGCGCGCCGTGTACGCCTTGTCGGCGTCGAGGAGGTAGCCCGAGAGCTTCGTGGCCTCCCCGAAGCAGAGGGGGAGCAAGCCGCTCGCGAGCGGGTCGAGCGTCCCGGTGTGGCCCGCCTTCGCGGCCGCGAGCAGCCGCTTCGCCGCCTGCAGGGCGGCGTTCGAGGTCATCCCCGGCGGCTTGTCGAGGAGGAGGACGCCGTCGATCGGTTCGCCCCGCCCGCGGCGGGCGGCCCGGGCGGGCTCAGTCGGCATCGGGCTTGGCGCCCGAGACGGCCTCGTCGATGAGGTGGGTGAGGCGCACGCCGCGCTCGATCGAGGGGTCGTAGAGGAAGTGGAGCTGCGGCGTCGCATGCGTGTGCAGCCGCCTGCCGAGGAGCGAGCGCATGAAGCCGGCGGCGCGACGCAGCCCGGCGAGCGTCTCCTCGCGCTCCGCCTCGGGTCCGAGCGAGGTCACGTAGACCTTCGCGTGCATGAGGTCCGGCGTCACGTCGACGCCCGTGATCGTGACCATGTGGACCCGCGGGTCGCGCAGCTCGAGCCGGATGATGTCGGCGAGCTCGCGCTGGATCTGGTCGGCGACCCGGGCGAGGCGCTGGGCGTTGGCCATGTCTGCGTGGGAGGAGCCGCGAGGCGCGCGCCCGCGCGGGACGCTAGAGCGTGCGCGCGACCTCCTGCACCTCGTAGACCTCGAGCTGGTCCCCGACCTGGATGTCGGCGTAGTTCTTGATCGATAGGCCGCACTCGAACCCGGCCTTGACCTCGCGCACGTCGTCCTTGAAGCGCTTGAGCGAGTCGAGCTCGCCGTCGTAGACGACCACGTTGTCGCGCAGCAGCCGAACGCGCGAGCCGCGCCGGACCACGCCGTCGACGACGTAGCAGCCGGCCACGGTGCCGACCTTCGAGATGCGGAACACCTGACGCACCTCGACGAGCCCGACCGCCTGCTCCTTCTTCTCCGGGGTGAGCATGCCCGAGAGCGCCGCCTTCACTTCGTCGACCGCATCGTAGATGATGTTGTAGTAGCGGATGTCGACGCCGGAGGTCTCGGCGAGCTTGCGCGCCGCGACGTCCGCCCGGGTGTTGAAGCCCACGATCACCGCCTTCGAGGCGAGCGCGAGGTTCACGTCGCTCTCGGTGATACCGCCCACGGCCGCGTGGATGACGTTGACCTTCACCTCGTCGGTCGAGAGCTTCGTCAGGGCGTGCACGAGGGCCTCCTGTGATCCCTGCACGTCGGCCTTGAGCAGGATGTTGAGGACCTTCGCCTCGCCCTCACCCATCTGGTCGAACATGGTCTCGAGCTTCGCCGCCTGCTGCTTGGCGAGCTTGACGTCGCGGTACTTGCCCTGACGGAACAGCGCGATCTCGCGCGCCTTGCGCTCGTCGCCGAGCACCACGATCTCGTCGCCGGCGTTGGGCACGTCGGAGAGCCCCTGGATCTCCACCGGGATCGACGGGCCCGCGGCCTGGATCGCCTTGCCGTTCTCGTCGAGCATCGCGCGCACCCGGCCGAACGTCGCCCCGGCGAGCAGGACGTCGCCGCGCTTGAGCGTGCCCGACTGCACCAGCACCGTCGCGACCGGCCCGCGGCCCTTGTCGAGACGCGACTCGATGACGATGCCTTTCGCCGGCGCCTCGACCGGCGCCTTGAGCTCCTTCACCTCGGCCTGCAGCAGGATGTTCTCGAGCAGCTCGTCGATGCCCTTGCCGGTCTTCGCGGAGACCGCGACGAACGGCGAATCGCCACCGTATTCCTCCGGCACCACGTTCTGCGCCACGAGCTCCTGCTTCACGCGCTCCGGGTTCGCCTCCGGCTTGTCGATCTTGTTGATGGCGACGACGAGCGGCACGCCCGCGGCCTTCGCGTGCGAGATCGCCTCGATCGTCTGCGGCATCACCCCGTCGTCGGCGGCGACCACCAGCACCACGATGTCGGTGACCTTGGCGCCGCGCGCGCGCATCGCCGTGAACGCCTCGTGGCCCGGCGTGTCGAGGAAGGTGACCACCCCGCGCGGCGTCTCGACGTGGTAGGCGCCGATGTGCTGCGTGATCCCGCCCGCCTCGCCCGCGGCGACCTTCGTGCGGCGGATGTAGTCGAGGAGCGAGGTCTTCCCGTGGTCGACGTGGCCCATCACCGTCACGACCGGCGGGCGCGGCTTCGCCTCGGCCGGCGCATGGGCCGGGGCCTCCTCGAGCAGGAACGCCTCGGGATCGTCGATCTTCGCGGCGATCGCCTTGTGGCCCATCTCCTCGACCACGATCATCGCCGTCTCCTGGTCGATGACCTGGTTGATCGTGACCATCTGGCCGAGCTTCATCATCGTCTTGATGACCTCGGCGGCCTTCACCGACATCTTGTGCGCCAGGTCGGCGACGGTGATCGTCTCCGGGACGTGGATCTCGCGCACCACGGGCTCGGTCGGCGGCGTGAACGCCCGGGACTCGCCGTCGCCGTGCCGCGCGTGCCGCGGCACCTTCGGCTGGTGCCAGCCGGCCGCGCCGCCGGCGACGTCGCCGCGCGTCTTGATCGTGCGCCGCTTGGCCGAATCGTCGCGCCACGTGCCGACGGGCTTCTCGGCCTTCTTCGCCTTCTTCTCGCCCTCGCCGGCGGCCGTCTTCGGCCGGTGGAGCGTGGTGTCGGCCGGGGCGGCGGCCGTCTTGGCGGCTTCCTCCGCGGCGCGGCGCTCCGCCTCGCGCTGCTCGGCGAGCTTGCGCTCGCGCTCCTGTTTCTCGGCGAGCTCGGCCGCCTGGCGCGCGGCGAGCTCCTCGTCGCGGCGGCGTTCCTCCTCGCGGACCTGGGCTTCCCGGGCATCCACCGGCGGCGGCGCCGGCGGGGCCGCCGGGGCGGCCGCCTCGGCGACGGCCTCGGGCGCCGCGGCGCCCTCGCCCGCCTCGCGCTTGACGAACACCCGCTTCTTGCGCACCTCCACCTGGATCGTGCGCGCCTTGCCGGTGGAATCGGCCTTCTTGATCTCGGTGGTCTGCTTGCGCGTGAGGGTGATCTTGGTCTTCGGCTCGGCCGAGCCGTGCGCGCGCCGCAGGTACTCCAGGAGCTTGGTCTTGTCCTGCTCGGTCAACAGGTCCTCGGCGAGCTTCTTGTGCACGCCGGCCGCGCGCAGCTGCTCGAGCAGCACCGCCGGCTGGACCTTCAGCTCCCCTGCAAACTGCGCGACGCTCGTCTGTGCCATCCGGTCGACCTCACTCCTGCGCGAACCAGTGCTCGCGCGCCTTCATGATGAGCCCGCGGGCGCGCGCCTCGTCGATGCCCGCGAGCTCGACGAGCTCGTCGACGGCGAGGTCGGCGAGCTCGTCGCGCGTGCGCACGCCGGCTTCGGCGAGCTTGGCCGCGAGCTCGGTGTCCATGCCCTCGAGCTCGAGCAGGCTCTTCTCGACGCTCTCCACCTGCTCCTCGCTCTTGATCGCCTGCACGATCAGCGCGTCCCGCGCCCGGGCGCGCAGCTCGTTCACGGTGGGCTCGTCGAGCCCCTCGATCTCGAGCATCTCGTTGATCGGCACGTAGGCGACCTCTTCGAGCGTCGAGAAGCCCTCCTGCACCAGGAGGTCGGCGAGGTCCTCGTCGACGTCGAGCTTCTCCATGAAGAGCCTGCGCGTCGAGGACGTTTCCGCCTCCTGCTTCTCGCGCGACTCCTCCTCGCTCATGAGGTTGATCGTCCAGCCGGTGAGCTCGGAGGCGAGGCGCACGTTCTGCCCGGCGCGGCCGATGGCGATGGCGAGGTTCTCTTCGTCCACCACCACGTCCATCGCGTGGCGCTCCTCGTCCACCACGATGCTCGAGACCTCGGCGGGCGCGAGCGCGCCGATCACGAACTGCGCCGGATCGGGCGACCACAGGACGATGTCGACGCGCTCGCCGGCGAGCTCCTGCGTCACCGCCTGGACCCGCGAGCCGCGCATGCCGACGCAGGTGCCGATCGGGTCGACGCGCTTGTCGTGCGAGACGACGGCGATCTTCGCGCGCACGCCCGGGTCGCGGGCCGCGGATTTGATCTCGAGCAGCCCCTCCTCCATCTCGGGCACCTCCAGCCGGAAGAGCTCGATGATGAACTCGGGCGCGGTGCGCGAGAGGACGAGCTGCGGGCCGCGCGCGGCGCGGTCGATCTTCAGCACGAGCGCACGGCAGCGGTCGCCCACGCGCAGGTTCTCCTTCGGGATCATCTGGTCGCGCGGCAGCACCGCCTCGACGCGGCCCGACTCGATGATGGCGTTGCCGCGCTCCATGCGCTTGATGGTCCCGGTGAGGAGCTTGTCGCCGCGGGCGAGGAAGTCCTGCAGGATCTGCTCGCGCTCGGCGTCGCGGATCTTCTGCAGGATCACCTGCTTCGCGGCCTGCGCGCCGATGCGCCCGAACTCGATCGGCTCGAGCGGCTCCTCGATGAAGTCCTCGACGTCGACATCGGCGTATTGCTCGCGCGCCTTCGAGACGGCGATCTGGTGCGACGGGAACTCGACCGCGTCGTCGGGCACCACCTGCCAGCGGCGGAACGACTCGAACTCGCCCGTCTCGCGGTCGATGGCGACGCGCACCTCGACCTCCTCGGGGAAGCGCTTCTTGGTGGCCGAGCCGATGGCCTGCTCGAGCGCGCCGAACACGATCTCCTTCTGGACGTTCTTCTCGCGCGCCAGCGCATCCACCAGCAACAGCAACTCGCGGCTCATCTGTTCGCTCTCCGCCTGCACCTAGATCCGGGGCACCAGCCGTGCCCGCTCCACATCCGCGAACCTGAAAGTATGCATCGTGCCGTCGACCTCGAGGTCGACGCCTTCCTCGCTCGCCCCGCGCAGCACGCCGGTGAAGCGCTTGCGCCCGCCCACCGGCGCGCGCAGGCTGAGGCTCGCCGGCTCGCCGACGAACCGGCGGAAGTCGGCCGGCTTCTTCAGCACCCGGTCGAGACCCGGCGAGGACACCTCGAGGCGGTCGTAGTCGAAGCCCTCGACCTCGAGGACGCGACTCACTTGGCGGCTCGCGCGCTCGCAGTCTTCGACCGTGATTCCGGCCGCCGCGCTCCCCGCGGGCCGGTCGATGAAGATGCGCAGGAGCCGCCCGCGGTTCGGGCGCTCGAAGTCCACGAGCTCGTATCCGAGCCCGGCGACGGTCGCTTCGACAAGTTCGTCCAAGTTCCTCATGTCAGTCGTCCACGCCACGGAGGGCGAAGCAGCCTCGCGGCGCCCCTCGTGCTCCCCGGACCCAGGGGAAGCGATGCCTGCGGCATCACGCCCATCCTAGTCGCCCGCATCCCGGCGGCGGGGCGCCCCGCCGCCGGCCCGAACCGCGCGGGAGCGCGCGCCTTCCGGCACCCCGCCCGCTCCGGATTCGGAAACAAAAAATGGGCTCGAAGCCCATCCCGTAAAGCCTTGAAATAATAGCAGACGAAACGGGCCCGGACAACCGGCCCCGGAGGGGCGGGCTTCGGGGAGGCTCGGCCTAGCGCTGGCGCGCCGAGCCGCGCCGGCCAGGGGCGCGCCCCGGGCGCGCCAGCTGCACGCGCGTCGGTCGCGTCTGCGGGCCGGGCGCCCCCATACCGAGCTGCGCGAGGAGCGCGGACACCTCGGCGGGCTCGAGCTCCCGCGACATGCCGCGCTTCAGGGCGCGCGGGAGCGCGATCGGACCGAAGCGCGTGCGGATCAGCCGGCTGACCGCGCCGCCGACCGCCTCGACCATACGCCGAACCTCGCGGTTCCTGCCCTCACGGAGCACCCCCCGGTACCACCGGTTGGCCCCCTCGCCGCCCGCGTCCTCCAGGCTGTCGAAACGGGCCAACCCATCGGCGAGCTCCACCCCCTCGCGAAGCCGCCGGACCGCCTCGGCCGAGAGCCCGCCCCGCACCCGGACGGCGTACTCGCGCTCGAGCCCATAACGCGGGTGCATCAGGCGCGCGGCGAGATCGCCCGACGTCGTGAGGACGAGCAGCCCCTCGCTGTTGAAGTCGAGCCGGCCGACGGACACCCACCGGCCGCCCCGGAGCCGCGGCAGCTTCTCGAAGACGCTCGGGCGGCCCCCGGGATCGTCGGCGGAAACGATCTCGCCGGCGGGCTTGTGGTAGAGCAGCACCCGCGGCGGCCGATCCTCGAACCGCAGGTTGACGAGCCTTCCGTCCACCTTGACCCGGTCGCCGGGACCCACGCGCTGCCCGAGCTCGGCAGGACGCTCGTTCACGATCACCCGCCGCGCGGCGATCATCGCCTCCATGTCGCGGCGCGATCCGACGCCCGAGCGCGCCAGCACTTTCTGCAGGCGCTCGGCCGCCACCGGCGCCGGCGCCGCGCGCCGGAGCTCAGGCCGCCGCGGCTTGCGGCTCGGCCGGCGGGGAGGCATCGGCGGGCGAGGTTCCGTCCAGGGCGGGCGCGGCGTCCGCCGGCGGCGCCGCGAGATCGAGGGACGCCACCAGGTCGTCGATCGGCGGCAGCTCGTCGAGAGAACGCAGCCCCAAGTCGTCGAGGAACGCGCGCGTCGTGCCATACAGCGCCGGCCGTCCCGGCGCCTCGCGGTGCGCGACGACGTCGATCCAGCCGCGCGCCTCGAGCGCCTTGATCACCGTCGGCGCGACGGTGACGCCGCGGATGTCCTCGATGTCGCCGCGCGTCACCGGCTGCTTGTAGGCGATGATCGCCAGCGTCTCGAGCACCGCGCGCGAGTACTTCGGCGGCTTCTCCGGGTTGACCCGCTCGAGGTAGCGCTGGAACTCGGGGCGCGTCTGGAAGCGCCAGCCGCTCGCGAGGTTGACGAGCTCGACGCCCCGCCCCGCCCACGCCTCGCGCAGCTCGTCGAGGAGCCGCCGGATCGTGTCGCCGCCCACTTCGTCGTCGAAGAGGCGCCGCAGGTCGGCGATGGTGAGTGGCACGCCGCTCGCGAGCAGCGCGGCTTCGAGGACGGTCTTGACTTCGTTCGGGCTCAGCATCGTTCTTCCTCAGGAACCGGCCGCTCAGGCGGCGGCGACCTCGGGCTCGCCGGTGCGCCTGACGTAGATCGGCGCGAACGGCTCCGCCTGCGTCACCTCGACGAGCGCCTCGCGCGTGAGCTCGAGGAGCGCGAGGAACGTCACCACCAGCACGGCGACGCCCCTCGCCGGGTCGAAGAGCGTCGTGAATTCGCGGAACGCGCCGTCCGCGAGCGCCCGCAGCATTCGGGACATGTGCTCGCGCACCGAGAGCTCCTCGCGCGTGACGCGGTGGTGCTGGCGCACGCGCGCCTGCCGGAGCAGGCCGCGCCACGCTGCGGCGAGGTCTTCCGCGCGCACCCGCGGCAGGCGCTTCGCCAGCGTCTCCTCGACCCACACCTCCACGCGCAGGAAGTCCCGCCCCGCCTGCGGCATCTCGTCGAGCTTCTGCGCCGCGGCCTTGATGCGCTCGTACTCGAGCAGGCGGCGGACGAGCTCAGCACGCGGGTCCTCGGCCTCCTCCTCGCCGGCGAGCCGCGGGCGCGGCAGCAGCATCCGCGACTTGATCTCCATCAGCATCGCCGCCATGACCAGGTACTCGGCGGCGAGCTCGAGGTTGCGGTGCCGCATCACCTCGACGTAATCGAGGTACTGGCGGGTGAGCTCGGCCATCGGGATGTCGAGCACATCGAGGTTCGCCTTGCGGATGAGATAGAGCAACAGGTCGAGCGGCCCTTCGAAGGCCTCGAGGAACACTTCGAGGGCGTCCGGCGGGATGTAGAGGTCGGCCGGGAGCTCGGCGAGCGCTTCGCCATGCACCTTCGCCGTCGGCGCGGCCGGGGCCGCATCCGCGTCGTGGACGAGTTCGAGGGTCATCGCTAACGTTCTCCCGGGGTCGCTCCCCCGCGCCGGGCGCGCCCGCATCCGGCCGCCACGCCGCCCGGCAGCGTCGGCGCTCGGGTCATGTGTAGGCGAGCCCCATCACTTCGCGCACCTCGCGCATGGTCTCGCGGGCGATCGCGCGCGCCTTGTCGCAGCCGTCGGCGAGGATGTTGCGCACCAGGGTCGGATCGTCGACGTACTTCTGCGCGCGCTCGCGCATCGGCGCCTGCTCTGCGAGCACCGCGTCGACCACCGGCTGCTTGCACTCGAGGCAGCCGATCCCGGCGCTGCGGCAGCCCTCCTGCACCCACTTCTTCGTCTTATCGTCGGAGTACACGAGGTGGAACTGCCAGACCGGGCACTTCTCGGGGTCGCCCGGATCGGACCGCTTCACCCGCGCCGGGTCGGTGGGCATGGTGCGGATCTTCTTCGTCACGCTCGCCGCGTCCTCGCGCAGGCCGATGGTGTTGCCGTAGGACTTGGACATCTTCGCGCCGTCGAGGCCGGGCAGCCGCGAGGCTTCGGTGAGCAGCGCATCCGGCTCGACCAGGATGATGCGGCCGCTGCCCTCGAGATAGCCGAGCAGGCGCTCGCGGTCGCCGCTCGTCAGGTTCTGCTGCTCGTCGACGAGCGCGCGCGCCGTCTCGAGCGCGCCCTCGTCGCCCTGCTCCTGGAAACGCGTGCGCAGCTCGAAGTAGAGCTTCGCCTTGCGGCTCCCCATCTTCTTGGCGGCGGCCTTCACCTTGTCCTCGAACCCGGGCTCGCGGCCGTACATGTGGTTGAAGCGCCGTGCCACCTCGCGCGTGAGCTCGACGTGCGGGACCTGGTCCTCGCCGACCGGCACGTACGCGGCGCGGTAGATCAGGATGTCGGCAGCCTGGAGCAGCGGGTAGCCGAGGAAGCCGTAGGTCGCCAGGTCGCGGTCGGCGAGCTTCTCCTGCTGGTCCTTGTACGTGGGCACGCGCTCGAGCCAGCCGAGCGGCGTGGACATCGCGAGCAGGGTGAAGAGCTCCGCGTGCTCGGGGACCCGCGACTGGATGAAGAGCGTCGCCTGCGACGGGTCGATACCCGCGGCGAGCCAGTCGATCACCATGTCCCAGACGCTCGCCTCGACGATGTCGGGCTCGGTGTAGTGCGTCGTGAGCGCGTGCCAGTCGGCCACGAAGAAGAACGACGGATACTCGGTCTGGAGCCGCGCCCAGTTCTTGAGGGCGCCGTGGTAGTGCCCGAGGTGCAGGGTGCCGGTCGGCCGCATGCCGGATACGACGCGCTCTTCGATCATGGTCGCCGCACCGCCTAGAGCTGGATCTGGAAGAGGTTCTCGATGAAGTGCTCGGACATGCTGACCATCGGTCCGATGATGACGCCGAGCACGTTCGTGAAGAGCAGGAGCAGCAGGATCGGGAAGCCGTACGGCTCGAGCCGCGCGTAGGGGACCGCGATGCGGGTCGGCAGCAGGCTCGCCGCGATGCGCCCGCCGTCGAGCGGCAGGATCGGCAGCAGGTTGAGGACCATCAGCACGACGTTCACGGCGACGCCGGCCTGGGCCATGATCGCGAGCGGCGCGCTGAAATAGTTCTCGGGAGCCGTGATCGCGACCTTGAAGACGAGCGCCCAGCCCAATGCCATGGCGAGGTTCGCCCCGGGCCCGGCGGCGGCCACCCAGAGCATGTCGCGTTTCGGGTGCCGCAGGGCGTTGAAGTTGACTGGCACCGGCTTGGCCCAGCCGAAGATGAGCCCGCTGCCGCCGAGCATCGCGCTCGAGAAATAGATGACGAGCGGCACGATGATCGTGCCCACCGGGTCGATGTGCCGCAGCGGATTGAGGCTGATCCGGCCGAGCCGCCAGGCGGTCTGGTCGCCGAAATGCCGCGCGACGTAGCCGTGCGCGGCCTCGTGCAGCGTGATCGCGAACACGATCGGCAGGGCGACGATCGCGAGGTTGGCGATGACGCTCGGGTTCATCGGGAGGAGGATTCGAAAGCTTTCAATTCTACCAAAGCGGCCGCGCGTGCCCGCCGCGCGCCGGGAGCAGCCTGATTCAATGCAGGAAAGGGGCGACCGCGCCCTTGCCCTGCCGGATGATCTCGGGCGCCGCGCCGGTGAGGTCCACGATCGTCGTGGGGACGGTGCCGCACGGGCCGGCGTCGATCACGAGCTCGATCGCCTTCTCGAGGCGCTGGCGGATCGCGTGCGGATCGGTGAGCGGCTCCTCGTCGCCGGGAAGGATCAGCGTGGTCGAGAGCAGCGGCTCGTTCAGCTCGGCGAGCAGACCGCTCGCCACCGGATGGTCCGGGATGCGGATGCCGATGGTGCGCCGCTTGGGGTGCAGGATCCGGCGCGGCAGGTCGCGCTGCGCCTCGAGGATGAACGTGTAGCTGCCCGGTGTCACCGCCTTCAGCAGCCGGAAGCGCGCGTTGTCGACGCGCGCGTACTGCCCGATCTCGGCGAGGTCGCGGCACATGAGCGTGAAGTGGTGGTTCTCGTCGACGTCGCGGATCCAGCGGATGCGCTCCATCGCGGCCTTGTCGCCGATCTGGCAGCCGAGCGCGTAGCACGAGTCGGTGGGATACGCCACGACGCCGCCGGCGCGGATGATGTCCGCCGCCTGGCGGATCAGGCGCGGTTGCGGGTTCACGGGGTGGACGGTGAAGAACTGCGCCATCGCCGTCATCGCCGCGCTCAGGCCCCGAGCCGCGCCCAGACGGGCTCCAGATCCGCCGGCAGCGGCGGGAGGCGGCCGAGCTCCGCGCCGCCCTCGCCCGGCCCGTGAAAATCCGAGCCGCGCGAGGCGGCGAGCCGGTGGGCCCGCGCGACGCGCGCCAAGGCGCTCGCGTCGGCCGCCTCGCCCGACACCACCTCGATCGCCTCGCCCCCCGCGGCCCTGAACTCCTCGAGCAGCGCATCGAGCTCCGCCCGGGAAAGCCGATAGCGGGCGGGATGGGCCAGCACCGCCGTGCCGCCCGCGCCGCGGATCCAGGCGCACGCCTCCGCGAGGGCCGCCCAGCGGTGCGCGACGTAGCCCGGTTTGCCGCGCGCGAGGTAATGGCGGAAGACCGTCTTCACGTCGGGCGCGATGCGCGCCTCGACCAGGAACCGCGCGAAGTGGGTGCGGCCAACCAGGTCCGCGTTGCCCGCGTGGCGATACGCGCCGGCGAGGCTCCCGTGGATGCCGATCGCGTCGAGCGCCGCTGCAATGGCGCGGGCCCGCTCGCCGCGGCTCGCGCGGGTGCGCGCGAGGCCCTCCTGAAGGGCCGGATCGCCGGCGTCGATGCCGAGCCCGACGATGTGGATGGTCGTCTCGCGCCAGGTCACCGAGATCTCGACACCCGCGACCAGCCGGATGCCGGCCTCGCTCGCGGCGGCTAGGGCTTCCGTGAGGCCGCGGGTCTCGTCGTGGTCGGTGAGCGCGAGCGCCGTGACGCCGCGCCTGGCGGCCCGACGCACGAGCTCGGCCGGCGCGAGCAGGCCGTCGGATGCGGTCGAGTGGGCGTGGAGGTCGAAGTTCGGCGCGGGCGATGCGGACACGGCGGCAGCGATGGTAGCACGCGCGTCCGCCTCACCCGACGAGGAATCCCTCCAGCAGGCGCGCCAGGACCTCCGGCTGATCGTGGTGCAGCATGTGACCCGCATCCGGGATCGTGTGCGCTTCGAGCTTCGCGAAGCAGCGCTTGCGCGCTTCGTGGTCGGCCTCGGTGAGCCGCATCTGCGCGAGCGTCTGCGTCTGCGCGCCCACGACCCAGAGCACCGGCGCCGTCACCGCGCGCCAGCACGCCATCGATTCCTCGAGCCGGTAGAGCGTGGGGTTGACGATCTTGTGCGCGGGATCCGCGAGCGGGCGCACGCGGGCGCCGGGAGTTGGCTCGCTCCAGTGCTCGGCGATGAACCGCGCGCGCTCGGCGGTGAGGCGCGCGTTCCCGTGCATCAGGCGTGCCGCGAACGCCGCGGTGCTCTCGTGCTCGCGCAGGGTCGGCGGATCGGCCAGCTCGTCGAGCCAGCGCGCGTAGCGCTTCGGCGCGTCGTCCGGCTGCGTCGCCGGGAGGCCGAAGCCTTCGAGGTTCGCGATCTTCGCGATGCGCTTCGGACGCACGCCGCCGTAGAGGCAGGCGATGTTGCCGCCCATGCTGTGGCCGACGAGGCGCACCGGCGCGTCCGGCGAATAGTGCGCGAGGATGCGCTCCAGGTCGGCGAGGTAATCGGGGAACCAGTAGCAGTCCGCCGCCGGCCGCGCCGTGAGGCCGTAGCCCCGCCAGTCGGGGGCGAGCACGTGCCAGTCGCGCTCGAGGGCGTCGACGACGAACTGGAACGACGCCGACGAGTCCATCCAGCCGTGCAGGATGAACATCTGCGGCGCGCCCGGCGTGCCCCATTCCCGGACGTGGTAGCGCAGCCCGCGGATGTCGAGGAAGGTGGACCGGCTCGGCTTCATCGTGTTCCTGGGGCGTCGGGTCGGCGGATGCTAACATCGCCGCCGCCAACCACGGAGCCCCCGATGCCCGTCTACAGCCTGGGCGAACGCAAGGTCGCGTTCCGCGGCGCCGACGTCTACGTCGCGCCGACGGCCGTGCTCGTCGGATCGGTCGTCGTCGGCAACGACGCGAGCTTCTGGTTCGGCGCGGTCGTGCGCGGCGACAACGACCTCGTCACCATCGGCGACCGCACCAACATCCAGGACAACTGCGTGATCCACCCGGATCCGGGGATCCCGGTCACGATCGGCGCGGGCTGTTCGGTCGGCCACATGGCGATGCTGCACGGCTGCACCATCGGCGACGAATCGCTCATCGGCATCGGCGCCGTGATCTTGAACCACGCGGTGATCGGCAGCCGGACGCTCGTCGGCGCGAAGACGCTCATCCCCGAAGGCAAGCGTTTCCCCGACGGCGTGCTGATCCTCGGCCAGCCGGGCAAGGTGGTGCGCGAGCTGCGGCCCGAGGAGCTCGCGGCGCTCGAGCGCTCCGCCGAGAGCTACGTGCAGAAGGGCCGCCGCTACCGGCGCGAGTTCGCCCCGGCCGCGGGCTGAAGGCGGTCCGGCTACTTCGCGAACATCGCCCGCAGCTGGCGGTGCAGGATCTTGCCCGTCGCCGTCCGCGGCATCTCTTCTTCGCGCAGGAACGCGATGGAGCGCGGTCGTTTGTAGCCGGCGATCTTGTCGCGGCACCAGTCGAGGATCTCCTCGGCGGTCGCGGTGGCGCCGTCGTGCAGCACCACCACCGCATGCACCGCCTCGCCCCACTTCTCGTGCGGCACGCCGATCACCGCGACGTCCTTCACCTTGGGGTGGCGGCCGAGGAGGCCCTCGACCTCGGACGGGTAGACGTTCTCGCCGCCGCTGATGATCATGTTCTTCTTGCGGTCGACGAGGTAGTAGTAGCCGTCCGCGTCGCGGCGGGCCATGTCGCCGACGGTGCAGTAATCGCCACGGAAGGCTTCCGCCGTCTTCTCCGGCAGGTTCCAGTAGCCGCGGAAGGTGTACGGCGTGCGCGAGTAGAGCTCGCCGATCCCGCCGTCGGGCACGTCGTTGCCGGCGTCGTCGAGCAGACGCACCCGCCCGGTGCCGGTGAATTCGCGGCCGATCGAGCCGAGCTTCGTGAGCTGGTCCTCCGGTCGCAGCAGCGTGACCCACCCGGCTTCGGTGGACCCGTAGAGCTCGAAGAGCTGGGAATTGCGGAACTGCTCCATCACCGCGAGCTTCGTCTCGCGGCGGGCCGGCGCCGAGGAGACGAGGAGCTTGCTCACGCGATCCACGTCGTACCTCGCCTTCACCGCTTCGGCGAGCCCGAGCATCATGATGTAGTGCGTCGGCACGAGCGAGGTGAAGGTGACCCGCTCCGCGGCGAGCGTCGCGAGCAGGTGCTCCGGGTCGAAGCTCTTGCGGTCGTAGACGGTGCACGTCGCGCCGCAGTAAGCGAACGCGGAGAAGAAATAGAGCGAGTTGGCGTGGCACATCGGCATCACGAGGAGCCCTGTGTCGGCGCGCGTGAAGCCGAAGTCGAGCTCGGTCACGAGCGCGATGAGCGCCGCGCCGGCGTGGTCGCGGATCGCGCCCTTCGGCTTGCCCGTCGTGCCCGAGGTGTACATGAACGCCCAGGCGTCGCCCGGCGCGACCGACACCGCGGGCTCGCCCGGCGCGCCGGCCGCGACCAGCGCCTCGTAGTCGCGGTAGCCCGCGGGGCAGCGCGGTGAACCGAAGTGCACGTAGTGGCCCTCCGGCACGTCGAGCGCCCCGCGGACCGCTTCGGTGCGGTCGACGAGGTCGTGCTGCACGATGAACGCGCGCACGCCCGCGTCCTGGGCGATGTACCGGATCTCCTCGGCGACCAGGCGGAAATTGACCGGCACGACCACCAGCCCCGCCTTGGCGAACGCGGCGTAGATCTCCGCCCACTCGACGCAGTTGTAGGCGAGCACCGCGACCCGGTCGCCCTTGCGCAGGCCCATCCCGAGCAGCGCGTTCGCGAGACGGCAGGCGCGCTCGTTCCACTGCCGGAAGGTCAGGGCGCGCGCGAGGTCACGGGCACCGATTCTCTCCGGGTAGAGCGCCGCCTGGGTGCTCACCGCCTCGCCGATGTTGAGGAGCCCGCCCATCCACCGACCTCCCGCGCCGCCGGACCCTACTGCCGCCGCCGCCGCTCCGCTTCATCCCAGGCCGTGAGCGCCTGGTAGTCCGGCACCCAGCCGAGCCCCTTGCCCGCGTCGGACGAGAGCGCGTGCTGCGTGATCACCACGTCGACGAGCGCCGGGGCGTTCGCGAACGCCTCGGCGAGCGCGGGCGCGAGCCGTGCCGGGTCGGTCACGCGCTCGGCGTGCAGGCCGAAGGCGCGCGCCATCATGGCGTAGTCGGCGTATTGGAGCGTCGTGCCGACCACGCGCCCGCCGTAGTTCATCTCCTGGTCGAGGCGCTCGATGTTCCACGCGGCGTTGTTGGCGACGATGAACACGGCCCGCGCGCCGTGGCGTTTCGCCGTGTCGATCTCCATCGCGTTGATGCCGAACGCGCCGTCGCCGGTGACCACCGCCACCTGGCGCCCCGGGAATGCGAGCGCCGCGGCGACGCCATAGGGGACGCCGACGCCGAGGCAGCCGAACGCGCCCGAGTCGAGGTAAGTCGTCGCCGGGAGGCCCATGCGCGCGAAGGAGAGGATGTCGCCGCCGTCGGCGATCGCGATCGCATCCGGCGCGAGCACCTCGCGCAGCGCGGCGAAGATCCGGTTCGGGTGCATGTGGCCGTCCTTGCCGGCGGGCGCGGTGGCGAGCGCTTCGGCGTAGCGTGCCGAGCGCGCGCGGTGCTCCCGCC